>NZ_LBCR01000030.1:0-289547 GCF_001005635.1 Microbacterium sp. Ag1
CGGGGCCCTTCTTCGCGTCCGTGCTGGCTTCCTCGACAGTGCGGGTCAGCTCGCGCCGCCGAGGTCGTGGATGAGCTCCTTCTCGTCCTCCGCCGAGAGGGAGGTCTGCACGACGGTGCCCTTGAACGGCGCGAGCGCGGCGGCGAACTTGTCCTCCGTGATCTTCGTCGCGTAGACGACGACGGCGGACTTGCCCTCGGAGACCGCGTTCTTCACCCGGTCCCGGAACTCGGCGTCGATACCGGTCTTGTCCAGCCCGGCGAACAGTGCGCCGAAGAGGCCGCCGAACAGCAGCCCGGCGAACGGGACGAAGAAGAGTAGACCGATCAGCATGCCGAACAGCGCGCCTCCAGCGGCACCGACGCCGATGTTCCCCGCTGCACCCGGGTACTCGACCTTGGTCTTGCCCTTCTCGTCGACCTTCACGAGTGCCAGGCCCGCGAGCTCGACGACCAGATCGTTCTGCAGCGACAGGATCTCGTCGTAGGCACCTTCCGCCTGTGGCTCGCTGTCGAACGAGATGACGATGAGTTCAGCCATGGATGCTTCCCTTCTTCGGGCTGAGTCGACCGCCCTCAGCCGATGATCTCGGGAGTCCACTCCGCGGCGGAGCCCCGCTCCGCACATGCTAGGCACGTCACTTCCGCGATCGTCCGGCTCCGCCCCGAATTCACCCGGGGGAGCTTCGATGTGGTCGAAAGTGGGGTGGCGCGGCATCGTCGCTCTTGGGATAGTGGTCGGCACACGGCCAGCGATGAGGATCGAGCGTGTCGCTGGCGGTACGCCGACAGCGATGCGAAAGGTCACGGACATGAGCACTCCCTCCAGCGCCGACCAGCCGATCTTCACGAGGCCGGGGGAGGCGACGCTCACCTCGCGCCACGTCATCCCGCCAGGGGAGTCGCTTCCCGATACGGCGAAGCAGATCGTGGAGGACGAGACGATCCTCGACGGGAACGCGCGCTTGAACCTCGCCACGTTCGTGAGTACGTGGATGGACGACGACGCGAAGCAGGTCTATGCCGCGTCTTTCGACAAGAACATGATCGACAAGGACGAGTATCCGCAGACGGCGGCGATCGAGGACAACTGCTGGCACATGCTGGCCAACCTCTGGAACGCGCCCGATGCGGAGAAGAGCATCGGTACCTCGACCATCGGGTCGTCGGAGGCGTGCATGCTGGGCGGTCTCGCCTTCAAGCGGCGCTGGCAGCAGGCTCGGCGCGCGGCGGGCAAGGATGCCTCGAGTCCGAACATCGTGATGTCCTCGGCCGTGCAGGTGTGCTGGGAGAAGTTCTGCAACTACTTCGACGTCGAGCCGCGCTACGTGCCGATCAGCGAGGAGCACAAGACTCTCGACGGTCACGACCTGGCGAAGTATGTGGACGAGAACACGATCGGCGTCGTCGCGATCATGGGGGTCACGTACACGGGCATGTACGAGCCGGTGGCCGAGATCGCCGCCGCTCTCGACGAGATCCAGAAGGACACGGGCCTCGACATCCCCATCCACGTGGACGGGGCATCGGGGGCGATGATCGCGCCGTTCCTGCAGCCGGACCTGGTGTGGGACTTCCGCCTCGAGCGGGTGCATTCGATCAGCACGTCAGGGCACAAGTACGGGCTCGTGTATCCGGGGCTCGGCTGGGTGGTGTGGCGGGAGGCGCAGTGGCTCCCGGAGGACCTGGTGTTCAAGGTGAGCTACCTGGGAGGGGAGATGCCGACGTTCGCGCTGAACTTCTCGCGGCCGGGGGCTCAGGTGGTGCTGCAGTACTACCTGTTCCTCCGTCTCGGTTTCGAGGGATACCGCGCCGTGCAGCAGGCCTCCCAGGACGTCGCGAAGTACCTCTCCGCGGGGATCGCCGAGCTCGACGCGTTCGAACTCTGGAACGACGGCAGCGACATCCCGGTGTTCGCGTGGCGTCTGAAGGACGGACACACGAAGAACTGGACGCTCTACCATCTGCAGGATCGGCTACGGATGAAGGGCTGGCTCGTGCCGGCGTATCCGATGCCCGCCGACCTGGAGCGGATAACGGTGCAGCGCATCGTCGTGCGCAACGGGCTGAGCATGGACCTCGCAGAGGAGCTTCTGCAGGCGATCGCGACCGAAGTCGCCTACCTCGACGCACTCGAGTCGCCGATGCCGACCGAGAAGCCCCAATCGGCCTTCCATCACTGAGCCCGCGATGTCCACTTCGAACACGGGTGCCACCCCAGAATCGACTCCGGCAGCGGGGCCGACTCGCCCCACTGCTGCGCGCACGTCGGCAGCCACGCAGGTGTCGCGGCCGGCCGTCGCCATCCTCGGCGTCGGCCAGCTCGCCCTGCTCACCCTGGTCGTCGTCGCCAGTCTGCGCTCGCTTCCGGCGATGGCGACGTACGGCCTCGGCAGCATCATGCTGTATCTGATCCCCGCGATCGTGTTCCTGGTGCCGACGGCCCTGGTCGCCGCAGAGCTCGCCACCGGATGGAAGGGCGGCATCTACGTCTGGGTGCGGGAGGCGCTCGGGAACAGGTGGGGATTCACCGCGGTGTGGCTGCAGTGGATCCAGAACGTGGTGTGGTTCCCCACGCAGCTCGCTTTCATCGCGGGTGCCCTCGCGTTCGTGTTCATGGATCCGTCGTTGTCGAGTTCGGGCTTCTTCACGGCGGTCGTGATCATCGTGTTCTACTGGGGTTCGACTTTCGTCACCCTCCGCGGTGGCAACCTCTTCGCCAAGCTCGGCTCCTGGGGCGGCATCCTCGGCACGCTCCTGCCGGCCGCGCTGCTCATCGTGTTCGGTGCGATCTGGGTGTTCAGCGGCGAGAAGAGCCAGGTCCCGCTCGAAGCATCGGCGATCATCCCTCCCTTCACCGGCCTGGCGTCCATCGTCCTGATCGTGTCGAACGTGCTGGCGTACGCCGGGATGGAGGTCAACGCGGTCCACGTGAACCAGATGAAGGACCCGGGCAAGGGGTATCCCCGCTCGGTGTTCCTCGCCGCCGGTCTGATCCTGCTCGTGTTCATCCTTCCGACGTTGGCGATCTCGGTCGCCGTCCCGTCGAAGGAACTGGGGCTCACGAACGGCATCATGCTCGCCTTCGGTGTGTACTTCGATCACTGGGGGATGGGATGGGCGACGGCAGCCGTCTCGGCGCTGATCGCCGCCGGCGCGCTCGCCTCCGTGATCACCTGGGTCGCTGGGCCTTCGAAGGGCGTGCTCGCCGCCGCCGAGACGGGCCTGCTTCCACCGATGCTGCAGAAGCGCAACAAGGCGGGGGTCCAGTCCGGGATCCTGATGCTCCAGGGCACGATCGTGACGATCCTCGCTGCGATCTTCATCGTGGTCCCGAACGTGAGTGCCGCGTTCGTCGCACTGATCGATATGGCGGCCGCGCTGTACCTGATCATGTACATGCTCATGTTCGCGTCGGCGATCGTGCTGCGTCGCAAGGAGCCGACGGTGCACCGCGCGTACCGCGTCGCTGCGCTGCCACTGGTCGCCGGCATCGGCTTCGTCGCGTGTCTCGCGGCATTCCTGCTCGCCTTCATCCCGCCCGAGGGATTCACCGCCTTCCCTCCCGCGGCCTATCCGTGGGTCGTCGGCGCTGTCATCGTGGTGCTGGGCGCACCACCCCTCGTGTTCTACGCGATCCGTCGCCCGTCCTGGGACCGTCGACCGCCGGATGGAAGCCTCTTGAGCGACGCCCATCCGGAGGCCACGGTCTCACCGGAAGGTCGGTGAGGGTCACTCGACCCGACGCGCCGCTCGGGCCAGCGCATTGCGCCGCGCCAGGATGATCCCGCCGAGGAGGGCTGCGACGAACGACCCGACCAGCACGCCGATCTTCACGTGCTCGTCCGCGACCGAGCTCGACCCGTAGGCGAGCTCGCCGACCAGCAGCGACACGGTGAAACCGATTCCCGCGAGGAACGCCATGCCGGTCAGGTCCGGCCAGCGGAGCGTCTCGTCGAGACGCAGAGCGGGGATCCGGCTCAGCAGGAAGGTCGTGACGAGGATGCCGACCGGCTTGCCGGCGACCAGTCCCACGACGATGCCGATCGTGATCGGGTCGGTGAACGCCGATGCGAGTCCGTCCCATCCGCCGACCGTGACGCCGGCGGCGAAGAACGCGAACACGGGCACCGCGAACAGCGTGGCCACGATGCCCCACCGGTCGGCGAGGTGCGCGGCCATGCCGTCGTACATCGGACGGCCGTCCGCGTCGGTGCCCGTGCGCACCCGGGCGCGCTCCGTCGCGGTGACGGGCACGACGAAGCCGAGCAGCACGCCGGCGACCGTCGCGTGGACGCCGGACGCGTGGATGCACACCCACACCGCGATGGCGAGGGGCAGGAGGAGCCACCATGCGCGCACGCCCTTCGCCACCAGGGCGGCGAATCCTGCCAGGGGCAGCAGCGCGAGGATCAGCCACGGGAAGCTGATGCTCTCGGTGTAGAAGGTCGCGATGATGGTGATCGCGATGAGGTCGTCGATGATGGCGAGTGTCAGCAGGAACACACGCAGCGCGGGCGGCAGGAACTTGCCGACGACAGCTATCACGGCCACCGCGAACGCGATGTCGGTTGCGGTGGGTATCGCCCAGCCACGCAGCGCATCCGCACCGCTCGCGGCGTTGATGAGCACGAAGATCAGCGCGGGCACCACCACTCCACCCACTGCCGCGGCGATGGGGAGGGCAGCGCGGCGAGGATCGCGCAGGCGCCCCGCGACGAACTCCTCTTTCAGCTCCAACCCGACGACGAAGAAGAAGATCGCCAGGAGTCCGTCCGACGCCCACGCGCCGATGCTGAGCTCGAGATGCAGCTCGGGGATGCCGAAGGTGAAATCGCGCACGGACTCATACCAGGGCGCGGCGGGACTGTTGGCGAGGATCAACGCGGCGAACGTGGCCGCGAGCAGAAGCGACCCACCGAGCACGTCGCTGCGTGCGTTGGAACGTATGCCTTGCCACAGGGCGTGCGGGGCGAGGGAGAAGCGGGCAGGGGAAGGATTCGGGGACACGGAAAGACCTCACGCGAGAGAAGGGGTGAATAGCACAGAAGACCACCGCCCCGTTCGAGGCGTGGTCTAGTTCCGTGGCGGCGGGCAGCCCGCGATCTCGCCGTGCGAGAGAGTGCCCCAGACGCTGGTCCACCCGTTCGTGCCCGGGTGCATGATGATCCGCATCCACTCCCTCATGGGCGTCGCGGAACGCAGACGGTGCGGGGCACGCGTCGAACCGGCGATCGAGAGGAGGGGCACGGCAACAGCCTATCCGGAAGGCCTGGGAACCTGCGGGGCCTGCGCACCTTCGGCCGCCGCGGACGTTCGGCAGCCGCTGATCCCGGGCGGTTTCGCAGCTGAGCGCGAACCGCCAGTCGAGGCGAAACGAGAGAAGGCCGCTCCGAAGAGCGGCCTTCTGCTGATGTGTGCCCCCGACAGGAGTCGAACCTGCGACCTACGGTACCGGAAACCGGCGCTCTATCCACTGAGCTACGGAGGCGTACCGATCGACAATATCACTCGTCGGGGGTGGTCTCCGACCCACCGGCCTCCGTCATGGGCGCGGCGCGCAGCTCGTCGAGGGCGGCGGCCAGCTTCTCGGCCAGGTATCGGTGTCCATCCGTGGACGGATGCTTGCGGCCGACCTCCACGTCGATCACGTCGAGATAGTTCTGCGCGGTGATCCAGGCCTGGGCGATGGGGGAGATGTACCACCAGCCGCGCGCTGCGGCGAGCTCCGCGAGGTCGGTGTCGATGCGGGCCGTGGTCGCACCGACGGGAAGCTCGTGCGGGGCCGGGCCGAGCACCACGATCGTGGCCTGCGGGTAGAGGGCGGCCATCGCGTCCCACGCGGCGTTCACGGCCTCGCGGTATCCGGCGGCACCCTGGGCACGGTCGTTGATCGAGCCCTGCATGATCACGAGGTCGGGCGACAGCGACGGGTCGAGTGCGGCGATGCGCTCTCCGAACGTCGGTCCGTCGATACCGGGCTTGAGGTATCCACTCCCGCGGACGCCGTCCACGATGGTCCGGCCGCCGAGGAGATCGGCGAGGAGATAGGCGTAGCCCTGCGTGGGGAGGGTGGCCGCCGAGCCGTACGTCCAGGAGTCGCCGAACACCAGGACAGTGGGGTTCTCCGGGAGGACGAGCGGTGCCGGCGCGATGACCGCCGATGCGTCCGATTCGCCCGCTGCGGCCGCGCTGATCGGGGCGGCGAGAGGGGCGGGAACCCACGGGCGCCAGACGCCGATAGCCACGGCTGCGACCGCCACGATCAGGCCGGCGGTGATCGCGGCGACACCCCGGCGGCGGCTGGCGGCGGCTGGCTTCATGTGATGAGAGTAGATCACGGGAGAGCGAACGCGAATTCCTCCCGGTCCGTGCCGTCGGCCGGCGTCGTCCTGCCCCGTAAACTGAGGGGGCTATGAACCCCGAAACCCTCGCCGCAGCCCTCCTCGCCGTCCTCGCACCCATCGCGGAGGAACGACGCCCCGGCGAGCCCCTGGAGCTCTCCGCATCAGACATCGTGCTCGAGCGCCCCCGCAACCGCGACCACGGCGACTGGTCGTCGAACATCGCCATGCGCCTGGCCAAGCCGCTCGGCACGAACCCGCGTGAGCTGGCTCAGCAGATCGCCGACGGTCTCGCCGGCGTCGACGGCATCGCGAGCGCCGAGGTCGCGGGCCCCGGATTCATCAACATCCGCCTCGACGCTGCAGCCGCCGGTGCGCTGGCGAAGGTCATCGTCGACGCAGGGGACGCGTATGGGTCGAACGACTCGCAGGTGGGCCAGAGCATCAACATCGAGTTCGTGAGCGCGAACCCGACCGGACCCCTCCACATCGGACACACGCGCTGGGCCGCTCTCGGCGATGCGATCGCCCGGGTGCTCGCCGCGTCGGGTGCCACCGTCGCCAGGGAGTACTACATCAACGACGCGGGTGCGCAGATGGACCGCTTCGCGAGTTCCGTCCTCGCCGCGGCGAAGGGAGAGCCGACCCCGGAGGGTGGCTACGCGGGAAGCTACATCGGTGACCTCGCGGCGCGCGTGCTCGCTGCGCGTCCCGACCTGCTCGAACTGCCGGCCGACGAACAGGTCGACGTCGCCCGCGAGCTCGCCTACGCGTACCAGCTCGAAGAGCAGAAGCAGTCGCTGTCGAAGTTCAACGTCGACTTCGACGTCTGGTTCTCCGAGCGCACCCTGCACGCCAAGAACGATCAGGGTGTGAGTCTGGTCGACCAGGCCGTCGATCGCCTGCGCGAGCAGGGGCATGTCTTCGACCAGGAGGGCGCCGTCTGGGTGCGCACCACCGACTTCGGTGACGACAAGGATCGCGTGATCCGTCGCTCGAACGGCGAGTACACCTACTTCGCCGCCGATGCGGCCTACTACCTGAACAAGGGCGACCGCGGCTTCCAGGACAAGATCTACCTGCTTGGCGCCGACCACCACGGCTACGTGCACCGCCTCAAGGCGATCGCCGGCGCGGCGGGGGAGGACCCCGAGAAGAACGTCGAGGTGCTCATCGGGCAGCTCGTCTCGATCGGCGGTGCCCGTCTCAGCAAGCGCGCGGGCAACATCATCGAGATGGACGATCTGCGCGAGTGGCTCGGCACCGACGCGCTGCGCTACTCGCTGGAGCGCTCTCCTGCGGACTCGCCGCTCGCCCTCGATCCCGAGCTTCTCCAGAAGCGCACGAACGACAACCCCGTGTTCTACGTGCAGTACGCGCATGCCCGCACGCATAACGTGGCACGCAACGCGGTCGCGTCCGGCGTCGACCGCTCCGAGTTCGCGCCCGAGACTCTCACCCACGAGACCGAGAGCGCGCTGCTCGGAGCGCTGCAGGAGTTCCCGCGCATCGTGGCATTCGCCGCCGAGGTGCGCGAGCCGCATCGGGTCGCCCGCTACCTCGAGGAACTCGCCGGTCTGTACCACCGCTGGTACGACAACTGCCGCGTCATCCCGCTGAGCGACGACCCCATCGAGAGCGTGCATCGCACCCGTCTGTGGCTCAACGACGCCACCGGTCAGGTTCTGCGCAACGGACTCGACCTGCTCGGGGTCTCGGCGCCGGAGCGCATGTAGTGCAGGCAGGCGTGCGTCGCCGTGGGGCAGGATGGCAGGCATGAGCGACGACAACCACACCCGGCCCTACCCGGACGCGGCGACGGAGCACCCGACCCTCGTGATCCCGGGTTCGGCATCCGAGGAGGGTGCAGACGCCCCGCAGCAGAAGCGGCGGCGGTGGCCGTGGGTGCTTCTCGTCGCGGTCGTCGTGCTCGCGCTCCTGGTCGTCGCGGCGGAGCTCATCGCACGCGCCGTGCTGCCTGGCGTCGTACGGTCGATCGTCGTCGAGAAGCTCGACCTCCCTGCCGACCAGCAGCTCGACGTCGAGACGCAGGGACTCCTGCTGCCCCAGCTGATCGGTGGCACCCTCGACACCCTGCATCTCTCGACCGATTCCGTGACGCTGGACGGGATCACGGGCGCCGCGGATGTCACGGCGACCGGTGTTCCGCTGCGCGGGGGCGACCTCGGCGGCGCTTCCGGCACGGTCTGCGTCGACCAGGAGCAGTTCACCACGCTCCTGGCCGGCACCGATCTGCCGGTCGACTCGGTGGAGTTCACGGCGCCGAATGCCACGGTGAGCGGTTCGATCAGCGTGCTCGGAGCCGCGGTGCCGCTCTCCCTCACTCTCACACCCGGCACCATCGACGGTGACCTCGAGCTCACGCCGGTCGGCGTCAGCATCGGCGGACTCGACGTCGACCTCGACCGGGTCGGTTCCACCCTCGGCGCCCTCGGGGAGGGACTCACGCAGCCCCAACGGGTGTGCATCGCCGATCAGCTGCCCTCAGGACTCACGCTCACAGGGATCGAGATCGTCGACGACGCGGCCGTGATCGACGTCGACGTGAACGGCGCGATCGTCACCGACAAGGCTCTTCAGAGCAAGGGCAGCTGCCCGAGCTGACGGGCAGCGGTCTCGGTTCACGGGGAGTCGCTGGCGTTGAGCATCGCTTCGATGCGGCGGGCGAGCCAGGCGGGTCGTTGCAGCGGAATGCCGTGCCCGCAGCCATCGACGGCCTCGAGGGTGCTGTGCGGCAGTGAATCGTGCAGGAGCGCTGCCGAGCGCTTCATGAGCGACTTCTCCCCGGCGCCGACCAGGATCGACGCGGCTCCGGTGTAGGTCCGCCAGCTGGCAGGAGGCGTGAAGCGGAGATTCTCCTCGACGGAGCGCAGGAGCGTCTCGCGCGAGATCGCGGCGGATGTGCGCACATAGTCGGCCAGGAGCTCGTCTGGGATGAACAGCTGCCGTGCCTGCAGCCGGGCGAACCACTCCTTCGACGCGAGACCGGCGGTCACTCCGAGAAGCGCGAGAGTGGGGCGGGTCATCCGCATCGGCATGGCCTGGGCGCTGATGACGACGACGTTCCGCACCAGTTCGGGAAAGTCTGCGGCGAGCTGCACGGTGAGCTGTGCGCCGAGGGAGAATCCGACGACGGTCGCCGGTCGGCCGACTTTCTGCAGCACGCCGGCGAGCGCGGCGACCGTGACCGCGTGGGAGTCGTAGGTCGCATCCCTGCTGTGTCCGTGGCCGGGGAGGTCGGGGACGATCGCCCGCACGCCGCTGTCGATGTGGGTGCGGACGGGCTCCCACATCCACCCTGCGACGCCACCGCCGTGCAGGAGGAGCAGCGGACGGCCGGCCGGATCGCCGAAGGTCGCGACATGCATGATCAGTTCCTCTCGAAGGACTCGGCCATGCGGCCGATCGTGTCGATGGCGCGTTCGAGCAATGTCGGTTCGAACGGGCCGAGCAACCGGGATGCGGAGAGCAGTCCGATCGATGCGCTGGAGAGTGCGAGGGCGAGGGCCTCGACATCCACGTCGTCCACGATCTCGCCTCGGCTCTGCAGCCCCTGCAGCCATTCGTTGACGCGCCTCTGCCGGTCACGGTATCGGCCGTCTGTGATATCCGCCACGTGCGCACCGAGGATGCCCCGGTCGTCGAGGAAGGCCGCCGTCATCAGCGCGTCCTCGCTCAGAGCGCGCGCGGACGCGCGGTACGCGGAGCTGAGGCGCGGCCGGTCGCCCAGCTCACGACGCACGCGGTCGTTCATCCGGGTCGTGCCGCGCTGCAGCAGCGCATCGAGGATCTCCTTCTTGCCGGCGAACTCCAGGTAGACCGCGCCCTTGCCGATGCCGGCGCGTTCGGCGATCGAGGCGACGCTCATGGCGTCGAAACCGTTGGCGAGCACGAGCTCCTCGGCAGCATCGAGGATCCGCTCGCGGCGATCAGGGACGCGGGGCCTGGGCATCGCGGTGTCCCTCCAGATGGTCGAGCATCGCCGGGACGACGAGGTCGGGGCGGTCGCGTTGCACCCAGTGCCCTGCTCCGGCGGCGACCGTCAGGGATCCGACGGGCAACAATTCCGCGGCGGCTTCGGCATGGGGGAGCGGCACCCCGGTGTCGCGATCGCCGTGCACGAGAAGCGTGGGGGTCGTGATGGACGGGAGTCGAGGCGTGTACACGGTGCGCAGTCGATTCCAGAGCACCTGATCGCGCTGCCACTCCGCGAAGCTCGTCAGGCCCGTGCCGGTGGACGCTTCGTCGAGCACCGCCTTCACGAGATCGGGAGTGCGCGCCTGAGGATTCCGCACGAGCGTGGCCAGGCCTCGTTCCATCGCGGGCGCGTTGCGCGCGTAGGACCGGGTGGCGGCCGTCAGCAGTCCTGTGCGCAGCAGCAGGAACGTGCCGAAGTGCGTCATCCGGCCGGAGAGCCCGTCGGCCAGGCGCGGCATCAATCCGTAGCACCCCAGCAGGATGGCGGACTTCGCGTGGCTCGGCCGATCGAGGAGATGGCCGAGCGTCATGCCACCGCCGAGCGACAGGCCGGCGATGGCGTAGTCGACGAGGCCGAGTTCGTCGACGAGGTCGCCCACGTATCGCACGAGGTGTTCCTGGGTGAGGGGCCAGCCGGGACGGGGACTGCGGCCGAAACCGGGATGATCGGGGGCGATCACGCGGTGTCCGGCGCTGGCGAGCGCAGGGCCGACCTCTCCCCACGAGAGCTGCGCGTTGTCGGCGCCACCGCCATGCAGAAGCAGGACGGGAAGGCCGGCTTCGGATGAGGGGCGCCATTCCAGGACCGAGACCGTGGTGCCGGGGAGGGTGATGCTCGTGCGACGTGGCTCCATGAAGCCCCTTTCGTTGTGACCAGGTTACCCGATCGGGTCACAACGAGGGTGGGGTCAACCGACGCCGATCAGGATCCCCCGTCGGAGGCCGCAGCCTTCTGCGCCGCCCGCAGCTCGGCCGTTGCGATCTGCACTTCGGCCTCGGCTCGCTGGAGCCGTCGCTGGGGGAATGTGGTCGCGGCGAACCTCGCATGCACGCGATCGGACCTCTCCTCCTCGGCGGTCACGATGTAGGCGCAGGCGAACAGCATCACCTGGGTCGAGAAGTTCAGCCAGATCAGCAGCGCCAGGAGGGACGCGAACGAGGCGAGCAGCGGGTTGCTGGTCGCGCCGCCCACGAACAGACCGGACAGCTCCTGGAGTACCAGCAGACCGAGGGCGCCGATCAGGGCGCCGGGCCACAGGGAACCGGCGGCGGGACGCACGCCCGAGAGCACGCGGAACACACCGATGATGAGCACGGCGTCGAGAGCGAACACCACGAGCAGCGAGAGCAGCCGAACGGTCCAGGCGACCGCGGCGGAGTCGGCGGGCAGGCCGAGGAGGTCGGCGATCCACTCGACTCCGAGCTGACCGACGAAGGTGAGCGCGGCGGAGGCGACGAAGGCGAGTCCGATCCCGAGCGCCAGGGCGAGGTTGCGCAGGATCACCCACACCCAGAGGATGTCGTCCTGGACGGTCCCGGCGATCACCCGCACGGCGGTGCGGAGAGAGCCGATCGCTCCCAGAGCGGCTCCGACGAGGGCGACGAGCGAGATGATGCCCGCGACGGAGAGCGATGCGGGGGCCTTCAGATCCTCGGGATTGATCGCGCCGTCTTTCCCGATCAGGCCGGGGACGGCGGACTGCACCGCCTGGATGATGGCGCGCCACGCGTCGGGGTTGCCGGCGAGCCAGAGCGCGGCGATCGAGAAGCCCAGCAGCACGCCCGCGAACACACTGAACAGGGCGCGGTACGTGACGCTGTCGGCCAGCATCGGCCCCCGTCGCTCGGAGTAGAGCAGTGCGGCCCTGACCGGTCGCCGGGAGAGTGCCCACGCGATGGCCGGCGTCGTGATGCGCGCGATAAGTCCGGGCTTCGGCTTCACGGAGGACTCCGTGTCGTGGTGTGCTGTCTCGCTGTTCGTCACGCCCCCACCTTAGGAGGCACCTGCGGAGTGCTGCATGGGCTTGACGCGGCGAGTCACCGTGATCAAGGCGACGGGGTGGGTGCCCTAGAATCGGGTCAACCTCGATGTGCGTGCCCTGCCCGAGATCCTTCCCACGATTGGTGATCAGTGCTTCTCCCTGCCGATTCGCTCGCCCCGGAATGGCTCGCCGTCCCCGAGGACGCGAATGATCTCGCCGACGGCGTCTGGCCGGCCTCAGCAGTACGAGACGACGACGGCGTGCTCGACATCGCCGGCGTCAGCGCCACGGACCTGGCCCGCACCTACGGCACTCCGCTCCTCGTGCTCGATGAAGACGAGGTTCGCGGGCGTGCGCGCAGATTCCGCCTGGCGTTCGACAGGGCAGCGGCCGAGAACGGCACCACGGCGCAGGTGTACTACGCGGGTAAGGCGTTCTTGTGCACGACCGTGGCGCGCTGGGTCGTCGACGAGGGACTGCGCGTCGACGTGTGCACCGGGGGAGAGCTGGCCGTGGCCCTCGCCGCGGGGGTCGCTCCCGCTTCCATCGGCTTCCACGGCAACAACAAGTCGGTCGCCGAGCTGGAACGCGCGGTCGAGGTCGGGGTCGGCACGATCATCGTGGACAGCGCCATCGAGATCGAACGCCTCGCAGCGATCACGGCGCGTACCGGCGCGACGCAGCGCGTGCTCGTGCGTGTGATCAGCGGCGTCCACGCCGAGACCCACGACTTCCTCGCCACCGCCCACGAGGACCAGAAGTTCGGGTTCCCCCTGCCGGACGCCGAGCGGGCCGTGGCGCGGATCCGGGAGATCCCCGGCCTGGTGTTCGCCGGACTGCACTGCCACATCGGCTCGCAGATCTTCGGCGTCGCCGGCTTCCGCGAATCCGCGTCGCGCGTGCTCGACCTGCATGCAGCCCTGCTCGAGGACGGCCCCGTGCCCCAGCTCAACCTCGGCGGCGGCTTCGGCATCGCCTACACGCGTGTGGACGACCCGACACCCATCGAAGACCTTGCCGGTGCCATCATCACCGCGGTCGCCGACGACTGCGCCGCCCGGGGCATCCCCATTCCCGCCCTGTCCTTCGAGCCCGGCCGCGCCATCGTCGGCACGGCCGGTGTCACGATCTACGAGGTCGGCACCACCAAGGACGTGACGATCGACACCGGAGCCGTCCGCCGCTACATCAGCGTCGACGGCGGGATGAGCGACAACGCACGTCCGGCGCTGTACGGCGCCCAGTACTCGGCGCGGATCGCCTCACGTGTCGGAGCGGGCGAGCCGCGCCTCAGCCGCGTGGTCGGCAAGCACTGCGAGTCGGGCGACATCGTCGTCGATCATGAGTACCTTCCGGACGACCTCGTGCCCGGGGACCTGCTCGCCGTGCCGGCGACCGGCGCCTACTGCGTCTCGCTCGCCAGCAACTACAACCACGTCCCGCGTCCGCCGGTCGTCGCCGTACGCGGTGGACGTTCCGCGGTCATCGTCCGCGGCGAGACCATCGACGACGTGCTGGCCCGCGACGCGGGCATCGACGGGGCGCACGCCCCCGAGGGAGACCAATGACCCACCTCCGAAGGAGCAACCATGACTGAATACCGACGACTTCGTGTGGCGCTGCTGGGTGCCGGAGCGGTCGGCTCTCAGGTCGCGGCCCTCCTGCTGCGCCACGGCGACGAACTCGCCGACCGCGCGGGCGCCGAACTGGAACTCGCCGGGATCGCGGTGCGTAACCTCGACGCGCCACGCGACGTCGACCTGCCCAAGGAGCTCTTCACGACCGACGCCGAGTCGCTCATCCTGGGCGCCGACATCGTGATCGAGCTCATCGGCGGCATCGAGCCGGCCCGCACGAACATCCTGCAGGCCATCGGCTCCGGGGCCGACGTGGTCACCGCGAACAAGGCTCTCCTGGCCACTCATGGGCCCGAGCTCTTCGAGGCCGCTGACCGGGTGGGCGCCTCCGTCTACTACGAGGCCGCCGCGGCGGGGGCGATCCCGATCATCCGTCCCCTGCGCGATTCGCTCGCCGGCGACCGCGTGGTGCGCATCATGGGCATCGTGAACGGCACGACGAACTACATCCTCGACCGGATGGAGACCGAAGGCGCCGACTTCGCCGACGTGCTCGCCGATGCGCAGCGACTGGGCTATGCCGAGGCCGACCCGACGGCGGACGTCGAGGGTTACGATGCGGCGCAGAAGGCGGCGATCCTCGCGAGCCTGGCTTTCCACACGGCCGTGCCGCTCGAAGCCGTCTACCGCGAGGGCATCACCTCGATCACGGCATCGATGATCGAAGAGGCCAGAGCTGCAGGCTTCGTGATCAAACTGCTGGCCGTGTGCGAGCGGATCGAGGCCAACGGTGCCGAGTCGATCTCGGTGCGCGTGTACCCGGCCCTCGTCCCGGCATCGCACCCCCTCGCCTCCGTGCACGGTGCGAACAACGCGGTCTTCGTCGAGGCGGAGGCTGCGGGCTCCCTGATGTTCTACGGTGCCGGTGCCGGTGGCGTGCAGACCGCGTCGGCCGTGCTCGGCGACGTGGTCTCCGCGGCCCGTCGTCACATCGCAGGCGGGGTCGGGGTGGGAGAGTCCACTCGCGCCAACCTGCCCGTCGTGCCGATCGGTCACGTCACCACCCGGTACCAGATCACGCTCGAGGTCGCGGACGCGCCAGGTGTGCTCGCGACGGTCGCGAGCATCCTCAGCGACGGCGATGTCTCGGTCGCCACCGTCGTGCAGACCGTGGAAGGCGAGGACGAGCCCACAGCCCGTCTGATCATCGGAACGCACCGCGCGACGGAGCAGGCCCTGAGTGCCACCGTCGACGCTCTCGCGGACAGCGAGGTCGTCGCACGCGTGGTCTCGGTGCTCCGGGTGGAAGGCGAGTGACG
The DNA here is from genome assembly GCF_001005635.1 of Microbacterium sp. Ag1. Lineage (NCBI taxonomy): Bacteria > Bacillati > Actinomycetota > Actinomycetes > Micrococcales > Microbacteriaceae > Microbacterium > Microbacterium sp. Ag1. Next base: position 15,221 of record NZ_LBCR01000030.1, read on the forward strand.
ATGACAGCGCCCGTCGTCCCCGCGGAGGGCGGAGCCGTCGAAGGACGCACCGTCGAGGTGCGGGTGCCGGCGACGAGCGCGAACCTCGGCCCCGGCTTCGACACACTGGGCCTCGCGCTCAGCATCTACGACACGCTTCTGGTCACGGCGCTGCCGGCCGGCGAGCTCGAGATCGAGGTCTCCGGTTCCGGAGCGGCCGAGATCCCTCGTGATGAGTCGAACCTGATCGTCCGCACCATCGCCTATGTGTTCGCCGACGCGGGACGCCCTGTTCCCGGTCTGCGGATCATCGCGGAGAACGCCGTGCCGCACGGCAGGGGCCTCGGCTCATCCGGTGCCGCCGTGGCTGCGGGCGTGCTCGCCGCGAAGGGATTGCTCGAGGGTGATGTGGAGATCGATGACACGGATCTCCTCCGGCTGGCGACCGAGCTCGAAGGCCACCCGGACAACGTGGCGCCGGCGCTCTTCGGTGGCCTGACGATCGCATGGATGTCGGAGCGGGGGCCGCAGCACAAGAAGCTCCTCGTGCACAGGGGAGTCTCGCCTCTGGTGCTGGTCCCCACGTACACGATGTCGACCTCGCAGGCGCGGTCGCTCCAGCCGCCGCAGGTCTCCACTGCCGACGCCGTGTTCAACGTCTCCCGCTCCGCGCTGCTGATCGCCGCGTTGATGCAGAGCCCGGAGCTGCTCCTGGATGCGACTGCCGACCGCCTCCACCAGGACTACCGTGCCGGAGCGATGCCGGAGACGCAGCGTCTGGTGCAGGCGCTGCGCGCTGCCGGTTTCGCCGCGGTGGTCTCCGGCGCAGGCCCCAGTGTGCTGGTCCTCGCGGACGGCCCCGGAAGTCGTCAGGACGCGGTCGAGCTCGCCGAACGCGTCACCGACACCCCGTGGGAGGCTCTCCTGCTCGCAGTCGACGTGCGTGGTGGTACAGTGGGGTCTCGAGCGGAGGGCTCCACGTAACTGCGTGAATCTGGCCCCATTGCAACTCTTGCAAGACCCGCACGCAAACCCCTGTGGCAGAGTTCATTCCTGAGCCGCCTGCCGAGGCTGGCTGGCGCCGAGCGTCAGCCCGTGCGATCGCGCGCAGCACCCGTTGTGCGCGTTCAACGCTCATTCCCCATGACATATAAGGGAGTACTCGTGGAGAACCTCTCCGAGACCCAGAACGAACAGTCTGCGCCCGCTTCGGAAGCACCGGCGACATCCGCGGAGCCGACGGGCGAAGCAGCACCGGCGCGCAAGCGTGCGCCTCGCCGTGCCAGCACCGCGACCGCGGCTGCGAAGGCCGAGAAGGCGGAGAAGGCCGATGCCGCGAAGGCGGAGAAGGCCGCGAAGTCGGACGCCGCTCCGGAAGCGTCCGTGCCCGCGGAAGCGTCCGCCACCGCAGCAGCGTCCGCCACTGCAGAGACCACCGAGGCTGCACCGAAGGCGAAGCGTCCGAGTCGCAGCCGTGCGAAGAAGGCCGATGCCGAGGCTCCTTCCGCGGAGACGGCGCCCGCCGAGGCCTCCGACTCCGCTGGCGCCGAGGCTCCCGCCGAGGCCGCGCCCAAGAGCACGGGACGCGGACGCCGCGGTGCGCAGAAGCCCGCAGCCGACGCCGAGGCGCCCGCTGCGGAGCCGGCAGCGGAGTCCGCTGCCGAATCGGCACCCGCTGAGGCTCCGCAGAACGCCGACTCCGACTCCGGGGACAGCGGCGAGGAGCAGGGCGGTCGCGGACGCAACCGCAGCCGCAGCCGCAACCGCGGACGCGGTCAGAACGGCGCGGCCCAGGAGCAGCAGCAGACGCAGCCCGCCGCCGACGACGAGCAGTCCGGTGGCAACAACCGCAACCGTCAGCGCAACAAGCGCCGCAACGGTGCACCGGCCGACGAGTTCGAGACCGAGATCACCGAGGACGACGTCCTGATCCCGATCGCCGGCATCCTCGACGTGCTCGACAACTACGCTTTCGTGCGCACCACCGGCTACCTCGCCGGTCCCAGCGACGTCTACGTCTCGCTCGGCCAGGTGAAGAAGTACAACCTCCGCAAGGGCGACGCGGTCGTCGGCTCCATCAAGCAGCCGCGCGAGGGCGAGCAGCAGGGGCGCCAGAAGTACAACGCCCTGGTCAAGGTCGATTCGATCAACGGCCTGTCGGTCGACGACGCGGCCACCCGCGTGGAGTTCGGCAAGCTCACCCCGCTCTACCCGCAGGAGCGTCTGCGTCTGGAGACGGCCCCGGAGAAGCTGACGCAGCGCATCATCGACCTCGTGGCGCCGATCGGAAAGGGCCAGCGCGGACTGATCGTCGCGCCGCCGAAGGCCGGCAAGACGATCGTCCTCCAGCAGATCGCCAACGCGATCGCGCAGAACAATCCCGAGGTCCACCTCATGGTCGTGCTCGTTGACGAGCGCCCCGAAGAGGTCACCGACATGGAGCGCACCGTGAAGGGCGAGGTCATCGCCTCGACCTTCGACCGCCCCGCCGAAGACCACACCACCGTCGCCGAGCTCGCGATCGAGCGGGCCAAGCGTCTCGTCGAGCTGGGCCGCGATGTGGTCGTGCTCCTCGACTCGATCACCCGCCTCGGACGCGCGTACAACCTGGCCGCCCCGGCGTCCGGCCGCGTCCTCACCGGCGGCGTCGACGCGTCCGCGCTCTACCCGCCGAAGCGCTTCTTCGGTGCAGCCCGCAACATCGAGAACGGCGGATCCCTGACGATCCTCGCCACCGCGCTCGTCGAGACCGGCTCCAAGATGGACGAGGTCATCTTCGAGGAGTTCAAGGGCACCGGCAACAGCGAACTGCGTCTGTCGCGTCAGCTCGCCGACAAGCGGATCTTCCCGGCCGTGGACGTGAACGCGTCCAGCACCCGCCGCGAGGAGATGCTGCTCTCGGCCGACGAGGTCAAGATCACGTGGAAGCTCCGTCGCGCCCTCGCCGGACTCGACCCGCAGCAGGCGCTCGAGGTCGTGCTCGGCAAGCTCAAGGAGACCAACTCGAACGTCGAGTTCCTCGTGCAGATGCAGAAGTCGATCCCGACGCTGCCCTCGGGCGCTCACGGACACGACAACAACATCCGCTGAGCGGCCGACCCGTGTTCGAGTCCGTCCAGACTCTGATCGACGAGCATCGCCGGGTGCAGGAGGAGCTCTCCGACCCGGCGGTGCACGCCGACGCGGCACGCGCGAAGCGCGTCAACCGTCGATACGCGGAACTCTCGCGCATCGTCTCCGCCTACGAAGCCTGGGTCGCGGCGACCGACGACCTGGCGACGGCGCGGGAGTTCGCCAGGGAGGACGAGTCCATCGCGGCGGAGATCCCTGCGATGGAAGAAGAGCTGCAGGGCGCTCAGGAGCGTCTGCGGCGTCTGCTGATCCCGCGTGACCCCGACGATGCCCGCGACGTGATCATGGAGATCAAGGCAGGGGAGGGCGGCGCGGAGTCCGCGCTGTTCGCCGCCGACCTCCTGCGCATGTACATCCAGTACGCCGCATCCAAGGGCTGGAAGACCGAGCTGCTCGAGCGCAACGAGTCAGACCTCGGTGGGTACAAGGACGTGCAGGTCGCGATCAAGGGTTCCTCCTCCGATCCGGCGCAGGGCGTCTGGGCGCACCTGAAGTACGAGGGAGGGGTGCACCGTGTGCAGCGGGTGCCGGCGACGGAGTCGCAGGGCCGCATCCACACCTCGACGACCGGTGTGCTGGTCTTCCCCGAGGTCGATGAGCCGGAGGAGATCCACATCGACCAGAACGACCTCAAGATCGATGTGTTCCGCTCCTCGGGGCCCGGCGGTCAGTCCGTGAACACCACGGACTCCGCGGTGCGGATCACGCACGTGCCCACCGGCATCGTCGTGTCGATGCAGAACGAGAAGTCGCAGCTGCAGAACCGCGAGGCCGCGATGCGCGTGCTGCGCGCCCGAATGCTGGCCAAGCAGCAGGAGGAGCTCGACGCAGCCGCCTCCGACGCGCGCAAGTCGCAGATCCGGGGCATGGACCGTTCGGAGCGCATCCGCACCTACAACTTCCCGGAGAACCGGATCGCGGATCACCGGACCGGATTCAAGGCGTATAACCTCGATCAGGTCATGGACGGCGCGCTCGACCCGATCATCGAGAGCGCGATCGCCGCCGACGAGGAAGCACGCCTCGCAGCCGTCGGCTCCGATTCCTGAGCCGTTCATCCGCTGACGTCAGACGCGTGCGGCGTAGCGGTGTTCGGGGCGGCCCGTCGATCCGTAGTTGAGGCGCACGTCGACGACGGCTCTCGCCGCGAGAGCTGCGAGATGCCGTTGCGCGGTCGCGCGCGAGATTCCGACGCGTTCCCCGATCTCCGCTGCCGAACGCTCTCCGTCGCCGAGTGCGGCGAGCACGAGCTGCTCCGTCGCCGACCGCGAGACGGACACCGGTTCGCCCGCACCGTGCAGGATGGCGAGGGCGCGGTCGACGTCTTCCTGGCGGAGGGTGCGATCACCGTCGAGGAGGTTGCGGTATCGCACGTAGCGATCCAGGAGTCCTGACAGAGCCCGTCGCTCGAAGGGCTTCACGAGATAGCCGACAGCTCCCGACCGCAGTGCTCTGCGTACCGTCGGAGCGTCGTCGGCGGCGGAGATCAGGATCGCGTCGATGCCGGACTCGCGGACGAGCGCGATGCCGTCCCCGTCGGGAAGGAACACGTCGGCGATGAGCAGGTCCGGTCGGGAAGCACGCATGCTGTCGCGGGCTTCGGCGAGCGATCGCACGGTCTCGGCGACGCCGACTCCTGCGTGCTCCTCGACGATGCCCTGATGAAGCTGGGCGACGCGGAAGTCGTCGTCCAGGATGAGTACGCGCAGGGGGACGGTCATGTGTTCTCCTCAGGATCGGGGGAGCTGCGGTCGACTGCTCCGTTGATGCGCGCGGCGAAGACAGCGCCGCCTTCGACTCCGCGGCTGTCGATACCGCCGGGGTCGATGACCCAGAGGTCGCCCCCGTTCCGACGGGCGATCTCCGTCGACAGCGGAAGTCCGATCCCATGCCCGTGCACGGTGTCGGTGGTCTTCTGGTCCCGCGTCCGCGGGGCGAAAGGATCGACGTCTCCGAGTCCGGGGCCGGAGTCGGAGACGGTGAACACCAGTGCATCGTCGTCGTCCAGGACCGCCACCTCGACCCAGCGCGGAGTCCGCTCTCCCGAGACCGCGGCGGTCACGGCGTTGTCCACGAGGTTGCCGAGGACTGCGGCGACGTCTTCGGGAGCGATCACCGTGCCGATCAGGTGCGTGTCGTCCGCGATGCGCAGGGCGACGCCGCGTTCTCCGGCTTCGACGGCTTTGGCGCCCAGGAACGAGTGCAGAAAGGGGTCCCGCAGGAGGTCCAGCCCCACGACCGGGAACGCCACAGGACCCCGCTCCACGAGCTCGCCGAGGAACGCCCTGGCATCTGTGACCCGGCCGGCATCGATGAGTCCGGCGGCCACGTGCATGCGGTTGGCGAACTCGTGTCTCTGCACGCGCAACGCGGCGGTCATCGTCCTGACCGTCTCCAGGCGCTCGGCCAAGGCGACCAGGTCCGTGCGGTCGCGCACGATGAGCACGGTGCCGAGCTGCTGCCCCTCGCGCACCACGCTCCGCGAGTCGAGATACAGCATCCGGTCTCCGACGAGGGCGCTCGTGCGGGCGCCGGTACCCGTGAGGGTGTCCAGGACGGCCGGGAGGAGACCGAGGTCGTCGACGGGACGTCCGACCGGGTCGTCGAGGTCGAGCAGCCGATCGGCGGCGGCGTTGCTGACCCGGACGATGCCGCGTGTGTCTATGGCGATGACGCCGTCGTCGACCCCGTCCAGCACGGCCGTCTGGTTCTGCACGAGCGCGACCAGCTCTTCCGGCTGCACGCCGAGGGTGAGACGCTCCCATCGTCTGCGGAGCAGGAGGGATGCGAGCACAGCCAGAGCGAGGGCGCCCGCAGCCGTACCCCCGATCACGGCGAGCAGGGGCGGCAGGTCGTCGAAGACACCCGCACGCTCGAACCCCACACTGACCTCGCCCACCGGGGTGCCGGTCTCGTCCCGGACGGGAACCTTCGCGCGGGCGGACTCGCCGAGTGTCCCGGTCTGCCAGTCGACGATCTCGGCGCCGGCGAGCACCTCTTCGTATGGCGTGCTGACCTCTTCGCCGATCCGTGCGGGGGTGGGATGCGCGAGACGGATCCCGTTGTCATCGGTGAGCACCACGAACAGTGCGCCAGTGCGCGCGGTGACATCGGATGCGATGCGCTGCAGGTCGCCTTCGCGCAATTCTGCCGCGTCGGGTGTGCCCTCCTGGAGGGAGATGCGAGCGACCTCTGCGCGCACCTGCGGATCCTCTGCGAGGGTGCGGGCGATTCCCAGCGCCGTCGACTCCGCCTCGGCACGCAGCTGCTGCACGGCGAGGAGGAGATACACCCCGGTGCACAGGGCGACGACGAGGGCCACCGTCGCAAGCTGCAGGAGCAGGGCGCGCGTGGCGAACCGCGGTCTGGTCGACGTCATCCTCGGCACCGTGATTCTCTCCATGCTGCGCTCGCGCAATATGCGCAGAACCCACGCTACGCGCACAACGACAGGGAATGCGACATACCGCTCCCTCGGCGCGCGGATTGCCTATTCTCGTCGGGATCCGTCGACGCAGATGGAGACACGACGAAGGAGTCAACGCATGCCAGACGCACTCACCGGTCTGTTCGCGGCCGCCGAAGAGGCGCCGACCTACGATGTGGCGTTCGTGCCGCCGGAGTGGGTGCTCGTGCTGCTCGGGTTCACGATGGTCCTCGCGTTCATGACGCTCATCATGACCAAGCGTCTCACTCCCATGGTGGCGCTGATCCTGGTTCCGACCGCGTTCGGGCTCTTCGCCGGCGCAGGTCTCGGCCTCGGCGACATGATCCTCGATTCGATCGGCAAGATGGCGCCGACCGCGGCGCTGCTGATGTTCGCGATCATGTTCTTCGGCATCATGATCGACGTGGGGCTGTTCGATCCGCTCATCCGCCTCATCACGCGGCTGCTCGGAGACGACCCGGCCAAGGTGGTGCTCGGAACCGCGATCCTCGCCGGCGCGGTCTCCCTGGACGGCGACGGTTCAACGACCTTCATCATCACGACGTCGGCGATGCTCCCCATCTACCTCCGGCTCGGGATGAGCCCCGTGGTGCTGACGTGCGTCGCCGGCCTCATGAACGGCACGCTGAACATCGTTCCCTGGGGCGGGCCGACCGTGCGCGCCGCGACAGCGCTCGGAGTGCAGCCGACAGACATCTTCGTGCCGATGCTGCCCGCGCTCGGCGCCGGTATCGTCGTGACTCTCGGGTTCGCGTGGATCCTCGGACTGCAGGAGCGTCGCCGCCTCGGGCGCCTGGACTCGGAGGGCCTGCTCGTCGGTGCCGACGGCGGATCGCTGTCGACCGTGCCGAAGATCTTCCGCGGTGCGGAGCCGAAGCCCGGAGCGCGCGCGTCGCTGCGTACCGGCAACCTCGTGGTCGTCGCCGGCGGCTATGCTCCGGTCTCCGCTGCGAGCGTCGACCCCGCGGACACGGCCATGGCGGACACGATGCTGGACCCCGCCCGCCCCACGCTCCGACCGAAGCTCATCTGGTTCAACCTCGCCCTCACACTCGCGGTGATGGTGCTGCTGGTGCTCGACATCCTGCCGCTGCCGTACGTGTTCATGGTGGGGGCCGGGCTCGCCCTCGTCATCAACTTCCGGGGCATCAAGGAGCAGGCCTCCGAGATCGTCGCGCACGCACCGAGCATCGTGGGCGTCGTCTCCATGGTGATCGCGGCCGGTGTCCTGGTGGGCGTGCTCACCGGCACCGGAATGGTCGACGCGATGGCCGCGTGGATCACGAACGTGCTTCCTCCTGCTCTCGGCCCGTTCCTCGCACCGATCACCGGACTCCTGTCGATCCCGTTCACGTTCTTCATGTCGAACGACGCGTTCTACTTCGGCATCCTCCCGGTGCTCGCCCAGAGCGCTGCCAACTTCGGCATCGATCCGGTGGAGATGGCGAGGGCGTCGATCACCGGTCAGCCCGTGCACCTGCAGAGTCCGCTCGTGCCGGCGATCCTGCTGCTCGTGTCCCTCGCGAGCGTGAACCTGGGCGATCACCACCGCAAGGTCCTGTGGCGCGCGACCATCGTCTCGCTCGTGATGCTCGGCGTCGGCATCCTGAGCGGAGCGGTCCCGTTCTTCGTGGCCCAGTGACCGGACGGCGGGGAGTGCGGACAGCGCACTCCCCGCTCTCCTGGAGCCGGGGCGCTATGCTCAGCCCGTGATCACATTCCTCTTCCGCGGCCTGCTCTACCTGGTGTCCGCCGGCCTCGGCCTGATCGCCGCCGACCTGCTGCTCGACGGCTTCGAGATCGAGTGGGACAAGTGGTGGGGATTCGTCATCTGCATCCTGATCTTCGCGATCCTGCAGAGCGTGCTCTCGCCGTGGGTCATGAAGATCGCCAATCGCTACGCACCCGTGCTCATGGGCGGCATCGGCATCGTGTCGACGCTCATCTCGCTGATCATCGTCGTGCTGCTCCCGATCGGTGGTCTGCGCATCACCGACCTCACCGGATGGTTGCTGGGTTCGGTCATCGTGTGGTTGATCACGGCCCTCGGAAGTGTGCTGCTCCCGCTGATCTTCCTCCGCAAGAAGGTCGAGTCGGTCAAGGGAGAACGCCGCTAGCGCACGCGCGTCAGATCGCGTAGTGGTCCGGGGCGGTGAGGAGCGCTCTGGTGTCCTCACCGGCCGTGCGGTGACGCGGTTTCGCCGGAATGCCGACGAGGATGCTGTCCGCCGGGGCGTCTCGGGTCACGACCGCGTTCGCGCCGACCACTGACCCCGCGCCGATCGTGACGGGTCCGAGGATCTTGGCCCCCGCTCCGACGGCGACGCCGTTCTCGAGGGTGGGATGCCGCTTGCCCGAGGTGCGTGTGCGTCCTCCGAGCGTGACACCGTGATAGAGCATCACGTCATCGCCCACGACGGCGGTCTCGCCGATCACGACACCCATCCCGTGGTCGATGAAGAACCGGCGACCGATGCGTGCACCGGGATGGATCTCGATCCCGGTGAGCCAGCGTGAGACCTGTGACCCGGCTCGCGCGAGCAGACGCAGCCGGCGCCGCCAGAGCGCGTGGGATACGCGGTGCGCCCAGATCGCGTGCAGCCCGGGGTACAGCAGTGCGACCTCGACGGCGCTGCGCGCGGCCGGGTCCCGGAGGCGAGCTGCGGCGATGTCTTCGCGCATCCGCCCGATCATTCCCATCGACGGCCTCAGTCTTCGCGCAGATCCTCGAACAGTGCGGTGGACAGGTAACGCTCACCGGTGTCCGGGATCACGACCACGATCGTCTTGCCGGCGTTCTCGGGGCGGGCGGCCACCTTCAGCGCGGCGGCGACGGCTGCGCCGGAAGACATGCCGACGAGCAGACCTTCCTTCGCGGCGAGCTCGCGGGCGACGCGGATCGACTCGTCGAACTCCGCGGTGAGGATCTCGTCCAGCACCTCGCGGTCGAGCACGTCCGGGACGAAGTTCGGGCCGATGCCCTGGATCTTGTGCGGCCCGGGGCGTCCCTCGGTCAGCACGGGGGAGTCCTTGGGCTCGACGGCGATCACCTGGACGCCCGGCTTCGCGGCTTTGAGAGCCTGTCCGGTTCCGGTGACGGTCCCTCCGGTGCCGACGCCTGCCACCAGGATGTCGACGGTGCCGTCCGTGTCGCGGAGGATCTCCTGCGCCGTGGTCTCGCGGTGGATCTGCGGGTTGGCGGCGTTCGCGAACTGGCGGATCCAGATCGCGCCAGGGGTCTCCGCGACGATGCGCTTGGTCTCCTCGATCGCGCCGCTCATGCCCTTGGTGGGGTCGGTGAGCACGATCTGTGCCCCGAACGCCTTCAGCAGCACGCGGCGCTCCTTCGACATGGAGGCCGGCATCGTGAGGATGACACGGTACCCGCGCGCCGCGCCGACCATGGCGAGGGCGATACCGGTGTTGCCGCTCGTCGATTCCACGATCGTGCCGCCAGGCTGCAGCTCACCCGACGCCTCGGCGGCATTGATCATCGCGATGCCGATGCGATCCTTCACGCTCGAGGCGGGGTTGTAGTACTCGAGCTTGGCGAGGACGGTCGCACCGAGACCCTCGGTCACCCGGTTCAGCCGGACGAGCGGGGTGTTGCCGAAAGCGGTCGTGATGTCGGAGTGGATGCCGGGCATGGTGAGCCTTCCTGTGCGGGGGTCGCTGCGGGACCAGCCTAGGGGAGGGGGTCTATGGGTGAGGCTTTGTGACGGTCGCCCGCACCCTACGCTGGAAGTCATGTCCGACAACTCTCTTGCTGCGGTCGTCCGCGCGGCGGCCCAGCGTCTGACCGACGTCGGCGTCCCCGATCCCCTGGTCGATGCCGAGCTCCTCGCCGGGCACGTGCTCGGCAGGCGGCGCGGCGAGGTGCAGGCCGCCATCGTCCGCGGCGACCGTGTCGACGATGCCGATGCGGTGGCGCTGGACTCGGTCGTCGCCCGTCGAGCCGCACGCGAGCCCCTCCAGCACATCACCGGGACCGCTCCCTTCCGTCACCTCGATCTCGCCGTCGGCCCCGGCGTCTTCGTGCCGCGTCCGGAGACCGAGACCGTCGTGCAATACGCGATCGACGCGCTGGTGAACTCCGCGGAACCCGCCCCGATCGGCATCGACCTCGGCACCGGAAGCGGGGCCATCGCCCTCGCGATGGCCACGGAGGTCCCGCACGCCCGGATCTTCGCCGCCGAACTGTCCGAAGACGCCCACGCGTGGGCGACTCGCAACGTGGAGGGAGTGGAGAACCTGACGCTGGTCCTCTCCGATCTGCGAGACGCGTTCCCCGAGCTCGACGGCACGGCGTCCGTGGTCATCTCGAACCCGCCGTACGTCCCTGACGCGGCCGTACCTCGCGACCCGGAGGTGCGACTCTTCGACCCGTCCATGGCGCTGTACGGGGGAGAGGACGGCCTCGACATCGTCCGCGTGCTCAGCGGACGCGCGCTCGGCCTGCTGCGCCCCGGCGGCCTTCTCGTCATCGAGCACGGCGAGCTGCAGGGCGAATCGATCAGGGAGATCCTCACCGTCGACGGCTGGCGTGCGGCGGCGACGCATCGCGACCTGACGCTGCGGGATCGCGCCACGACCGCGCTCCGCCCCTGATCAGCAACCTCCGAGCGTGCTCATCGGCCGCGCCGCATAGAATCGAACCGTCATGTCAACCATCTTCGACTGCAGCGACGAGTCGCAGCTTCTCGCCGGCATGCGCAATGCGCGCCAGGCGATCGGCCGAGGCGACCTCATCGTCATCCCCACAGACACGGTGTACGGTGTCGCCGCCGACGCCTTCTCCCCGGCGGCGGTGCAGAGGCTCCTCGACGCGAAGGGGCGCGGCCGCGACCAGCCGCCGCCCGTTCTCATCGGCACCAAGGAGACCCTCGCCGCCCTCGCGGAGTCGGTTCCCGAGCCCGTGGAGCGTCTGGTCGAGGCGTTCTGGCCCGGGGGACTCACGATCGTGCTGCCGGCCCAGCCGTCGCTGGTGTGGGACCTGGGGGAGACCCTCGGCACGGTCGCGGTGCGCATGCCGGAGGGCCGCGTCGCCCTCGAACTGCTCGCGGAGACGGGACCACTGGCGGTCTCCAGCGCGAACCTCACAGGGGAGTCGGCCGCCATCTCCGCGTACGACGCTGAGAAGATGCTCGGCGACAGCGTCGCGGTGTACCTCGCGGACGGACTGAGCAAGGACGGCATCGCGTCCACCATCGTCGACGCGACGTCGCTGGTGCGTCGAGGCGCCGACTCCGACCAGGGCGTGGTGCGGATCCTCCGTGACGGCGCGGTCACGCGCGAGCAGCTGCATGAGGTGCTCGGCGATCTGCTCGAGCCCGAGGACGACGGGCAGGAGCACACCGAGCACGCGCACACCGGGCACGACCACCCGCAGGAGCAGGACGGGGATTCGTGAAGCAGTATCTCTTCACGATCATCCTCACCGCCCTGATCACGTTCGCGCTGACCTGGGCGGTGTTGAAGGTGAGCCTCCGGTTCAAGCTCTATCCCGCCATCCGCGACCGTGACGTGCACACCACGCCCAAGCCCCGGCTGGGCGGCGTCGCGATCTTCCTCGCCATCGCCGCGGCCTTCGGCTTCTCCGCGATGAACCCCTTCTTCCAGAGCATCTGGATCCCCCCGCAGACGATGTGGTCTATCCTCGGCGCCTCGCTTCTGATCGCGATCATCGGCGTGGTCGACGACCTCTGGGACATCGACTGGATGATCAAGCTGGGCGCGCAGTTCCTCGCCGCCGGCGTCATCACGGTCGGCGGCGGACTGCAGATCCTCTCGCTGCCGTTCGGCGACCTCATCGTCGTGTCCAGCTGGCTGAGCATCACCATCACGATGTTCGCGATCGTCATCGTGATGAACGCGGTGAACTTCATCGACGGCCTCGACGGCCTCGTGGCCGGTGTGTGCCTGATCTCCAACGGCGTCTTCTTCGCCTACTCATACATCTTCACGCGCGACTCCGGGGCCTCCAGCTACTTCAACCTCTCGACGTTCCTCGCGGCGGTCCTCATCGGTGCGTGCCTCGGGTTCCTGCCCTTGAACTGGAGCCCGGCCAAGATCTTCATGGGCGACTCGGGAGCACTGGTGATCGGCCTCCTCATGGCCACGTCCGCGATCGCGATCACCGGCCAGATGGACCCGTCGGCCCTCGACCCCGAGCGTCTCGGCCGGTCGCAGCTGGTCGGTGCGTTCCTGCCGATCCTGCTCCCGTTGCTCGTGGTGCTGCTGCCGCTGCTGGACTTCGGCCTCGCGGTGCTCCGGCGCATGAGCGCGGGACGGTCGCCCTTCTCGCCCGACCGCAAGCACCTGCATCACCGCATGCTCGATCTCGGCCACCGGGACCGCGACGCCGTGCTGATCTTCTACGCCTGGACGGCTGTCGTCTCTCTGGCGGTCCTGATGATGTACGTGGGCGCACGGGAGGACTGGCCAGGCCAGTACCTGCCCGGCGTCGGCTTCGGCGTCCTGGGCATCGCCGCCTGCCTCGTCGTCACCTTGAGCCCCACCCGCCGCAGTGCTGCGGATGCCGAACCCGATCCGACACCCGTGGAGTCCTGATGAGCCCGAGCCCCGTTTCCAGCACCCCGATCCTGCGTCGGACCCTGATCTGGTCGGCGATCGCCACCGTCGTGCTCGCGATCGTCGCAGGCGGCGTCGGTTTCCTCGTCGCCCAGGGCGAGGGTCTCATCAGCGGTCTGCTCGGCGTCGTGCTGGCGTCCGTGTTCCTCGGCATCACAGGCCTCAGCATCCTCATCGCGAATCGCTGGTTCGGAGACCCGCTCTACGTGCAGCTGTTCTTCGCGATCGTGCTCGGCGGCTGGCTGCTCAAGCTGGGCGTCTTCGTCGTGGTGATGATCCTGCTCGCCGGTCAGCCCTGGCTGCAGCCGATGGTGTTCTTCCTCTCGATCGTGGCCGGTGTGCTGATGTCGCTCGTCATCGACGTCGTGGTGCTCACGCAGATGCGTCTGCCGCACGTCAGCGACACCACGCTGCCGACCGAGGTTCCCGAAGATCGCGCCCCCGGCAACGCCAATCACATCGACGGCGGCCCCGTCGAGGACGGCCAGCGGTCTTAGGGGACCCTCAGATTCTGATAGTGTTGAGACGTGCCCGCCGCTCGCCCGCGAGCGCTTGCGCTGTGAAGCACACCGACCATCGTCGCCCCGGTTCTGACCGGTGCCCCGAAGCTGGAGCCCGCGCTGTTTAATATCGCTGCGACCCTGACCCCCCGACTTGCCACCGACGGCGAGTTCCACGGCCCTTCGATCGATGAGTTCTTTCCGGAGATCCTCTTCAACGTAGGCCCCATCCCGGTGAACCGGATCCACCTGATCCAGTTGCTCTCCGTGATCGCCGTGGTCCTCATCCTCTGGCTCGGTACCCGCCGCATGAAGGTCGTCCCCGGCCGGTTCCAGAGCCTGGTGGAGATGGGCATGGGCTTCGTGCGCGGCGGCATCGCCCACGACCTGCTCGGCCGCAAGGACGGCGATCGGTTCCTCCCGATCCTGATGACGATCTTCTTCATGACGCTGTTCATGAACATCACCGGCATCATCCCGTTCCTGAACATGCCGGGAACGGCCATCATCGCGGTGCCGCTCACGCTCGCCGTGGTCAGCTATGTCACGTTCATCTACGCCGGCATCAAGAAGAGCCCGAAGAACTTCTTCAAGAACTCGCTCTTCCCCGCCGGTGTCCCGTGGCCGGTGTACTTCATCGTCACCCCGATCGAGCTCATCTCGACCTTCATCATCCGCCCGGTGACGCTCACCCTGCGACTGCTGATGAACCTCGTGGTCGGCCACATGATCCTGGTCCTCTGCTTCGCAGCGACCCAGTTCTTCTTCTTCACCGCAGGCGGCGGCTGGGCCGCGCTCGGTGTCGGAACCCTCGCCTTCGGCGGCGCCTTCACTCTCTTCGAGATTCTGGTCGCCGTCCTCCAGGCGTACGTCTTCACCGTCCTCACCGCGGTCTACATCCAGCTCGCGGTCGCAGAAGAGCACTAAGCCCACTAGACACTGAGCGGGCAGGCATCAGCCTTCCCACCCAACGAAAGGAAAAACCCCGTGGACGCAACTACGGTTCTCGCTGAAATCAACGGCAACCTCGCGGTGATCGGCTACGGCCTCGCTGCCATCGGCCCGGCCATCGGCGTGGGTATCGTCGTCGGCAAGACCATCGAGGGCGTCGCTCGTCAGCCCGAGCTGGCCGGCCGTCTCCAGGTCCTCATGTGGATCGGTATCGCCTTCACCGAGGCGCTTGCATTCGTCGGCATCGCCGTCGGATTCATCCCCTTCCCGTAATCCGAACCGACTTCTGAAGGAGACAGGATGCTGAACGCTCTTGTCACGAACCTCGCGGCTGAGGGTGAGGCGGCGAACAACCCGCTGATCCCCGCGTGGTACGACATCATCTGGTCGGGTCTGTGGTTCCTCATCATCTTGATCGTCGTGTGGAAGGTCGCCCTTCCCAAGCTGACGAAGATGCTCGATGAGCGGTCCGCCGCGATCGAGGGCAACATCGCCAAGGCCGACGAGGCGCAGAAGCAGGCGGAGGCGGCACTCGAGGAGTACACGCGTCAGCTCGCTGAGGCGCGCACCGAGGCCGGCGAGATCCGCGAGGCCGCCCGTGAGGACGGCAAGAAGATCGTCGCCGAGGCGAAGGAAGCTGCGACCACCGAGGCCGCACGCATCACCGCCACCGCGCACACGCAGATCGAGGCGGAGCGTCAGACCGCTCTCGTCTCGCTCCGCAGCGAGGTCGGATCGCTCGCCCTCGACCTCGCCGGTGGCGTGGTCGGCGAGACGCTCTCCGACGACGCACGCGCGACCGCTGTCGTCGATCGCTTCCTCGCCGAGCTCGAGGCATCCGAGAAGGCGGCTCAGTAATGGGCAGCGCGACCACTCAGGCACTCGCGGCATCCATCAAGACGCTTGCCGCAGCGAAGGACATCACTCTCGACACGGCGCGGGAGCTGTTCGCCGCCGCCCGGGCCGTGAGCGACTCGTCCCAGCTGAGCGGCGCGCTTGCTGATCCTTCCGCTCCCGCCGCGGCACGACAGAATGTCGTCGCAGCGGTGTTCGGCGGGTTCTCCGCAGGCGCCAAGGGCGTTCTGTCGACCGTGGTCGCAGAACGCTGGTCCAACGCGGATGAACTCGTCGACGGTATCGAGGAGCTCGCGATCCGCGCCGCAGCGGTCGCCGAGCCGGACACGGACATCGAGGGCGAGCTCTTCGGGTTCTCCCGGGTGATCGCAGCCAACCCCGAGCTGGAACTCGCTCTGGGAAGCCGCGTCGGGGGAGAAGACGCCAAGAGCACGCTCGTCGAGCGTCTCCTGGCCGAAGGCTCCACCAGCACCGCAGCGACTCTGGTCATCACGTCGCTGGTACGCCAGCCGCGTGAGCGCCGCGTTCGTCGTCTGCTGGACAGGGCGATGAACATCGTCTCGAACCAGCACGGCCGCGTCGTCGCCACCGTGCACACCGCCACCGCCCTCAGCGACGCGCAGCGTGACCGTCTGAGCGACTCGCTCTCGCGTCGCTATGACGGTCAGGTCTCGCTCAACGTCGTCATCGACCCTGCCGTCGTCGGAGGTCTGCGCGTGCAGATCGCCGATGACGTCATCGACGGCAGCATCTCCGCACGACTCGCCGACCTTCGCCAGAAGCTCGCGGGCTAACACGACTTCGCGCGGGGAACCGCGCACCCAGATACAAAGGGAAGACAATGGCAGAACTATCGATCAGCCCCGACGTCATCCGTGACGCGCTGAAGGACTTCGCCGCCGCATACGAGCCCACCGCGGCCGGTGCGACCGAGGTCGGCACCGTCGTCGACGCTGCGGACGGCATCGCTCACGTCGAGGGACTGCCCGGCGTCATGGCGAACGAGCTCGTCGTCTTCGCCGACGGCACCAAGGGTCTCGCGCAGAGCCTGAACGAGCACGAGATCGGTGTCGTCGTCCTCGGCGAGTTCACCGGCATCGAGGCCGGCCAGGAGGTCACCCGCACGGGTGAGGTCCTCTCGGTCCCCGTCGGTGACGGTTACCTCGGCCGCGTGGTCGACCCGCTCGGCAACCCGATCGACGGACTCGGCGCGATCGAGACCGAGAGCGTCCGCGCTCTCGAGCTCCAGGCGCCCGGCGTCATGCAGCGCAAGTCGGTGCACGAGCCGATGCAGACCGGAATCAAGGCGATCGACGCGATGATCCCGGTCGGCCGTGGTCAGCGTCAGCTGATCATCGGTGACCGCCAGACCGGCAAGACCGCCATCGCGATCGACACGATCATCAACCAGAAGGCCAACTGGGAGTCCGGCGACGTCAACAAGCAGGTCCGTTGCATCTACGTCGCGATCGGCCAGAAGGGCTCGACCATCGCCTCGGTGAAGGGCGCGCTCGAAGAGGCCGGCGCTCTGGAGTACACCACGATCGTGGCCGCTCCCGCGTCCGACCCTGCCGGCTTCAAGTACCTGGCTCCGTACACCGGTTCAGCCATCGGCCAGCACTGGATGTACGGCGGCAAGCACGTCCTCATCATCTTCGACGACCTGTCGAAGCAGGCTGAGGCCTACCGTGCCGTGTCGCTCCTCCTGCGTCGTCCGCCGGGCCGCGAGGCATACCCGGGTGACGTCTTCTACCTGCACTCCCGTCTGCTGGAGCGTTGCGCGAAGCTGTCCGACGAGCTGGGCGCCGGTTCCATGACGGGACTCCCGATCATCGAGACCAAGGCGAACGACGTCTCCGCGTACATCCCGACCAACGTGATCTCGATCACCGACGGCCAGATCTTCCTGCAGTCCGACCTCTTCAACGCCAACCAGCGTCCGGCGGTCGACGTGGGTATCTCGGTGTCGCGAGTCGGTGGCGACGCGCAGGTGAAGTCGATCAAGAAGGTCTCCGGAACGTTGAAGCTGGAGCTCGCGCAGTACCGCTCCCTCGAGGCCTTCGCGATGTTCGCATCCGACCTCGACGCGGCTTCGCGTCGTCAGCTGTCCCGCGGTGCGCGTCTGACCGAGCTGCTCAAGCAGCCGCAGTACTCGCCGTACCCCGTCGAGGAGCAGGTCGTCTCGATCTGGGCCGGAACGAACGGCAAGCTCGACACGGTCGAGGTCGAGGACGTGCTCCGGTTCGAGCGCGAACTGCTCGACTACCTGCGTCGCAACACCAAGGTTCTCGACACCCTGCGTGAGACCAACGTCCTCGATGACGCCACGGTCGCAGAGCTCGAGAAGCAGACGGACGCCTTCGTCCTGGAGTTCCAGGGTGGCAAGGGCCACGCGATCGGCGCCCCCGGTCACGAGGAGCACGCTGCAGCCGAGGCTGAGGACGTCAACCAGGAGAAGATCGTCAAGGGTCGTCGCGCGTAATCGCGTGAGGTACTGAGATATGGGCGCTCAACTCCGGGTCTACAAGCAGAAGATCTCTTCTGCTCAGACGACCAAGAAGATCACGAAGGCGATGGAACTCATCGCGGCTTCGCGCATCCAGAAGGCGATGGCACGCGTCAAGGCGTCCACCCCCTTCGCGCGAGCCGTGACGAGGGCCGTGTCGGCCGTCGCGACGCACTCGAACGTGGATCACCCGCTGACCCGCGAGTCCGAGAACATCACCCGCTCCGCGGTCGTGATCTTCTCCTCGGACCGCGGTCTCGCCGGAGCCTTCAACTCGCAGATCCTCCGTGAGGGTCTCGAGGTGGCAGAGCTCATGCGCGAGCAGGGCAAGGAGCCGGTGTTCTACCTCATCGGCCGCAAGGCCGTCGGATACTTCCAGTTCCGACGGATCGCTGCGGCCGCGGAGTGGACCGGCGACACGGACACCCCGTCGTTCCACACCGCCGAGGAGATCTCGGCGACACTGCTCGAAGCGTTCTCCCGTGGAGGACAGGACGGCGGCGTCGATGAGATCCACCTCGTGTACAACCGTTTCGTCAGCATGATGACGCAGTCGCCGGAGTCCGTGCGTCTGCTCCCGCTGGAGATCACGGAAGCCGATGAGTCGGAAGCCGGTAACACCGTTTACCCGCTGTACGAGTTCGAGCCGGACGCCGAGACTGTTCTCGACGCGATCCTGCCGGTGTACATCCAGAGCCGCGTCTTCAACGCTCTCCTGCAGTCGTCCGCCGCCAAGCAGGCAGCGACGCAGAAGGCGATGAAGTCGGCCAGCGACAACGCCGACAAGCTCATCACCGACTACACCCGTCTGCGCAACAACGCGCGTCAGGCGGAGATCACGCAGCAGATCGCCGAGATCGTCGGCGGGGCCGACGCTCTCGCGAGCAAATAGACCATCAGGAAAGAGACGAAAATGACCCTCACCGCTCCGGCTGACCAGCCGGCGACCGCGGTCGTCGGGCGCGTCGCACGCGTCAACGGTCCGGTTGTCGACATCGAGTTCCCGCACGACTCGATCCCCGACATCTACAACGCGCTGAAGACCACCATCGCGATGGGCGAAGAGTCCACCGAGATCACTCTCGAGGTCGCTCAGCACCTGGGCGACGACCTCGTCCGCGCCATCGCGCTGAACCCCACCGACGGCATCGTCCGCGGACAGGAAGTCAGCGACACCGGCGAGGCCATCTCGGTCCCCGTCGGCGACGTCACCAAGGGCAAGGTGTTCAACGTCATCGGCGAGGTGCTGAACCTCGAGCCCGGTGCGACGATCGAGGTCACCGAGCGCTGGCCCATCCACCGCAAGGCGCCGAACTTCGACCAGCTCGAGTCCAAGACTCAGATGTTCGAGACCGGCATCAAGTCGATCGACCTCCTGACCCCGTACGTGCTGGGTGGAAAGATCGGTCTGTTCGGTGGTGCCGGTGTCGGCAAGACCGTCCTGATCCAGGAGATGATCCAGCGCGTCGCGCAGGACCACGGTGGTGTGTCGGTGTTCGCCGGTGTCGGTGAGCGTACCCGTGAGGGCAACGACCTGATCCACGAGATGGAAGAGGCGGGTGTCTTCGACAAGACCGCCCTCGTCTTCGGCCAGATGGACGAGCCGCCGGGGACGCGTCTGCGCGTCGCCCTGTCGGCTCTGACGATGGCGGAGTACTTCCGTGACGTGCAGAAGCAGGACGTGCTGCTCTTCATCGACAACATCTTCCGCTTCACGCAGGCCGGTTCCGAGGTCTCCACGCTGCTGGGCCGCATGCCCTCCGCCGTGGGTTACCAGCCGAACCTCGCCGACGAGATGGGTGTGCTCCAGGAGCGCATCACCTCGACGCGTGGTCACTCGATCACCTCGCTGCAGGCGATCTACGTGCCCGCCGATGACTACACCGACCCGGCTCCGGCGACCACGTTCGCCCACCTCGACGCGACGACCGAGCTCTCTCGTGAGATCGCCTCGAAGGGTCTGTACCCGGCCATCGACCCGCTGACCTCGACGTCGCGCATCATGGACCCCCGCTACTTGGGCGAGGACCACTACCGCGTCGCGACGACTGTCAAGCAGATCCTCCAGAAGAACAAGGAGCTGCAGGAGATCATCGCCATCCTCGGTGTCGACGAGCTCTCCGAGGAAGACAAGATCGTCGTGTCGCGTGCGCGCCGCATCCAGCAGTTCCTCTCGCAGAACACCTACATGGCCAAGAAGTTCACGGGCGTCGAGGGTTCGACCGTCCCGCTGAAGGAGACCATCGAGTCGTTCGACGCGATCACCCGCGGTGACTTCGACCACGTGGCCGAGCAGGCCTTCTTCAACGTCGGTGGCATCTCCGACGTGGAAGAGCAGTGGGCGAAGATCCAGAAGGAGAACGGCTGACCATGGCGCTGCACGTCAGCCTCGTCTCCGCTGATGCGGAGGTCTGGACGGGAGAGGCGAGCCTCGTGGTCGCCAAGACCGTCGAGGGTGAGATCGGCTTCATGTCCGGCCACGAGCCGGTGCTGGCCATCCTCGCCGAGGGCCAGGTTCGCATCACCCAGTCGGATGGCACCAAGGTGCTGGCCAACGCTCAGGACGGGTTCCTCTCCATGGAGGGCGACACCCTGACGATCGTCGCCGGCAACGCGGCTCTCATCGCCTAGCCGCATCTGTTCCACGCGTCCGCCTCGGCACCCTCAAGGGTCCCGAGGCGGACGCGTCTGTATCCACCGAGGTTTCATGAAGATCCTGCTCCCGCCGTCCGAGACCAAGCGCGAGGGTGGCGACGGTTCGCCACTCGATCTCGAGTCGCTCGAGCTGCCGTCTCTGTCGGCGCATCGCACCGCCGTCATCGATGCGCTGATCGAGCTCGCCTCCGACGAGGAGACTGCGCGTCGGGTGCTCAAGTTGAGTGAGCGTCAGAGCGTCGACATCGCCCACAATCGGGTGCTTCGGTCGGCGCCCACGATGCCGGCGATCGATCGCTATACGGGGGTGCTGTTCGATGCTCTCGATGCCCGATCCCTGTCATCAGCCTCCCGCAGATGGCTCGGTGAGCATGTCTTGATCCACAGTGCGCCCTTCGGCCCTGTCGGCGCTCTGGATCAGGTGCCCATGTACCGGCTCGCGGCGGGGACGTCGGTTCCCGGGCTTCCTGCCCTTCGACGCCACTGGGCCACCGCGACATCCGCTGCTGTGGCGGACGCCGCACCCGCGTTCATCCTCGACCTGCGGAGCGAGGCCTATGCCGTGTTGGGCCCGGTGCCCGATTCGGTCGCTTCTGCGTACGTCCGTGTCGTGACGGAGCAGGGGAGAGCCCTCAATCACTTCAACAAGAAGTCCAAGGGCTTGCTCGTGCGTGCGATCGCCGAGGAGCGACCGCGCGTCACGTCCGCTCGGGGCTTCCGTGTGTGGGCGGACAGGCGGGGGCTGGTCTTCCGGGACGGTGAGGACGACGGTGTCTGGGAGCTGGTCGTCGAGGAGTGACCGGCTCACCGTGGGCGATCGCGTTTCCGGGAGAGATTCCCCCGAACGCGCCCGACGGCGTAAGGGACATGCGCGGAAACCCCGGGAAGCGCTAGTGTGTTCAGCGCATGATGACCCGTCATGAACTTCTGGAGGGAACCATGAACGACTACTACGGCTATGACGGCCTGTCAGGCGGCGCGGTCGTCGCGTTGATCCTGGTCTACACGATCCTGCCACTCGCCATCTACGCGCTCTACTCGTGGTTCTACATGAAGATCTTCGAGAAGGCAGGCGTGCAGGGCAAGTGGCGTGCCTGGGTGCCGGTCTACAGCACCATGATCTTCTACAAGCTCGGTGATCTGAGCCCCTGGCTCGTCCTGTACCTCATGGGCGCCGGCATCGTCGGGGCGATCATCCCGTTCCTCGGCTGGTTCCTGATCCTCCCGCTCGTCGGCATCGCCGGTCGCGTCATCGACCTGATCGCCGCATGGCGCGTTGGTCTGAAGTTGCAGAAGGACGCCGTCTGGGTCGTGCTCTACTTCTTCCTGCCGCCGGTGTGGCTCGGTATCAACGCCTTCGACAAGTCGCGGTGGAACCCGGCCATCCAGCCCGCGTCCTGGGCAGCGAACGGCCTGCTCGGAGACCGGACGGTCTGGGACGGCATCCCCGCTCAGGCATCGGCTGCAGCTCCCAACGCTGGTTACGGTTCGCCCCAGGGCTACGCTCAGCCCGGCCCGCAGGGCTACGCCCCGCCGGCGCAGCCCGGTTACGCGCCGCCTGCACAGCCCGGTTACGCGCAGCCTGCTGCACCGGCAACCGGCGCACCGGTCCCTCCGGCCACCCCGCCCGCGGCGCCGTCGGCTCCGCCCGCCGCACCGCCGGCTTCGCCCACCACTCCGCCCACGGATCCCACACAGCCGCCGGCGTGATCATCTGACGAGACGGCATCGTCTGGCACAGAGCCCCCGACTCCTGTCGGGGGCTCTGTGCTGTCGCGGCTGGTTCTCCACCCGCGGCGCCCGCTAACGTGGACGATATGCTCTCGTCCCCGTACCGCGCAGGCACCCCCGGTCACATCTTGCTTCTCGGCTCAGTTCTCGCGGGCTCGCTGCCTTCGTCGGCGGCTCCGGACGCACGAGCGTGATCGCGGTGTACGTGACTTCTACTACGATGTGTTGTGAGTATCCTGCGACCGTCCGACCCGCCGCAGGCCCATCGGAGGCAGCACGTGGCTGAGACGAAGACGCAACGGATCACGGTTGCGCAGCGCACGCTGCTGCTCTCCTGGTCCGGTATCACCGATCAGGGGCGCCGTCGCGAGACGAACCAGGACGCCTTCTTGGCCGACTATCCGCTGTTCATCGTCGCAGACGGCATGGGCGGCCATGCCGGTGGCGAGATCGCGAGTCAGAGCACGGTGTCGCGCCTCCAGGCCATCGTCTCGTCGGGGAAGGTCGATCGCCCGTCGATCGAGAGCGCACTCGAGTTGGCTGTCGGCGACATCGCCGACCACCCCGAGACCACCGACGAGGGCACGGGCACCACGCTCACGGGCGTCTACCTCGATACCGAGGGCGACGAGGCCCAGTGGATCGCCTTGAACATCGGCGATTCCCGCGTCTACCTCCTTCGGGACGACAAGCTGGTGCAGATCACGACGGATCACTCGGTCGTGCAGGAACTGATCACGGCAGGCAAGCTCAGCCCGGAGGAAGCCGAAGGGCACCCCTACAGCAACGTCATCACCCGCGCGGTGGGCGCGAGCGAACTCACGGCGCCGGACTACGTCTCCATCGACGTGCGACCCGGTGACCGGTTCGTCGTCTGCTCCGACGGGCTCACCAAGGAGCTCACCGACTACGGGATCCAGCACTTCCTCCGCGAGCACGACGACCCGGGGGCGGCCGTCGATGCGATGCTCGCGGCGGCCCTGGAGAACGGCGGTCGCGACAACGTGACGCTCATCATCGTCCAGGTAACGTCTGAGGACGACTCCTCCTCCCCGATCGAGGACACCGCTCAATAGTGTCCTGAGGCTGTGGAGACTGCGCGCCCACGGCCTGCGATGCGATCGACTCGAGGGCATGGATTCCCTCCCGATCGCCTTGCCGTCCGCGCAGGCACCACATCACCGCGCTCCTGTGCCGTTCCTGGCCGCCATCGTGCCGATCGCCGCCGGCGTGGTGCTGTGGTCGATCTCGGGCTCGCTCCTGGCTCTGTGCTTCGCGGCACTGGGGCCCCTGATGATCGGGGCATCGCTGGTGGACGCGGCTCGCCTCCGGCGTCGGGAACGGCGACGCGGAGAGCAGAAGATCGAGGAGGGGTGGGCCACGGCGGAGGCCGAGCTGGTCCGCCGCCACAGCGAGGAGCGCAGGGCGCTGTGGCAGCGCCGCCCTGACACCGCGACCTGCATCGTGCGATCCCCGCTTCGAGGAACGCAACCCGTCGATGAGGAGACCTGGGTCGTCGTCGGCTCGGGCCCGACAGCGAGCGAGGTCCGTTGCACCGGGGGCGAAGATGAGCGCGGACGAGCCTTCCGCGAACGATGCCGTGTCATCGACGCCTCGCCCGTCGTCGTGCCACTGGGGGGAGGGATCTGTCTCAGAGGAGCGGGTCCGCTGACGGCCGCCGCCGCGCGAGCTCTGATCCTGCAGCTGTGTCTACGCTTCGGGTCCGCGCAGTTCTCGCTCGTTCCGACAGGTGGCGTCGACCTCCTCGAGGTCGATCTCGTCGGCTGGGGACTCGGCGGCCTGCCCCATGCACGACGGACTCGTCGCAGGGCGTTCCGGCTGGGGGTCGGGCCCTGCGCCGGGGAGAGACCGGACGCGGACGCGCTGATCTGCACAGCCGCTCCCGGTGGGGAGGTGCCGGAGGGTGTCACGGCGGTGATCGACATCGTGGAGCCGGGGCTCGCAACGCTGCGTACGGCGAGCGGGACGACAGCCGTCGCCGTCGAGTTCCTCTCGTCGAGGCAGGCCGAAGTGCTGTCCAGCGAGATCGCGCACCGGGGTGACGAGGCAGGCGCGCCTCCCGATTCGGTGGCGCTTCACGAACTCGAACAACCGCACGAGGTGGAACGGCTGGCGGCGGCGATCGGCCGGGGCGAGCGGGGGAGCATCGTGGTCGACATCGTCGACGACGGTCCTCACGCGCTCGTGACCGGCATGACGGGGACGGGGAAGAGTGAACTGCTCGTGAGCTGGGTCGCCGCGATGGCATCGGTACACGGGCCGGACCGGGTGACCTTCGTCCTCGCGGACTTCAAGGGTGGCACCGCGTTCGAGCCGCTGCGTGCACTTCGGCATGTCGTCGCCGTCATCACGGATCTCGATGACGCGGGGGCACGACGTGGCGTCTCCAGCCTCACGGCGGAGCTCCGCCGACGGGAGGCACTGCTCGCGGCGGCGGGGGCTCGCGATGTGCGGGAGGTCTCGATACCGAGGCTGGTGATCGTCGTCGACGAGTTCGCAGCGCTGCTCGCGGAGCACGCCGACCTGGGCGCGGTCTTCACCGATATCGCCGCCCGTGGCCGTGCGCTCGGCATGCATCTGATCCTCGGCACGCAGCGAGCTTCCGGTGTGGTCAGAGATGCCCTGGCGGCGAACTGCCCCCTTCGCATCAGCCTCCGCGTGAGCGACGCTGCCGACAGCCGGCTGATGCTCGGCAGCGAGGCGGCAGCAGCGCTCCCCGGGGACCCGGGATCACGGGGGCTTGCTCTGGTGCGGAGACCGACGGACCAGGAGGCCCTCGCTCTGCGGGTCGCCCTGACGGAGGCATCCGACCTCCGAGAGGTGGCGAAGCGATGGGCGGCAGGAGGTCAGCCGTCCAGTCCCTGGCTGCCGTCGTTGCCCTCGCTTCTCCCACTCGGTGAGCTCCTCGGCGAGGCCGGCGTGGGGTCCAACACCGTGGTCATCGGACGCGCTGACGACCCCGACCGGCAGGCGCAACCTCCGGTTCTCCTGCAATGCGGGCGCGAACGGGGGATCGCGGTTCTGGGCGGGCCCGGTTCCGGCCGAACCACACTGCTGAGGACTGTGGCAGCCCAGTGCGATAACACCTCATGGATGTCCGGCGATGCCGAGGAGGCGTGGGATCTGCTCTCCGCATGGGCGGACGGCACCCGGCGACCTCCGACCGTGGTTCTCTGCGACGATGTCGATGTGCTGGTGGGGAGCCTGCCGCCGGAGTACGGCCATCAGCTCGTCCAGCGCTGGGAGCAGGTGCTTCGCACGGCCCACGGCACGACCTTCGTGGTGACCGCGGCCAGGGCGAGCGGCGCCTGGGGACGTATGCTCGATCTCCTGCCGCGTCGCGCGCTGCTGCGTATGTCGACGAAGCTGGAGCATCTGGCGGCAGGAGGCGAGCCGTCCGGATTCCTTCGTGATCGTGCTCCGGGGCGCGCGAGGATCGGCGATCAGGAGGTTCAGCTGGCGTGGGCCGACGAAACGGAGTCCCATCGGCCCACGGACCAGACGGCAGCGGTGTGGCGGCCGACGTCCGCGCTCACAGCGATCGTCACCGCCGGGGCTCAGGAGGTCATCGCCCGTCTGCGTCGCGCGCATCCGGACTGCGAGGTGAGGGAACCGGGGGCGGAGCCGGCGGAGACCGATCGGCCGTGCGTCGTGGTGGGCGATGCGGAGGCTTGGCAGCGGAACTGGACACTCTGGCAACGGGTGCGATCCCTGGGCGAGGTCCTCATCCGCTGCGAGCGTCCGGCTGATCTCCGCCAGTTGATCGGCGCCCGCGAGTTGCCCCCGTACGCCCGTCCGCATGCGGGTCGAGCGTGGTCCGTGATCGGGGCTGAGCTGCCACGAAGAGTGCACGTGGCCGAGCTGTCGCCGTGAGGAGCTCTGGGAGGTCGGAGGTGGGGCTCCCGGTCAGATGCCCGCGCCAGGGCGGATGGCACCGACGTCGGCGCCGCCGCCGAGCACAGTGAGGGGGAGAGCCTCGCCGAGGGCGGCCACATCCGCATCGGTCAGACCGCCCGCGCGCGCCAGGAGGGTGGCGGCCACGATCGTCGAGGCACGAGTCGCGCCGTCGAGCATCTTCAGAGCCACCGTCGTCCCGTTAGGGGCGACCATGACCATGACGCCCTCGGCGCCGTGCTTCGTGAACACGCCCAGCTTCTCCGTCGCGATGGTGTCAGGGCGACCCGGGCCCTCGATCGTCCACGGGTTCTCCCGTACAGCGCGAACCAGGGAACCGGCGACGCGATGCAGGGCGAACGGCGAGCGGTCGGACGCCGTTCCGATCCGATGGATCGCGCGTGCGAGACCGGTCAGGGTCGTCGCATGTACGGGCGCGCCGCACCCGTCGATCGCGGTGTGCGCGATCTTCTCACCCGTGAGGCGCTCGACGACGTCCCTGATGTGCTGCTGCAACGGGTGGGCGGGGTCGAGGTAGCCGTCGGTGGGCCAGCCGGTCGCGACACAGGCGCGGAGCATCGCGGCGTGCTTGCCCGAGCAGTTCATGCGCACGCGCGTGGGCTCACCGTGCTCGCGCACGAGTTCATCGCGCGTCGAGGAGTCGCTCGGCCACGACGCGGGGCAGCCCAGGTCGTCCTCTGTCAGTCCGCCCTCTGTGAGGATGTCGCGCACCACGGACGCATGCCGATCGGTGCCGACATGGCTCGCCGTCGAGAGCGCGAGCTGTTCGCCCTCGAGGACGGCGCCCGCCGTGACGCAGGCGATCGCCTGCAGCGGCTTGAGGCTCGAACGCGGCAGGATCAGGGCGTCGGCGTTGCCGTGTCGGGCGACGATGTCGCCGTCGGGGGAGAGGACGACGGCCGCGCCGGCGTGGCGGGATTCGACGAATCCGCTCCGCTCGACGACGGCGAGTTCCACGGAATCCTGAACGGTGAGAGTCTCCAGCACCCGTCAACTCTAGCTCGGCGTGCGAGGCTGCTCGCGTCGCGTCGGACGAGCCTGACAGACTGGTCGCATGGCAGAGACCAGTCCTCGCACTCTCGGCGAACACCGCTATGCGCTCACATCGACCTGGACCGGCAACACCGCTACCGGGACAACGGGATACCGCGACTACCGACGCGATGTGACGATCGAGATCGAGGGCAAGCCCGATCTCCTCGCCTCCGCGGACAAGCCCTTCCGCGGCGACGCGTCACGCTGGAATCCGGAGGACCTGCTGCTCGCGTCGCTCTCCGAGTGTCACCTGCTGTCTTACCTCCACGCGTGTGTCACGGCCGGCGTCGTGGTGGTGTCCTATCGCGACCGGGCGACAGGAATGATGCGCGAGGACGGAGCGGGCGGAGGATCGTTCGTCGAGGTGATGCTGCATCCTGAGGTCGTCGTCGCCGAGGAGTCGATGATCGAGGCTGCGGAACGCGCCCACACCCAGGCGAACGAATGGTGTTTCATCGCGAATTCGATGAACTTCCCCGTGCGTCACGAGGCGCGGGTCAGCGCTCTCTCCTGAGCCGCGCCGCGATCGCGACGACGGGGCGGTCAGCGACGCTCGTGCGGAAGAGCCTGCTTGATCTTCTCGATGGTTCCCTGCGCGGGAGCCTCGTTGTACGCACCCGCGAGCTCCTGGCCGGAGAGGCCGTGGATCGCGGCCATGATCTGGTCGGTCGCGAGGCGCCGAGCGCGCCCGCTGGTGGCCGGGCCGTGCGGCGAGAGGTCGAGCGGCTCGCCGAAGCGCACCGTGATGCGCTCCTTGAGGGTCGGCATCTTCGCTCCGACCGGCATCACCTTGTCGGTGCCGATGAGTCCGACCGGGACCACCGGAGCGCCCGTCTGCAACGCGAGGAACGCGACTCCGGTGCGGCCCTTGTACAGACGGCCGTCGGTGGAGCGGGTGCCCTCGGGGTACAGGGCGACGGCCAGGCCCTCATCGAGGAGCTGGCGCTGAAGGTCGAGGGCATCGAGCGCGGCCTGTCCCGCTCCCCGGCGCACGGGGATCGCGCCGATCGACTCGAAGAAGGTCTTGCTCATCCAGCCCTTGAAGCCGGTGCCCTCGAAGTACGCCGACTTCGCCAGGAAGTGCACGGGGCGGGGCGCGGCCACCGGGATGGCTATCGAGTCGATGAACGAGAGGTGGTTGCTCGCGAAGATCACGGGGCCTTCGAGCGGCACGTTCTCTCGCCCCTCGATCCGCGGCCGATAGACCAGACGAGCGAGCGGGGTGATGAGGCTCCGCCCCAGGGTGTAGGCGAACCCGGCGTGACGGGGCTTCGCAGTCGTCTCGGGTGAGGATTCCTCTTCTGACGAGGCTTCGGGCTCGACGGACTGCTCAGAGGTCATCAGAGCAGATTACTCCCGGATCCATGCCGGCGTGGGAATGAAGACTTGCGCCGCGCCTCCCAGCGCGGGCAAAGGGGTATGAGGCAGGATGGAGATTCCCGCCCGCGATCCTGAGGTCTCACTGTGCGTAAGCGTCCGCTCCTCGTCCTGTCCACTGTCGCTGCGGCGACCCTCCTGCTGGCCGGCTGTGCCGGTGGCGGTGCGCCCGAGAGTTCGGGCACCCCTTCGCCGTCCGCGTCGAGCGGGTGTCTGCTGAACGCGCAGCCCGGAGAGACGTCGGATGCGGTGACGGTCGATGGCGAAGGTCTTGACGCGAAGATCACCGTCCCCGCCGATGCCGCCTTCGCTGACGTGGAACGGACCATCGTGGCCAAGGGCGATGGGGATGAGGTGCTCGCGAACGATCTCGTCGGCGTGAAGTTCCAGATCGTGGATGCCGCGACCGGCGAGGTGGTCGACTCCTCCGCCCGGAACGAAGGCGGCGAGGCCTCCGTCCTCCTCGACCAGAACAGCGCGTCGCTCTTCATCGCCGCGCTCGAGTGCCAGCCGCTCGGCACACAGGTGGTGCTCGCGCTGCCCGGCAAGGTCTTCGGTGACGGCGGCACGAACAAGGTCGTCTATGCGGAGGCGGTCGAGAAGCTGCCGGAGGTGGCCACGGGCACACCGGTCGACCCGACACCCGGCATGCCGACGGTGAAGCTCGACGACAAGGGCGCTCCGACCGTCACGATCCCGGACGGCGACGCGCCGACCGAGACGAAGGTCGCCGTCCTCAAGCAGGGCGATGGCGCGACCGTGGGCGCGGGCGATCTCGTCGTCGTGCAGTACCTGGGCGTGAAGTGGTCCGACGGCAAGGAGTTCGACTCCAGCTGGAGCCGCGATGCCGCTCCGACGCAGTTCCAGACCACGGGCGTCGTCGCGGGCTTCCAGAAGGCCCTCGAGGGCCAGAAGGTCGGCTCGCAGGTCGTCGTCGTCATGCCGCCCTCCGACGGGTACGGCGCGAGCGAGGGACACGAACTGCAGAAGGAGAGCCTCGTGTTCGTCGTCGACATCCTCGCGACGACACCGGTTCAGGCTCAGCAGTAGCCGGTGCGGAGCCGCGGGCGTGACCTAGGCTGGCGGTATGCGTCGCGTCATCGTCCTCGGCTCCACCGGCTCCATCGGCACCCAGGCACTGGATGTGATCCGTGCTAATCCTCGTCGCTTCGAGCTGGTCGGTCTCGCCGCTGGTTCCAACGCCGAGTTGCTGGAGGCGCAGGCCGCGCAGTTCCAGATCGAATCCACCGCTCTCGGTGCTGTCGAGGCGGAGCAGCTCGTCCGTGACGTCGAAGCCGATGTGGTGCTCAACGCCATCACGGGCTCGATCGGACTCGGGCCGACGCTCGCCGCCTTGAAGGCGGGCCGCACTCTCGCCCTCGCGAACAAGGAATCCCTCATCGTTGGTGGCGACCTGGTGCTCGCCGCCGCTGCCCCCGGACAGATCGTCCCGGTGGACTCCGAGCACTCGGCCCTCGCGCAGGCTCTGCTCGCGGGCACTCATGCCGAAGTGCGCCGTCTCGTCGTCACCGCGTCCGGCGGCCCGTTCCGAGGACGCAGCCGTGGCGAGCTGACCCAGGTGACTCCGTCGGAGGCGCTCGCGCATCCGACATGGGACATGGGACGCATGGTCACGACGAACTCCGCGACCCTGGTGAACAAGGGGCTCGAGGTGATCGAGGCGCATCTGCTCTTCGACATCGCCTACGACGACATCGAGGTCGTGGTCCACCCGCAGTCGATCGTGCACTCGATGGTGGAGTTCATCGACGGGTCCACTATCGCACAGGCCTCACCGCCCGACATGCGTCTGCCCATCTCCCTCGGTCTGGACTGGCCGCACCGCGTCGGAGGCGTAGGGCGACCGCTCGACTGGTCCGCTGCGACCTCATGGACGTTCGAACCGCTCGACGGCGAGGCCTTCCCGTCCGTCGCTCTCGCGAAGTCGGTCG
Source organism: Microbacterium sp. Ag1 (assembly GCF_001005635.1). Lineage (NCBI taxonomy): Bacteria > Bacillati > Actinomycetota > Actinomycetes > Micrococcales > Microbacteriaceae > Microbacterium > Microbacterium sp. Ag1. The sequence continues at coordinate 45,869 of NZ_LBCR01000030.1, forward strand.
GACGCGCCGGCGGCACGTTCCCCGCGGTCTACAACGCGGCGAACGAACAGGCTGTCGACGCCTTCCACGAGGGCCGGCTCCCGTTCCTCGGGATCGTCGACACCATCGCCCGCGTCGTCGACGCGCATGACGCGCCCGATGTGCTCACCGTCGAGACGCTCGCCGAGGCGGAGGCCTGGGCGCGCGCGACGGCGGACCGGATGATCGCTGCGGCCTGACCGCGGGGGCATCCTCGTCGCATCGTCCTGCACGCCGGCACCGGAGCGCGGGTGCGCCCCGGTGATCCCGATCAGTCTTCGTCGGGGTAGGGGACGGGCCAGCGGGAGTCGGGAACGGGCCACCCGGCCGCGCGGAGCGCACGACGGGCGAGCTCGCGTGCGGAGTAGGGAGTGCGGACACCGCGGATGTCGCGGTAGTCCTGATGTCCCGGTCCCGCCCAGAGTATGGCGTCGCCGTCGCCGACCAGGCCGACGGCGGTGACGATGGCGTTCTCCGGCGGTGAGGCCTCATGGATCTCAGCGTCCGGTCGCGCGCGGCGCGCACCGTCGATGAGAGTGGCCCGGATGGATGCGGGGTCCTCGAAGCGGGGGTGGTGGTCGGTGACGACGAGGATGTCGCTGCCCTCCACGGCTGTGCGCGCCATGTCGAACCGCTTGCTCGCGTCCCGGTCGCCATCGGCGCCGAACAGCATCAGCACCTTGCCGGGAGTCACGCGGCGGACGGCGGCGAGCGTCTTCTCGAACGCGTCGGGGGAGTGGCCGAAGTCGACGAAGACCGCGGGGCCCGTGTCGCCGGAGACCAGTTGCGTGCGTCCTGGCAGATAGGCGCGGATGCCGCCGTCGCGGGTCAGGGCCTCGGTGATGCGATCCCAGGCATAGCCGCCCTCGAGGAGCATCACGATCGCCAGAGCCGCATTGGCGGCCATGTGCGGACCGATCACCGGGACCGTCGTCGTGAGGGAGCCGGCCGGACCGGTCATCGTGAACGTGGTTCCGGCCGCACGCTCGTCGTCGATGACGACGACCCAGTCCGCGGCGCGGGCGGCCTCGGGGTCGGCGGCGATCGATGGAGTGCCCACCGTGACGACGGGGATCTCGGAACGTTCGACGACGATCGCTCCCGACGGCGAGTCGAGGCAGATGACGCCCCGCTTGGCGCGGTCGGGACGGAAGAGCGGCAGCTTCGCCTCGAAGTACTCCTCCATGTCCGCGTAGTCGTCGAGATGGTCGTGGCTGAGGTTGGTGAATCCGGCGACATCGAACAGGATGCCGTCGACGCGGTGACGGGAGAGAGCCTGCGCGCTGACCTCGACGGCGACGGCCTCGACCGCTCGCTCCCGCATGAGAGCGAGCAGTGCATGCATCTCGGAGGCCTCGGGGGTGGTCAGGCGCGACACGATGACCTCGCCGGCGATGTGGCGCTCCGCAGTGGAGGAGAGTCCGGTGACGACGCCGATCTGGTCGAGGATGCCCTCGAGCAGGTGGGAGACGCTGGTCTTCCCGTTGGTCCCGGTCGTCGCGAACAGCAGAGGAAGCGGATCGTCCGCGCCGGTGCCGTAGACCCAGGCGCTGAGGTTGCCGAGGACCGCGCGAGGATCGTCGACCACGAGGATCGGGAGGCCGGCGGACTCCGCGATGACCGCTCCGGCCTCGTCGGTGATGACGGCGACGGCGCCCTTCTCGGCGGCGGTCGCGGCGAAGTCCGCGCCGTGCCGGTTGACGCCCTGGATCGCGACGAACGCCTCGCCGGGGCGCAGGTCCGCGGTGGCGAGGGTGATGCCGGTGAGGGCCACGCCGTCGACATCGCCGCGGACGGTGCGGGCGAAGCGGGAGGCGAGTTCGGACAGCTCACGCCGGGGCGGGTTCGCGGGGCGGAGCACGGGAGGCAGGCTCGGTTGTTGTTCAATCGACATGGCGCATCAATGATCTCATGACCGGGGTGAGAACCCCTCGCGAGCGGCCTCTCGCGTGCCGGATCCCGGAGCACGAGAGGCCGCTCCCACGGTCAGGCGCGACGGCGGTAGGCGACGATCGCGACGACCAGTCCGGCGAAGCCGGCAAGCAGCCCTCCGGCTCCGAGCGCCACGCCCAGGGGGTCGGACGCCGTGGCCGGGCTCGAGGCCTCCGCCGCGGCATCGGATCCGGCGTGCTCACCGTGTCCGTCCGCTGCGGCAGCGGTCACCGAGACGACCGGCGCCGGCGCATCGAGGCTGTGCGGATCTTCGCCGTTCTCGGCGAGCTGCGTCCACTCGGTGGCACCCTCGACGCACGTCTGCACGACGGGGAACGCCAGAGTGTCCGGTGTGTCCTTATCCAGTCCGACGCCCATGCTCACTGCGCCGCGGAGATCCGTGGGAACGGGCGCGACCGCGGTGTAGGTGACAGCGCTGACGAGACCGTCGTCGCCCCGTTCGACCTGGATGTCCCAGTCGGAGTCCATGGTCGGTGAGACGGACGCGAGACCCTCTGGCATCGTGATGCGCAGCGCGGTCGTCGGCGAGTTCTCACAGCCGTGCGAGAACGAGAACGTGAGGACGCCGTGGTCCCCGGCGGCGAGCTCGTCGGGGCTGACCCCGACGTGCGCTCCGGCCATGAGGGGTGCGGTGACGGCAAGGGCAAGGCCGCCGACGAGGCCGGTGGTGGCGAGGCGCAGACGGTGGGTACGGGTGTTGCGGGTCATGAGATCTCCTGATCGATGTGCGGGCACGCCGGTGGCGCGTCTCCGCGAAAGGGATGCCACGCGTGTCCGGGTGGCGTGTTCGAGTGCGACGGATCAGTCGCGCAGGAGAGCAGGGGGTCCGCGTCGCGGCAGAGCGGACGAGACCGCGGCGTCGAACGGCGAGAAGACCATCGAGCGCAGACGCGCCGGACGGCGGTGCAGCGCGGGCACCACTGCGGACGCACGTCGGAGGAGGGCATCGACCCAGCGCGCGACCACCCGGACGATCGCCTCGCCGTGCCACACCAGCAGCGTGGTCAGCACAGCCGCGACGAGGTGCGCCGAGAGCATGAGCGCGCCGGGGGCCGCAGCAGGGGACGGCGATGCGAGGAGGGAGAGGTCGAGGTGATGGGCGTGTCCACCGTCGGCGATCGGCGCCGCCACGGTGGGCGAGCCCAGCACCTGGAACACGACGTGGAAGGCGGCCTGCCCGAGGAACACGGCGAGCGCCACCCTGGCGCGTGACTGTCGGACTCCGACCAGGAGAGCCGCGAGCGGGGTGATCAGACTCGTGACCGCGACGATCAGCAGCACATGCGGAGCCGCACCGCCCCCGAGCGTGTGGGACAGCGCCGCGAGCAGTGTCGCCACGGAGGAGACGGCGGCAGCACGCACGAGTCGCAGCTGCCGGGCATTCACGCTGACAGCCTAGTCGCGCCGCAGCGCCGGGCGGATTCCTAGCTGGGGGCACTAACGTTGGCACGTGGAATTCCTGCTCTATCTGGCCGGCATCCTCTTCATGCTGATCGGCCTCGGGCTGTCGATCGGCCTGCATGAGGTCGGGCACCTCGTCCCCGCGAAGCTCTTCGGCGTGCGCGTCGGCCAGTACATGATCGGCTTCGGGCCGCGGCTGTGGTCCAAGCGCATCGGCGAGACCGAGTACGGTTTCAAGCTGCTGCCTCTGGGGGGCTTCATCTCGATGTCGGGCATGTATCCGGCATCGAAGAACTCCGGTCCGGCGTCGGGCGTCTTCCGCTCTTTGATCCAAGATGCTCGCAGTGCCAACGACGAGACCATCGCAGAAGGCGCCGAAGACCGCGTCTTCTACCGGCTGCCGGTGTGGAAGCGCGTCGTCGTCATGCTCGGCGGGCCCGCCATGAATCTCGTGCTCGCGACGGTGATCTTCACCGTGCTGCTGTCCGGCATCGGTGTGCAGCAGGGGACGACCACGATCGCTTCGGTGACCGAGTGCGTGGTCCCGGCGGGTTCCACAGCGACCGAGTGCACGCCGGATGATCCCGCGTCTCCGGCAGCGGAAGCCGGCATCAGACCGGGCGACGTGATCGTGTCGGTCGACGGGAAGCCGGTGTCGACCTTCGCCGAGGCCACCGTGATCGTGCAGGCGTCCCCGGGTGAGACGATCGACATGGTCGTGCGGCGCGACGGAGCCGAGAAGTCGCTGAATCTCACGCCGATCGCCGCGGAACGCACGATCACGGATGCGAGTGGCCAGCCGATCCTGGACGACACAGGCAAGCCCGTGGTCAAGGAGGTCGGCTACGTCGGCATGGGTGCGCAGATGGGATACGTGCAGCAGCCGTTGACCGCGGGGCCGGAGATGGCTGCGGACAGCACGGCGCGCGTCGCATCGATGATCGTCACGCTCCCTGTGCGTCTCTGGGATGTCGGCGTGTCCCTCGTGACCGGCGGTGAACGCGATCCGAACGGCCCGCTGAGCGTGGTCGGCGTCGGTCGCCTCGCCGGCGAGGTCGCCGCGACCGATGCGCCGATCCTCAACCGCTTCGCGTTCCTGCTCGGGCTGCTGGGCTCGCTGAACATCGCGCTGTTCGTGTTCAACCTGATCCCGCTGCTCCCGCTCGACGGCGGCCACATCGTGGTCGCGCTGTGGGACGGGATCAAGCGCGCATGGGCCAAGCTCTTCCGTCGACCCCCGCCGGCACCCGTCGACGCGACCAAGCTCGTACCGCTCACCGTGGTGGTCGCCGTGGCCCTGATCGCGATGGGTGCCCTGCTCCTGGTCGCCGACCTCTTCAACCCGGTGAACCTGCTCGGCTGATTCCTTCGGGGTGTCTCTTCCCGGCGCGTTGGACCTCGGCCTTGCCGCGGCGGACATGCCGACAGTGCCGACACGCTGGCAGCGGACAGCCCGCGACCGTCAGCCTCAGGCGAGGGCGTGGGTCACGAGGCGTTCGAGCGTCCGGATGCCGTCTCGCGAGAGGATCGACTCGAGATGCCCCTGCACGGAGGCGAAACGGTCTCCTCGGAGCGCGTAGATATCGCCCGAATCCGCGTCTGCGGACACTTCGGCGTCGCCGACCGCGCTCGTGCCCGGGGCGACACGCGCGGTGAAGGTGTTGTAGAAGCCGATCGATGCGTCTTCGCCGAACACCGGGACCGACTTCTGCAGCCCCTGGTGCGGTGCGTCGAGAGGAGTCAGGGCGATGCCGAGGCGGTCGGCGAGGATCTGGTGGCTCAAGCACACGGCGAGCAGCGGCATGCCGGAGTCGAGGCGACGGGTGACGACGTCGCGCATCCTGGCGATGCGGGCGCTCTGCGCATCCCGCGGGTCACCGGGGCCGGGGCCGGCGACGACCAGGTCGGCGGCATCCAGGTCGGCATCCTGTGCGTCATTCCAGGGCACGATCTTCACGGCGAGTCCGAGATGACGGAGCTGGTGCGCGAGCATGGTGGTGAAGCGGTCCTCCGCGTCGACGACGACGGCGGAGCGTCCGGCGAACGGACCGGTGAAGTCCTCGCCCTGCGGGTTGAGCCAGAACTCGGCCAGGCGCGCGTTTCGTGATTCCAGCAGCTCGGCAACGGTCGGGTCGTCGGCGAGGGCGTGCGCGTCACCGGGAGCGTCCGCATCGCTGCGAGCTTCGGCCACATGATCGCGGTCGATCGCCCCGATGGCACCGAGCACACCCGCGGCCTTGCCGTGCGTCTCGGACACCTCGCCCATGGGGTCCGAGTGTCGGACCAGCGTGGCTCCGACAGGCACGCTGAGCGCGCCGTCCTGGAGATACACGGTGCGGATGAGGATGGGGGCGTCCAGGTCATGGCCGCCGTCCGCGTTCGGGGAGAACAGCGCCGCGACACCCGAGTAGTAGCCTCGCGGCTTCTGCTCGTGACGACGGATCACAGCGCAGGCGTTCTGCATGGGCGAGCCGGTGACCGTGGGAGCGAACATGGTCTCGCGCAGGATGTCGCGGGGGTCGAGCGTGCTGCGTCCGCGGAGCATGTATTCCGTGTGCGTGAGCCGCGACATCTCCTTGAGGTGCGGACCGGTGATCCGTCCTCCATCGGAGCAGACGGCGCTCATCATCTTGAGCTCCTCGTCCACGACCATGAACAGCTCCTCGGTCTCCTTCGTGGAGGCGAGGAAGTCGACCAGCGTCTCCTTCGTCGCCCCACCCGCCGGGTGACGGAAGGTTCCGGAGATCGGGTTCATGGTGACGATGCCGCCCTGGGCGACCACATGCGCTTCGGGACTGGCGCCGACGGCGATGTGACCGGGGGTGAAGACCGCGAAGGTCCAGTACGCACCGCGCTCGTGTGTGAGCAGCGCACGGAACCAGGTCAGGGCCGCCGTCCGGTCATCGACGTCGACATTCGCGGTGAAGTCCCTGCGGATGACGAAGTTCGCGCCCTCTCCGCGGCCGATCTCGTCCGCGATGACGTTCTCGACGATCGCCGCATACTCTGCGTCGGCGATGTCGAAGCCCTCGTCGTGCAAGGCGACCGGCTCACTCGGCAGCGCGGAGAGGAGCTCGGCGGTCGGAAGGTGCAGGTGCTCGTCGACGACCACGCACCGCAGCGGTGCGGCGTCGTCCTGGGCGACGAAGCCGCGCTCGCGAACCTGGCGGTAGGGGACCATCGCGAACACCTCACGAGGCGTGCCGTCGACGGCGAGGGGGATGTCGGCGAGCAGGTCGACATCCCGCACGTCGCCGCTGAGCAGCTCGACGGTGTCGGCTCCATCGCGGGCGATGAGGACGAAGGACGCGGTCGGATCGGCGCGGAGCTCGGCGAGTCGCGAGAGGGTCATGAGTATCTCCTGTGCTGTGCTCCGGCTCGGCGCAACGAAAAGACCGCCCCGGGGGCGGTCTGAATTCGTGGGAACGCGAACACACCGCCTAGAAGGCGGGCCACCAGGTGAAGTTCGCGAGCATGGGGCCGAAACTACCACATCGGCCGCGATGACCCGCGCGGCATGACGTCACCAGATGCTGCCGCCCGGCTCCTTCGTCTCGGCATCGAGGGCGTGATCGACGACCAGGCGCACGGCGCGAGCCAGCTGCTCCTCGCTCAGATGAGGAGAGCCGGACGGCGCGGTCCCCGTCGACCAGGGAAGATGCACGAACCCGGCGACGGCGTCGGGGCGCACCGCCCCCAGCGCGGTGTACAACACGTGATTGCAGACGTAGCTGCCGGCGGACAGCGAGGACCGGGCAGGGATGCCCGCCGCGTCGATGACCCGCACCAGATGCTTGACGGGAAGTGTCGAGAATCGCGCTTCGGGACCGCCCGCCTCGCTGGGAACGTCGATCGGCTGGGCGCCGTCGTTGTCGGGGATGCGCGCGTCCATCAGATTCACGCCGATGCGCTCCACCGCGACGTGGGCGCTTCCGCCGGCGAGCCCGGTGCAGACGACGACGTCCGGTGCGTGTCGGGCGATGAGGGCGCGAAGCCGCTGGGCGGATGACTCGAATGCGACAGGAAGAGTCGCGATGACGAGCTCGTGCGGTCCCTCGTAGTCGACCGCCACCGCGTTCACCGCATCCGCCGACGGATTGCGCTCGGCGCCGTCGAACGGTTCGAAGCCGGTGAGGAGGATGACTGCCATGGTTCCAGGGTAGGTGCGTCCGTCCAGCCCACATGCATCCTGGCGGCGTAGTCTTGAGGGGTGCCAGCAGTGAACCTCGGAATGCCGAAGATCCCCGAAGTCCTCGCCCCGCGCCGTAAGTCACGGCAGATCAAGGTGGGCAAGGTTCTCGTGGGCGGCGACGCTCCCGTCAGCGTGCAGTCGATGACCACCACGAAGACGACGGACATCAACGGGACGCTCCAGCAGATCGCCGAGCTCACCGCGTCGGGTTGCGAGATCGTGCGTGTCGCGGTACCGCACCAGGATGACGCCGATGCGCTGAAGATCATCGCGATGAAGAGCCAGATCCCGGTGATCGCTGACATCCACTTCCAGCCGCGCTACATCTACACGGCCATCGATGCCGGGTGCGGTGCGGTGCGAGTGAACCCCGGCAACATCCGCGAGTTCGACGGCAATGTCGGGAAGATCGCGGAGGCCGCCAAGGCCGCCGGTGTCTCCCTGCGAATCGGTGTTAACGCCGGCTCGCTGGACCGCAGGATCCTGGCGAAATACGGCAAGGCCACCGCTGAGGCCCTCGTGGAGAGTGCCGTCTGGGAGGCATCGCTGTTCGAGGAGCACGACTTTCACGACTTCAAGATCTCGGTCAAGCACAACGACCCCATCGTGATGGTGAAGGCGTACCGTCAGCTGGCGGAGCGGGGCGACTGGCCGCTGCACCTCGGAGTGACCGAGGCCGGACCCGCTTTCCAGGGAACGATCAAGAGCGCCACCGCCTTCGGCATCCTCCTCGGCGAGGGGATCGGCGACACGATCCGGGTATCTCTCTCCGCACCGCCGGCGGAAGAGGTCAAGGTCGGCCACCAGATCCTGCAGTCGCTCAACCTCCGAGAGCGCAAGCTCGAGATCGTCTCATGCCCCTCGTGCGGTCGCGCACAGGTCGACGTGTACACGCTCGCCGAGAACGTCACCGAAGGCCTCAAGGACATGACCGTTCCCCTGCGGGTCGCGGTGATGGGCTGCGTCGTCAACGGTCCAGGTGAGGCTCGCGAGGCCGATCTCGGCGTGGCTTCGGGCAACGGCAAGGGCCAGATCTTCGTGAAGGGCGAGGTCATCAAGACCGTGCCGGAGGCGGACATCGTCGCCACTCTCATCGAAGAGGCCAACCGGATCGCCGCCGAGATGGGCCCAGAGGCGCCGCTCGGCACCGCCCAGGTCGTCACGGTCTGAGCGGCGAGGAGCACGAGATGTCGGATTCCGCCCTCCCTGTTCCCGTCAGGGCGATGATCGACGCGATCAACGCCGCGGACACGGATGCGTTCGTCGCCGTTTTCACGGCCGACGGGTTCGTCAGCGACTGGGGCACGGTCAAGGCCGGTCCCGACGGGGTCCGCGCATGGGCGGGCAGCGATGCGATCGGCGCCGGCGCGCGTATGACCGTGCTCTCGGCCACGACCGAGGGAGACACCACGCGCATCCGCTTCGGCTGGGCGAGTCGGGTCTTCAACGGCGAATCCGACGGCATCTTCGTGGTCGACGGAGACAAGCTCGCCAGCTTCACCATTCCGCCGTCCCACTGACCGATCTGACCGAGGTCCGCGGGCGTCGAACGCGCCGCCATCTCGAGACCCCGACGTCGTATCCGAGGAGAACCATGTCGACGCCCACCATCGTGACCTTCCCGACAGGGACCGTGACCGGAGACGGGGTCATCGCCCGCGTGGAGCAGACGCCCGAGGGCACGATCGTCGTGGTCGACGAGACGCCCTTCCACCCGGTCGACCACACCTGGCCCGACCAGCCGGGTGACACAGGGAGCATCGCCGTCGGCGACGACACCGTCCGAGTGGTCGAAGCCGTCATGGCCGCGATCTCGGACGAGGGGGAGTTCGCGGTGGGAAGCGCGATCCCCGTCAAGCGCGGTGCTGAGGGCTGGACCTGGCTCGTCGGACACCTGATCGAGGGGGCCGCCCCGGCATCCTTCACGGAGGGCGCTCGAGCCGACCTGACCGTCGACGCCGCTCGTCGTGCCGGACTCAGCCGCGGGCACACCGCATGCCATGTCGCCTCGCTGGCGCTCGATCTGGCCCTCGCCGATCTCTGGCGCAAGGAACCGGGGGAGGACGCTCTCGGCAACCCCGACTTCGAGGGTCGCGCCAACCAGTCCAGCCGCATCCACGAAGATGGCGCTGTCGACGAGTACCGGCTCGGGAAGAGCCTGCGCCGGGCCGGCTTCGATACCGAGACCTTCGCCACGACCCTGTCCGAGCGCGAGCGACGGATCAATGAGCAGCTCGCGGCATGGGTCGCCTCAGGTGCTGTGAGCAGCATCGTGACGGAAGGGCCCACGATCGTCGATCGGCGGCGCTGGCACTGCGATCTCCCGGAAGGAGAGGCCGTGATCCTCTGCGGGGGCACGCACGCGGAGTCGCTCTCGGAGTTCGCCTCCATCGTCGTGAGCCTGGACCTGAGCGATCCTCAGCTGCTGGTCATGACGACCGTGGCGGCTCCCGCGCGCTGACGTCAGCGGACGGCGCTCCCGCGTCGGACGCTGCTGTCACCGAGTCAGAGAGCGAACTCGACCTCTCCCGTGCCGATATCGGCACTGATGATGCGAAGCCGGACGACGTCGCCCGGTCGTGCCTCTGAGGGAATCGGCGCGGTCGCCGTGACCACCGGCTCGGTGAGTTGGACGGCAGCGCGCTCTCCGCGCAGCTCGATCACGGTGGCATCGACCGTCGAGCCGATCAGAGGCGTGAGGAGCGCGGCTTCCACGCTGTTGACGGTGGCCGCGTTCAGCCGCGACGCCCGTTGTCCCGACTCCTGCATCAGCGCGGGAAGCTGTGCGAGCGAGGAGCGGATCCACGCGGGTATCGGCTCGCCGTTCGACACCGCGAGGCAGATCGCGAGGACCCAGCGATCGACCAGGCGGCGCAGGGGAGCGGTCGCGTGCGCGTAAGGGGCGCCGATCGCCGCCTGCACGGCATCGTCCGGCGCCTGGCCGTCGAACACCAGATACCCGGCGCCACGGAAGAGCGACGACGCGGCTTCCAGCACCGGGAGGGTCAACGGGTCGGTACGGTCCAGGGCCCGGAGATAGTCCCCGTACGCGCCGGAGGTCCACGGGCGGCCGAGAGCTTCGGTCTGGTGTCGGAACGTGTCGAAGGCCGCTCCATCCGGTTCCGGCATCGTCCGCAGGATGCCCACTCCGGCGTCGAGCATCAGCGTGGCAGCGGCCATCCCCGTCATGAGCGAGAGCTGGGCGTTCCATTCCTCGACGGGAAGCGGGCGTCGACGTTCGATCGCGTAGGTGCCGTCGTCTCCGCGCACCACCTCCTCGTCCGGCAGGTTCAGGCTCGCCCCGCCGCGCAGTCGCTCCTGCTCGAGCCGCAGAGCACCGATCTCGGGCAGCAGCGCGGCGGGCCCGTCCTCTCCGCGGTCGAGCGCATCCTGGGTGGTCCCGTAGTCGAGCTGCGCGCGCGAGCGGATCAGGGCGCGTTGCAGACGGAAGTCCGAGACGATGCCCGCGGGGTCGAGCTCGAAGGTCCAGACGAGCGCCGGACGGTCGACGTCGGGGAGCAGCGAGGCGCGATCCTCGCTCAACACGCGCGGGTGGAGCGGGATCGTGCCGTCGGCGGCGTACAGGGTCTGTCCTCGCCGGCGCGCCTCGACGTCCACGGCTCCACCGGGGACGACGAACCCCGGGACGTCGGCGATCGCATACCGGACGGTGTACCCCGTTCCGGCGCGCTCGAGATGGAAGGCCTGGTCGAGGTCTCGGGAGCCCTCCGGATCGAGCGTGGCGAAGGGGATCTCGCGAAGATCGAGCTCCGGTACCACGGCGGTCGCGGCCTCCGCCTCGGCGATGACGTCGTCGGGGAAGTCGAGGGGCGCATCCATCGACTCGCGCAGAGCAGCGAGCGCCGATGCCAATTCGGTCTGCGCGGCGGACGGGGCGACGTGCGATCGGCGCTGAGGCATGGTTCCAGACTAGGCGCGGGTGCGGGTGAACCGGCCCTGCCGAAGCCATCCCGCGTTAGCGTGGAGTCATGATCACTGCAGCCAAAGCCCAGACCCTCGTCGGACTCTACGACGCACCGGAGATCCTCCGTGTCGTCAACGTGTGGGACGTCGTCTCCGCACGAGCGGTCGCCGCTCTTCCCGAGACGAAGGCGATCGCGACGGCCGGACACGGGATCGCCGCATCGTTCGGCTACGAGGACGGCTCGACGCCTCGCGACATCATGATCGACATGGTGGGTCGCATCGCGGCCGCCGTCCCGGTGCCCGTCACGGCAGACCTCGACGACGGGTACGGGGATGCGGGAGAGACCACCCGCCTCGCGATCGGAGTCGGCGTCGTCGGTGGGAACGTCGAGGATCGCCTCAAGCCGCTCGACGAGTCCGTCGCAGCGGTGGAGGCGATCGTGAAGGCCGCACAGTCGGAGGGCGTCTCCTTCGCTCTCAACGCCCGCACCGATGCGTTCGTCCGCGCCGGCGGTCGCTCCGTGCAGGAGAGCATCGCCGATGCAATCCAGCGTGGTCGCGCCTACCTCGATGCCGGCGCGACGGCGGTCTTCGTCCCCGGCATCCTCGACATGAACGTGACCCGCCAGCTCGTCGAGGGCATCGGCGAGCGCAAGGTGAGCGTCATCGGGATCCCCGGCGCCCTCGCCGCGTCCGAGTACGAGAAGCTCGGCGTCGCACGCATCTCGTACGGCCCGCTTCCGCAGCGGGTGGCTCTGACGGCCCTGCAGGAGCTGGCGGCCGACCTCTACGCGGGTGGCGTCGTCCCGGCGAACCTCCCCGCTCTCAACTGACGCGGTCGAAGACGGGTGACCACGGCTCACTAGACTTGCTCCGTGGTCACTCGTCTTTCGAACTTCTTCCTCCGCACGCTCCGTGAAGACCCTGCAGGCGCAGAGGTCGCCAGCCATCGGCTGCTGATCCGGGCGGGATACATCCGCCCGCAGGCCGCCGGCATCTTCGCGTGGCTGCCACTGGGGCTGCGCGTCAAGTCGAAGATCGAGACCGTCGTCCGGGAGGAGATGGCAGCCGCCGGCGCGCAGGAGGTGCATTTCCCCGCTCTCATGCCGCGTGAGGCCTACGAGGCCACCGGGCGCTGGGACGAGTACGGCGACCTGCTCTTCCGTCTGCAGGACCGCAAGGGCGGCGACTACCTGCTCGCGCCCACGCACGAGGAGGCGTTCACGCTGCTCGTGAAGGACCTCTACTCCTCGTACAAGGACCTGCCCCTCACGATCTTCCAGATCCAGGACAAGTACCGCGATGAGGCACGCCCGCGGGCGGGTCTGCTCCGCGGACGCGAGTTCACGATGAAGGACGCGTACTCGTTCGACTCGTCAGACGAGGGCCTGGACGTCAGCTACCAGGCGCAGCGCGACGCGTACGAGCGCATCTTCCAGCGCCTCGGACTCGAGTACGTCATCGTCCAGGCCGACGCCGGCGCGATGGGCGGCTCCCGGAGCGAGGAGTTCCTGCACCCCACGCCTGTCGGGGAGGACACGTTCGTGCGGAGCGCGGGCGGGTACGCGGCGAACGTCGAGGCCTTCACCACGGCGGTGCCAGAGGCCATCGCTTACGACGCCGAGGCGTCCCCGGTCATCTTCGACTCCCCGGACACGCCGACCATCGACACGCTGGTGGCTCACGCCAACCGCGAACTCGACGGCGAGTACACCGCTGCGGACACGCTCAAGAACGTCGTCCTCGCCCTCACGCACCTCGATGGCACCCGCGAACTGGTCATCGTCGGCATCCCCGGTGACCGCGAGGTCGATGAGAAGCGCGCCGAGGTGGCCTTCGCGCCCGCCGAGGTCGAGACGGCCACCGCGGACGACTTCGAGAACAACCCGCTGCTGGTGAAGGGCTACATCGGTCCGTGGTCGCCGACGGGAGCAGTGCTCGGCGAGGAGTCGGCCACCGGCATCCGTTACCTCGTCGATCCGCGCGTGAGCGAGGGCACGAGCTGGATCACCGGCGCGAACATCGACGAGAAGCACGCGCACTCCGTGGTGGCCGGCCGCGACTTCGCCGCCGACGGCATCGTGGAGATCGCGAACGTGCGTGCAGGCGATCCCGCCCCCGACGGCTCCGGTCCGGTCGAGCTCGCTCGCGGCATGGAGATCGGGCACGTCTTCCAGCTCGGACGCAAGTACGCCGAGGCATTGGGCCTCAAGGTGCTGAACGAGAACGGCAAGCTCGTCACCGTCACGATGGGCTCGTACGGCATCGGCGTGACCCGTATCCTCGCGATCATCGCCGAGCTCAACAACGACGACAAGGGCCTCATCTGGCCGGCGTCCGTCGCGCCGTTCGACGTGCAGGTCGTCGCCGCGGGCCGCGACCAGGTCGCGTTCGAGGTCGCGGAGGGGATCTCCGCTCAGCTCGAAGCCGCGGGGCTCGACGTGCTCTACGACGACCGGCCGAAGGTCTCGCCCGGAGTGAAGTTCGGAGACGCCGAGCTCGTCGGTGTGCCGAAGATCGTCATCGTCGGTCGCGGGGCCGCAGAGGGCCAGGTCGAGCTGTGGGACCGCGCCACCGGGGAGCGCGAGGCCGTCTCCGTCGACGAGGTCGTGCCGCGACTCTCCGCCGCGCACTGACCCCACAGTGAGCCTTCACGGCCGCATCGTCAGCAGACGATGCGGCCGTGGTTCATGGTGTCGTGGTCCGGGGTGTCCCGGGTCACGAGCGACTTCAGGGCACCCGCCGCGAGCGCGAGCCTGCCTTTCGAGGGCTCCCAGAACTCGGTGACCTTCGGCGTGACCTTGAGGAGGGCGATGCCCGGGGTGTCGAGGCCGTCCGCGAACCAGATCTCCAGGGACGCGGAGTAGAGCTCCTCCATCTTGGCGCGGTCGTGCACCACTTCTGCGGTGCCGGCGACCGACACGTATCGCATGCCCTTGGCATCGCAGTAGGCGAGGCCCACGTCGTGGTGCTTTCGGGCCCTGTGGACCTTCTCGGTGTCCTCAGCGGTGAAGAACCAGATGTCGCCCGCGTCGTCCATCTGCCTGGTCGACATCGGCCGACTCACGAGGTTGCCGTCGTCGTCGGTCGTGGTGAGCATCGTGATGTCGATGTCCTCCACGAGTTCGGCGATGCGGGCGAGGGCTTCGGGTCCTGTGATCTCCGTCATGACGTCAGCGTGCCGTGCGGAGCGTGCGGGCACACGGGCATTGACAGGGAGCAGCCGCCGTGCTCGACATCGCCGAAGGCAGACGAGCGGACGGCGGGGCTCAGGCGCCGAAGTCGCAGTCGAGGGCAGTGCGGGCGTAGGAGAGGATGTTCGACCGGTACGTCTGCGCTCCCAGCTCGACGCCGATCAGCGGGTAGAGGTCGTACGCGTCCTCGAGAGCGACGATGTTCCGTGCGATCACGGTGAGGTCGGCGGTGGGGCGGAAGGTGCCGAGCGCCGTGCCGATCTCGATCGTCGATCTGTAGAGCGCGACCTGCCGTTCGACGATGGAGCGGTGCAGGGGACGGTACTGAGGCTGCTCCCGCAGCAGGGGGATGCTCTCGTACGCCATGCGCAGATGGTCGCTGATCTCGTCCGGGATCCCGGCCGTGACGAGAGCGACCAGACGCTTCGCCGGGTCGGGCTCGTTCTCGGCGAGTGCGCGTCGTCTCTCGTACATCTCCTCCAGGACACCCTCGACGGTCGCATACATCAGCTCGTCGAAGGTGGAGAAGTAGTACAGCACGCTCCCCGCGCTGACCGAGGCCTCCGCGGCGACCGCGCGCACGTTCGTGCCGAGGAGACCGCTGCGCCCGGCGACGCGCCTGGTCGCGGAGATGAGCTCCGCCCGTCGGGTGGCGTGCTTGCGCTGCTCGGCCACGTATCCTCCTCGCGCCTGGCGCTACTCGTCGTCGGGAACGAGCGTGGTGAGTTCAGCATAGTGGCGGGGACGACGTCGCTTCAGGACGATCCCGACGACGATGCCGGCCACGAACAGGGCGGGGGTGGGGGCGAGGAGCGCGAGGTTGACGGGCCCCTGGAGACCGGTGACGAGATCGAAGTTGGTCGCGATGAGGACGAATCCGACGATCAGACCGAGCGCCCCGAGCGCCGGTGCGACCAGTACCCGCCAGATGCTGTGGCCTCGCCGCCCTCTCAGGAAGAAACCGACCACGGCGATGGCGGCCACGGCCTGGGCGAAGACCAACCCGGCCACGCCGATCGAGTACACAGGGAGCGCGAAGCCGAGGAAGGGATCCGCTCCGCTGATGATCGTCACCGCGATGGCCACGAGCGACACGATCGAGATCACGAGGCTTGCGTGGTGAGGTGCCTGCGTCGTCGGCTGGGTCTGCGCGAGCCACGACGGCAGCAGACGCTCCCGTCCGAGCGAGAAGAGGTACCGGGAGCTGGCGTTGTGGAACGCGAGGAGGCAGGCGAAGAAGCTCGTGACGATCAGCACCCGCATCGTCACGGACGCCCAGGCGCCCAGGTACGCGTCGCCGGCGTGGAAGACCATGTCCTGGAAGTCGTCCTGCAGGGCGAGGCGCAGCACGCCCTCGATGCCGAAGGCGACCGTGAGGATCCAGAACGTGAAGGCGTAGAAGACGCCGAGGAACGCGATCGAGATGTATGTCGCGATCGGCACGGTGCGTGCCGGATCCCGCGCCTCCTCGGCGTAGATCGCCGTGCTCTCGAAGCCGAGGTAGGCACCGAACCCGAAGACGAAGAGCGCGCCGCTCCCGGCGGCGAAGAAGACGTTCTCGGGCGCGAAGGAGGCGAACGAGATCGGCTCGGGGCCGCCCGAGGCGAGCACGGCGATTGCGAGGACGAGCAGGATGGCGACCTCGGCCGTGAGCAGGACGCCCAGAACCTTGGCACCGACATCGATCTTGCGGTAGCCGAGCACCCCGACGATGACGAGCGCCAGCAGCGCGTAGACGGTCCAGGGCAGATCGATGCCGAAGAGTGCGGAGAACGTCATCTCCCCGAAGAACCCGACGAAGCCGTAGAAGCAGATGCACAGGGCGGTGTAGGAGAAGATCGTCACGAACACGATGCCGATGCCGACGGGTTTGCCGAGTCCTCGAGCGCCGTAGACGTAGAAGGCGCCGGTGTTGCGCACATACCTCGACATGGCGGTGAAACCGAAGGCGAACAGCATCAGCACGACACCGCTGGCGAGCATCGCGCCCGGGCCGCCGATGCCGGCGAGACGGAAGTCCGTGGCTGCAGCGCTGGCGACGACCGTGAGGGGAGCTGCGGCGGAGACCACGAAGAAGACGATCGCCCAGACTCCGAGGCGCCGCTGGGCGAGCGTCGTTGTCGTGGTCGTGGGGACGGAGGGATTCGGCTGAGACATCTGCGGCTCCGGAATCTGCTGTCGGAAGGGTGCGTATCGGACGGTACGAGATCTTGAACAGTGATTCAAAAGGCAAAGACGGGTTAAGTCAAGCAAAACATGCGTTGGGTGACGTACTCTCTGAACATACGTTCAGGTCAGAGTGGAGTACATGGTGGTTTCCTCATCGGCGTCGGAGTCGTCGCGCAGGCGTATCAGGGCAAGGGATCTGGGGGTCCCGTTCGCGGGACGCAGCGGCACCCACGGCGCGATCACCGACGTCCCCGGTGTGGCCGTCGGATATCGCACCATGGTCGCGGGGGAGGGGGCGCACGCCGTCCGCACCGGGGTCACCGCCGTCCTGCCCCGGGGCCGCGAGGGAGTGGGCGTGCCCTGTGCTGCGGCCGTCCACGCCTTCAACGGGAACGGCGAGCTCACCGGCCGCGCATGGATCGACGAGTCCGGATCGCTGTCCATGCCGATCGGGATCACCAGCTCGCATGCGGTCGGAGCCGTGCACAGCGGTATCGACTCCTGGGTGGCGCAGGTCGCCCCGCACGTCGCCGCCCAGTGGATGCTGCCCGTCGTCGGGGAGACCTGGGACGGATACCTCAACGACATCAACGGCGGTCACGTCACGCCGGCGGACGCGTGGTCGGCCCTGGAGGCGGCCAGCACCGCCGCACCGGCGGAGGGGAACGTCGGCGGAGGGACGGGGATGAACTGCTACGGCTTCAAGGGAGGCACCGGCACGGCATCCAGGACGGTGGCGTACGGCGGTGCCGAGTACACCGTCGGAGTCCTCATCCAGGCGAACTTCGGTGCGCGCGACGAGCTTCGGCTCGGCAGCATCGACCTGGGCGCACGATCGTCGGCGCCGAACCCGATGGGCGACGACGACTGGTTCGCTCGGGAGCGGCGCCAACATGCCCCGGGAGGAGCCGGATCCGCGATCGTGGTCATCGCCACTGACGCCCCCTTCCTTCCCGGTCAGTGCGCGGCACTGGCTCGTCGGGGAGCCCTGGGTCTCGGCCGCAGCGGCACCGCGGGCAGTCACTTCTCGGGCGACATCGTCCTCGCGTTCTCCACCGCGAACGAGGGTGCGCTCACGTCGCAGTTCCCGGAGGGGAGCGACGAGGTCTACGAGACCATGCGCCTGATCCCGTGGGGGCGGATCGATCCCTTCCTGACGGCAGCGGTGCAGGCCGTCGACGAGGCCGTGTGGAACGCACTCGTCGCAGCGCAGGACATGACAGGACGCGACGGGCACAGGAGCGTCGCGCTCCCGCACGACGAGATCCGGGCGGCCGTCGACGAGTCCCGCGGAGTCTGAGCGACGGCGTGGCAGGAGGCCACGGTCGCCCCGGGGCATGACACCCTGGAGGCATGATCGACGAACCCCTCCCTGAAGCGCTCAGCGCCGAGATCAACGCCGTCCTCGACGATGCGGGAGTGCACACCGACCGCAGGCTCGTGATGCGGATGCTGCGCACCGCGATCCTTCTGGGGGAGGACGGCGCCGACCGCCTCGATCTGAAGATCGCCTCGGCAGCGCTCGCCGAGATGCGTGATGCGTTCCGTCTCTTCGCTCCGTTCCGCGGCGTCCCCAAGGTCACGGTCTTCGGCTCGGCGCGAACCAGGCAGGACGATCCGCTGTATCTGACGGCGCGCGACGTCGCCTCGGCCCTCGCGGGGGATGGATGGATGGTCGTCACGGGGGCGGGGCCCGGCATCATGCAGGCGGCTTCCGAGGGAGCGGGTCCTGCCCTCTCGCTGGGCGTCTCGATCAGGCTCCCGTTCGAGGAGAAGCCCAACGGCTTCGTGGCCGGCCAGGACCACGTGGTCGCGATGAAGTACTTCTTCACCCGCAAGCTCATGCTCATCAAGGAATCGCTCGGGTTCATCTGCCTGCCGGGTGGGTTCGGCACCCTCGACGAGATGTTCGAGCTGCTCACCCTGCAGCAGACCGGCAAGGCGGAACCGACGCCGATCGTTCTGCTCGACGAGCCGGGTGGCACCTTTTGGCAGGGGCTTCGCAGCTTCATCGACGACCATCTCGCCCCGACCGGGGTCATCTCGGAGGGCGACTTCGATCGCGTCGTGATCACGGATTCGGTCGATGCGGCCAGGGCGGAGATCACGGGCTTCTGGCACAACTACGACTCATTGCGCTGGGTGGGCGATGCGCTGGTGCTGCGGCTCAAGGCGGAGCCGACGGACGAGGAGATCGATCGGCTCAACGAGGAGTTCGGCTCGATGCTGTCATCGGGGAGGATCGAGCGGACGGGCCCGCGTCAGCCGGAGGTCGCCGACGCCGACAACCTCGACCTCCCGCGCCTGATCCTGCACCTGGATCAGCGGCAGGTGGGCAATCTGTTCCGACTGATCGGCGCGATCAACGCCCTACCGTCTGCTCCCGCGCGGTGATGCGGGCGGCGAAGTCGGCGAGATCGACCGGGCGATCGAGGATGCGCTCCGCAGCGCGGTGGCCGGAGTAGAACGCCGCCCCGACCGTGGCCGGCTCATCGCCCCAGGTGGCTTCGCCGGCGAAGTGCAGCACCCCGTCGACGGGGCCCGCCAGAGCATCGTGATCGTGGTGCGTCGATCCCAGGGCGAGGTGGGAGTACGAGCCGTTCGAGAACTCGTCCTCGCCCCAACGCGTGACCCAGTGCGCGAGCGGTTCACCGACGGCGTCTCCGTAGAGGACGTGGAGAGCGCTGACCGCGTCGGCGACGATCTCGGCATCAGCGAGGTCCTGCATCCGACGACCGAAAGGGCCGGCGGCGAAGGTGAGGAGCGTGGGGATCCCGCTCACTGCCGACACGTCGTACCAGGAGTGCCAGTGCTCGCCGGCGTCGCCGAGTGCGCGGATCACGTACGTCTCCTCGTCCCAGAAGCGCTCGGGGAACTGGACGAACACCTTGTTGAACACGCCCATCCCGAGGCGGGAGATAGGGCCGGAGACCGCTTCGGGGAGCTCGGGATCGAACGAGATCGTTCCCGCCTTGAGGACCCCGAGCGGCACGGTGACGATGACGCGGTCCGCGCGGTACTCGGTATCACCGGCGCGCACGACGACGCCCGCTGCGGAACGGCTCACGCGGGTCACGACCGTCTCCAGGCGCACATCGAGGCCGTCTGCGATGCGGCGGGGGAGCTCGTCGTAACCGCGGGGGAAGATGACCTCGTCGCCCTCGATCGCATCCTCGTCGAGGCCATGGGCATCGAGATCGCCGATCCAGGCGCCGCACTGCTCCTCGACGCGATGGCGGAAGAACTCGCGGATGTCGTCGATGCGATCAGGGGAGAGCCCCGACCTGTCCAGAGCGCGCTCCGTGACGTCCAGGTACGTGTCGCCGGAGGAGGATGCGGCGATCTCCTCCACGAGCAGGCGGTCGGCCAGATCGACGTCGCTGACCCACTGCGCGGTCGCGGCTTCGTCCAGACGGCGGCCCCGGCCGTCGTAGTTCTCGATCGGGCGACCTCCCACCTGGAAGCTGCCCACCGTGTACTCGATCGCCGGGATGCGCAGCGCATGCACGAGGTCCCACAGCGGGGAGTTCTCGATGCCGTGGATCCATGAGGCGCCGAGATCGACCGGGAATCCGGCGCTGCGGTCGGTGTGCATGCGGCCTCCGATGCGGTCGCGCCCCTCGAGGACCACGACGCGCTGACCGGCGTCGGCGAGCATCCGGGCGCTCGTGAGCCCCGACATGCCTGCGCCGATCACGACCGTGTCGAATGTGCTCACGTGCTCCTCCTCGAGCGGCTCCGGGATTCCGCCACCGCCGCCGCCGTGCGGGAGCCGGTGGGCACAGGGTATCGTGGTACGGATGTCGCGCGTGCGAACAGGCGCGACGAGAGCTGAATAGAGAGGCCGTCATGGACATCGAACTGAGTCTGCTGCGAGGGATCGAGAAGGAGAAGGCGATTCCCTTCGATGAGCTCGTCGCCATCATCGAGCAGGCGATCCTGACCGCGTACTCCAAGCACGTCGCAGCCGACGGCGTCACGCCCGAGGGTGTCCGCGTCGACCTCGACCGCAAGACCGGCCACGTCGCCGTCCTGCAGGTCGTCAAGGACGAAGAGGGCGCGATCATCGGCGAAGAGGACGCGACGCCGGATGACTTCGGCCGCATCGCCGCCTTCGCCGCCAAGCAGGTCATCAGCCAGCGTCTCCGTGACATCGCGGACGACGTCGTGCTCGGCGACTTCAAGGACAAGGAAGGCGACATCGTCGCCGGCGTAATCCAGCAGGGCCCGAATCCCCGCATGATCCACGTCGACCTCGGTTCCGTCGAGGCGATCCTTCCCCCTGAGGAGCAGGTGCCCGGCGAGGAGTACACGCACGGCTCGCGCCTGCGCGTCTACGTCACGAGTGTGGCCAAGGGGCTCAAGGGCCCGCAGATCACCGTCTCGCGTACGCACCCTGGGCTCGTCCGCAAGCTCTTCGCCCTGGAGGTGCCGGAGATCGCGGCCGGTCTGGTCGAGATCGTGGCGCTGGCCCGGGAGGCCGGACACCGCACGAAGATCGCGGTGAAGGCGAACGACCCCTCGATCAATGCCAAGGGCGCCTGCATCGGTGAGCTGGGTCGTCGTGTGCGCGCGGTGACCGAGGAGCTCGCCGGCGAGAAGATCGACATCGTCGACTATGACGCGGATCTCCCGACCTTCGTGGCGCACGCGCTTTCACCCGCCAAGGTCACGAGCTCTTTCGTGCTCGATGCCGGCACCAAGGCCGTCCGCGCGCTGGTGCCCGACTACCAGCTGTCGCTCGCGATCGGCAAGGAGGGCCAGAATGCCCGCCTGGCCGCCAAGCTCACGGGGGCGAAGATCGACATCCAGCCGGACAGCGTCCTCGACTGACCGGCTTCGGCCTTCCGCCGCGCCCGGGAACGGGCGAGGCGGGGTGAAACGCAGGTGTAAGATGGAACCCGTACGAACGTGCGTCGGTTGTCGCACGCGTGCTCCCCGCTCCGCCCTTCTCCGGGTGGTTGCCCAGAACGACACCCTCATCCCCGATGAGCGTGCTGTCCTGCCGGGGCGCGGCGCGTGGGTGCATCCGACACCCGAATGCATGGAGGCCGCTCTGCGGCGACGAGCCTTCGGACGAGCACTGCGTGTGAACACTCAGCTGGACACACGGACCTTCGAACAGCACCCACCAAGAAACAAAGGCTGAACAGCTATGGAAACAAAGTGAACGGCTCGAAATGAGACCCGTCCGCGACTAGTGGTCTGCCCTGTCTGGGTGGACCGACTCAGACAGGAGAATTGTGGCTGGTAAACCACGCGTACATGAGATCGCCGCCGAACTCGGCGTCGACAGCAAGATCGCACTTGCAAAGCTCAAGGAACTCGGCGAGTTCGTGAAGAGCCCCTCTTCGACCATCGAACCGCCGGTGGCGCGCAAGCTGCGCGCGGCGATCGAGGCCGACAGCTCGCTCAAGAGCGCAGCCCCTGCTGCTCCGGCCGCGAAGCCGGCCGCGTCTGCGGCGAAGCCCGGTGCGAGTTCCGGCGCCAAACCGGGCCCCAAGCCCGGCCCCAAGCCCGGTCCCAAGCCCGCCCCGGAGGCTCCGGCCCCCGCTGCTCCAGCACCCGCGGACCCGACTCCTGCACCTGCAGCAGCGGCTCCCGCGCCTGCAGCTCCGGAGGCGGCGGCACCCGCCGAGAGCAGTGCACCGACTCCGGGCGCTCCGCGTCCGGGTAACAACCCCTTCTCGTCCGCCCAGGGCATGGGCCAGCGTCCCGCCGGTCCCCGTCCCGGCAACAACCCCTTCGCCTCGGCGCAGGGCATGGGCCAGCGTCCGACTCCGGGGAACATCCCGCGTCCTCAGGCGCCTCGTCCCGGTGCACCCCGTCCGGGTGCGCCTCGGCCCGGCTCGCCTCGTCCTGGTGCACCCCGCGGTGGCCAGGGTGGTCGTCCCGGTGCTCCGTTCCAGCAGCGTCCCGGAGGCCCCGGTCGTCCCGGCGGCGCCGGTGGACCCGGTGGAGCAGGCGGCCCCGGTGCACGTCCCGGCGGCGGTTTCGCCGGTCGTCCCGGTGGTGGCGGCGGTCGCGGCCGTGGACCCGGCGGTGGCACGGCAGGTGCCTTCGGTAAGGGCGGTGGCAAGAGCAAGCAGCGCAAGTCGCGGCGGGCGAAGCGGCAAGAGTTCGAGATGCGGAGTGCTCCGGTCGTCGGTGGCGTCAACGTCACCCGCGGCAACGGAGAGATCATCCGCATGCGTCGCGGCGCATCGATCGCGGACTTCGCGGACAAGATCGAGACGCTGACCGGCTACACGGTGCAGCCCGGAACCCTCGTGACGATCCTCTTCAACCTCGGCGAGATGGCCACGGCCACCGAGTCGCTGGATGAGGCGACGTTCGAGGTGCTGGGCGAGGAGCTCGGTTACAAGATCCAGATGGTCTCGCCCGAGGACGAGGACAAGGAGCTCCTCGAGGGCTTCGGTCTCGACCTCGAGGCCGAGCTGGAGGCGGAGAGCGAGGAAGACCTCGAGATCCGTCCTCCCGTCGTCACCGTCATGGGTCACGTCGACCACGGTAAGACGCGACTGCTCGACGCGATCCGTCAGACCAACGTCATCGAGGGAGAAGCCGGCGGCATCACCCAGCACATCGGTGCCTACCAGGTCTGGACCGAGCACGAGGGCATCGAGCGAGCCATCACGTTCATCGACACCCCGGGTCACGAGGCGTTCACCGCCATGCGTGCCCGTGGTGCGCAGGTCACCGACCTCGCGATCCTCGTGGTCGCAGCCGACGACGGCATCATGCCGCAGACGGTCGAGGCGCTGAACCACGCACAGGCGGCGAACGTGCCGATCGTGGTCGCGGTGAACAAGGTCGACAAGCCCGACGCCAACCCCTCGAAGGTGCGTCAGCAGCTGACCGAGTATGGTCTCGTCGCCGAGGAGTTCGGTGGCGACGTCATGTTCGTCGACGTCTCCGCTCGGGCGAACACGGGTATCCAGGATCTCCTGGATGCCGTGCTGCTCACGGCGGATGCCGGCCTCGACCTGACCGCGAACCCGAACAAGGCCGCTCGCGGTGTCGCCATCGAGGCGAAGCTCGACAAGGGTCGCGGTTCGGTCGCCACGGTGCTCATCCAGTCCGGAACGCTCCGGGTCGGCGACGCGATCGTCGCGGGTACGGCCTACGGCCGTGTGCGTGCGATGGCCGACGAGAACGGCGAGCAGGTCCTCGAGGCCTACCCGTCGCGTCCGGTCCAGGTGCAGGGTCTGAACTCTGTACCGCGCGCCGGCGACGTCTTCATCGTCACCGAGGAAGACCGCATGGCCCGTCAGATCGCTGAGAAGCGTGAAGCGGTCGAGCGCAACGCCCAGCTGGCCAAGGCCCGCAAGCGCATCTCGCTCGAGGACTTCACCCGTGCTCTCGAAGAGGGCAAGGTCGAGTCGCTCAACCTCATCATCAAGGGTGACGTCTCCGGTGCCGTCGAGGCACTCGAGGAGTCGCTGCTCAAGATCGAGGTCGACGACTCGGTGCAGCTGCGCATCATCCACCGCGGTGTCGGCGCGATCACCGAGTCCGACGTGAACCTGGCGACGATCGACAACGCGATCATCGTGGGCTTCAACGTCCGCCCGGACACGAAGGCGCGCGAGCGCGCCGCTCGTGAGGGCGTGGACATCCGCTTCTACTCCGTCATCTACAACGCGATCGACGAGATCGAGAGCTCGCTCAAGGGCATGCTCAAGCCGGAGTACGAAGAGGTCCAGTCGGGTGTCGCCGAGATCCGCGAGGTGTTCCGCTCCTCGAAGTTCGGCAACATCGCCGGTGTCATCGTGCGATCGGGAACGATCACCCGCAACGCCAAGGCTCGCGTCATCCGCGACGGCGTCGTCATCGCCGATGGTCTCGCCATCGAGTCGCTGCGTCGCTTCAAGGACGATGTCACCGAGGTCCGTACGGACTACGAGGCCGGTATCGGACTCGGGAAGTACAACGACATCCAGATCGGTGACGAGATCGAGACGACCGAGCTCATCGAGAAGCCTCGCGGCTGATCTATTCGAAACACTCTCGGGCGTTCCCCGTCTCCCCGTTCCTTCCGGTTCGTGGGAGACGGGGGACGCCCTGAGGGTTCCTGGACAGGGAGAGAACAATGGCAGGCGAACGACAGGCCCGACTTGCGGATCGAATCCGCGTGATCCTCGCGGAGCGGCTGGAGAAGGGGCTGCGCGATCCACGCCTCGGCTTCGTCACCATCACCGACGTCCGTGTGAGCGGAGACCTCCAGCACGCGTCCGTGTTCTACACGGTGCTCGGCACGGAGGAGGAGCGCATCTCCAGCGGAGCCGCGTTGACCTCCGCGACCGGCATGCTGCGCAGCGAGGTCGGACGACAGCTGAGCACACGACTCGTGCCGACGCTCGAGTTCATCCCGGACGCGCTGCCGGAGAACGCCGACCACATCGGTGCGTTGCTCCGCGAGGCGCAGCAGCGCGATGCGGACGTCGCGAAGCTGGCTTCTTCGGCTTCGCACGCCGGCGACGCCGACCCCTACCGCACGGAAGACGACTCGGAGTGAGAGCCGTTTGATACGCTCGGCTCCGCGGGACCCGATCCCGCGAAGCTGAGGGGGATCGACGCATCGAGGGTACGGACACGACTGGGGGGCCGTTCGTCGCGCCCGCCGCGGCCGGACTTCTCCTGGCGGATCTCCTCGAGCAGGATCTCGGATGCGCTCCGCACGTTCTCGCGCGTCTGTCCGACGCCGTCCATGGCGACGTGCCGACGATTCGCGAGGTGGTCCAGCGTCTGACACCGGCTCAACGTCACGGGCTGCAGTCGTTGCCGACGCCGCTCCCGCTGGTGCCGGCCATCGCGCTCCGGTTCGCCGACCTGGAACTCGACGAACGTGATCGTGAGCTGCTGCTCGCGCTCGCGGTGCGCCTGGACGACGCTCTCGGTCCGCTGCTCGCCTTCGACGGACGAACGGCGACCGAACTGGCCGATGCATCTGTCGCAGATCACGTGCTCGTGCACGCCGGTCGCGCACGGCTCGTCGATGCGAGACTCTCCGTCTGGGTGCAGGCGACGACCTGCGCGGCCAGGACTGCGGCGGTTCACCAGCGGTTGAGCGCGCTCTTCCGTGCTCGGGGCGAACGCGCGAGTGCGGACTGGCACCAGGCGCGGGCTTCACTCGAGGGAGCCCCGTCCACCGCACCTGGACTCACGCGGCTCGCCCGGCGGCTCTCCGAGGCCGGACAACCCGACCGTGCGCTGCTGCTCGCGACCGAGGCGCATAGACACGCCGTGGGCGATGCCAAGGACGAGGCATGTCTCGTCGCCGGCGCCTCGGCCCTGAGCGCCGGACTCGCTGCGGAGGCCGCAGCATGGCTGGGAGGTCTCTATCCGCGTGGAAGCACGCATCATCGGATCGCCGGCCTCGGCGCGCTGATCGTCGCTCGGACGTTCGTGCAGGGCGCAGTACCCGCCGTCGATCCGACCACGCTGCGGTCGAGAACGCTCGATCAGGAGGACTGGCGCCACTGGACCAGGGCTGCTGCTCTCGCGGCCGTCCTGTGCGCCGAGCGCGGCGACCGGATCGGGATGCGCACCTGGCTCGATGTCCTGCGAGACGGGGCCGCCCGCGCGGATGCAGGCGATGAGCTCCGCGATCCCGCCGTCGCGTTGTGCTGGCTCATCGTGGGCGATCGCGGCGGCGACGCCGTGAGTGGAGCCGGTCCGGCGAGCGGGGGCATGCTCCGCGCACTGCGCGCCGCGACGGACGGAGACATCGATCGTGCGCTCCGCCTGCTGTCGACCGATGGATCGGTCCTGTCCGTCGGCCCCGATCCTCTCGTCCCTGGGTACGAGAACAGCCCGGTCATCCAGGCCTATCGCGCGGTCATCGAGGTGCTGCTGCTGGTCTGGCGGGGCGACATCGGGCTTGCGCGCGACCGACTGATGCAATCGGCTCTCCGGCTTCCGATCGCGATGCCGTTCGCCGGCCTCGGCGTGGTCCTCGCCCGGCGCCTCGACCTGGCCGTGCTCGGTGAGCTCGGGCCTTTCGCCCGTTCGCTCACGGCGGCCCTCCCCGTGGGAGTGAAGGTCGATCTGCTCGTGGACCGCGGCATCCGCTCGTTCCTCGCCGGTTCGTTCGACGAGGCTGCCGCGACGTTCCGGCTCTGGTCCGATCGCGGCGCACCGCAGCCGACGTTGGTGGTGCCGGGGCTGGAGGAGATGGCGTTCGTCGGTCAGGAGAGCGTCAGGACCGCGGCGGTCGAGCCTCCCGAGATCGCCCTCGCGCAGGAGCTGCGGATACGCATCGCGACAGCGGGGGACGGGCGGTGGCCCTCCGAGAGCGAAGAGGTGAGCGAGATCGCGCGTACTCTCACTTCGCCGTTCGCGAGGGCGCGGGTGGAGATGATGCTCGGGACGCAGCAGGCGATCCGTGACGATCACGCGTCAGCGAGGATCCACCTCCAGTACGCGGAGCGGCTGTTCGAGATCTCCGGCGCAACCGCCTGGGCCAGAGCCATCCGGAACAGGCTGGATCGCCTCGATGCCAGGGAAGGAAGCATCCTCCCCGTGGCGGAGGCTCTCTCCGCGTGCCGTTCGGCCTGGGCGCTCCGGCTCACGGCGCGCGAACTGGAGGTCGCGATGCGCGCCGTCCGAGGAGCCGCGAACCGCGAGATCGCGGAGGCGCTGCGTGTCTCGGTACGCACCGTGGAGGTGCACCTCGGTCGGGTCTTCGTCAAGCTCGACGTGCGGAGCAGGGTCGAGCTGACGGTGCTCGCGCATCGCACGGATCACCACGTCTGAGCGTGCGGACCCGTCGAGGCGTCGGCTGCCGTGATCGCCTGCGGAAGACGTTCAGCGCGGCAGGAACAGCGCTGACCCGTCGGCTTCCGCGAGGCCGTCCGCGATGAGGGAGTCGATGGCGCGATCCCGCTGACCCGCGTCAGGCCAGTCCGGCAGTACGGCCGCCAGCGGAA
Organism: Microbacterium sp. Ag1; assembly: GCF_001005635.1. Lineage (NCBI taxonomy): Bacteria > Bacillati > Actinomycetota > Actinomycetes > Micrococcales > Microbacteriaceae > Microbacterium > Microbacterium sp. Ag1. The sequence continues at coordinate 73,654 of NZ_LBCR01000030.1, forward strand.
CAGGCTCCGGATCCAGGGTCCGCAGCAGCCGCAGCACCGCGCCGCGGGCCTGTCTGTCCGACCCCTCGTAAGCCGCCTGGCGTCGCCGCTCATCCCCGGTGTCGGGTCTGCCGGCCGCCAGCCAGGCGCAACTGCCTGCCAACGGGCACAGCTCGCATCGTGGTGATCGTGACGTGCACACGGTGGCGCCGAGTTCCATCGCCGCGGCGTTGAACATCGCAGCGGCATCGATGTCATCGGGCAGCAGCGAGGCCATCAGATCGAGGTCTCGGCGTGACGGCGCGCCCGGCTGTGCGCGGCCCTCGACGGCACGAGCGAGCACCCTTCGGGTGTTCGTGTCGACGACCGGGTGGCGGTCGCCGTAGGCGAACACGGCCACAGCACGGGCGGTGTAGTCGCCGATACCCGACAGCGCCAGCAGATCGTCCACCCCGCGCGGTACGACCCCGCCATGCCGGTCGGTGATCTCGACGGCCGCGCGATGCAGCCAGAGCGCACGCCGGGGATAGCCCAGGTTCGCCCACTGCTGCACGACGTCCGCCGTCGATGCGCTGGCCATCCTCGCGGGCGTCGGCCATCTCTTCAACCAGGCATCGAGGTGCGGGATGACCCTCACGACCGGCGTCTGCTGCAGCATGAACTCGCTCACGAGCACACCCCAGGCCCCGAACTCGTCGTGAAACTCGGGGCGTCGCCACGGCAGGTCCCTGGCGGTGGAGCGGTACCATTCGGGCAGGGCCGACACCACGTCGGAAGGGACCTGCGCGTCGGGCATCCCTCCAGCCTACGTGAGCGGGCCGAGGTGCCCGAGACCGGAGTCAGGGGCTTCATGATCCGTGCACGCGCCGCCGAGCTCATCCTCCTCACCGCTCTCGCCACGAGCGGTCTCACCGGTTGCACCGGGGGTGCGGCGCCCGCGCCATCCGACAGCCGGGAAGTCAGTCCCAGCCAGACACCGTCCGATTCTCCGAGCCCGACGACGGAAGCCAGAGTCGAGGTTGCGACAGACCCGAGCACCTGGGTCATCGACGACGCCGGTGTCGGGCCGATCGAGATCGGTGGCGACTTCGCCTCGACGCTCGACGGTCTCGCACCGGGATGGACCAACGACGCGGTCGACTGCTCATGGTCGGCGTGGTGGACGGCGTCGGATTCCGCCTACGGCATGTCCTTCGTGCGGGGCACCGAGAGCCCGAGCGCTCCCATCCGCGAGATCTCCGTCTCCTCTACGAGTGAGTCGCTCGAGGGGGTTCCAGGTCCCCAGACGATGACCGGGTTGGGCGTCGGCGCCACCAGGGACGATCTGCTCGCGGCATACCCCGCCGCGCAGCAGGGGACGTCGACGATCGGAGCGACAGCTGGATCATGCTCCCGAGTGAGACCGACGCCCACGTGTTCTTCGCGTTCCGGGAGGGTGCGGATACCGCCTGGGACGTCACGGTGACGACCGGTGCGGAGCCCTCGTACGAGGTCTGCGGCTGAGCGCCGTGACCGCTCCGCCCCGTCACCGTCGGTAGGCTGGGAGGATGGTCTCGCCCGGCATCCTCCTCGTCGACAAACCCGCTGGGCTGACCAGTCACGACGTGGTCGCCCGCACGCGGCGGGCGTTCGGCACCCGCAAGGTGGGGCATGCCGGAACCCTCGACCCGATGGCGACGGGTCTGCTGGTGATCGGCATCGAAGGGGCAACCAGGCTCCTGACGTACATCGTGGGTGCCGACAAGACCTACACGGCGACGATCCGTCTCGGCCAGACCACCGGCACCGACGATGCGGAGGGGGAGATCCTCACGACGGCCTCCGCCGATGCCTGGGCCTCGGTCACCGACGACGCAGTGTCGGCCGGCATCGCCGAGCTCACGGGGGAGATCTCCCAGGTCCCCAGTGCCGTCTCGGCGATCAAGGTGGACGGTCGCCGTGCCTACGATCGGGTGCGCGCGGGAGAAGAGGTCGTACTCGCGGCACGGGACGTCGTGATCTCGCGGTTCGACCTGCTGGCCACTCGCCGCGGAGAGGGGCACGTCGATCTCGATGTCATCGTCGAGTGTTCGTCCGGGACCTACATCCGCTCCCTCGCCCGAGACCTCGGGGCGGGCCTCGGCGTCGGCGGTCATCTGACGGCACTGCGGCGCACGAGGGTCGGGCCGTTCGATGTGACCGAGGCCGTCGGGCTCGATGCACTCGAGGGCGCGCCGACCTTGACTCCGGGCGAAGCGGCGGCGCGGATCCTGCCCGTGCTCGAGATGTCCTCCGACGACGCGCGCGACCTCCGCCACGGCAAGCGATTGAGCGGACAGGCTGCACGTCTGCACGAGGCGATGGGCGCGGCGATCGACCAGGACGGTGCCCTGATCGGCATCGTCGAGAAGCGCGGCGCGGATCTCAAGAGCGCCATGAACATGCCGGAGGTCGCACCATGATCCTGTGGTTCACGATCGCACAGATCGTCATCGCCGTCGCCGCCGGTGTGTTCTGCGTCGCCGCGGGGCTGCTCGGCAGAAGGCCGAGCGACTTCAGCGTCGGTGCCCTCGCCCTCGTCGAGGCGCTCCTCGTCGTCCAGGTGATCGTCGCCATCATCGCACCGCTGGCGGGCAACCCGCCGACCGGAGACCTCCTGGAGTACTGGGTGTACCTGGTCTCGGCTGCCCTGCTCCCGGTCGGAGCCGTGCTGTGGGCGCTCATGGAGCGCAGCCGCTGGAGCACGGTGATCCTCGGGGTCGCGGCACTCGCGATCGCCATCATGCTGTGGCGCATGCAGGTCATCTGGGCGGTCCAGATCGCGTGACGCGAGTGGTCGCCGCGGGAACCCGGCGGCTTCCCGCGGCTCTAGGATGGAATGCGCTATGAGCCCCACCGCCCCCTCCTCTCGGATGACCGGAATCGGTCGCGTCCTCGTCATCGTCTACGCCGTCATGGCGCTGGCGGCGACAGGTCGCAGCTTCGTGCAGATCGTGCGCCGGTTCGACGAGGCGCCGCTGGCGTACTCGCTCTCCGCACTCGCCGCCGTCGTCTACATCCTCGCCACGCTCGCCCTCGTCCTGGCCCGTCGCCGTGGCTGGTACACGGTCGCCTGGGTCGCCATCGTCTTCGAGCTGACCGGCGTGCTCGTCGTCGGGCTGTTGAGCATCCTTCTCCCCGATCTCTTCCAGCACGAGACCGTGTGGTCGCTCTTCGGACGGGGCTACCTGTTCATCCCGCTGATCCTTCCCGTCTTCGGCATCTGGTGGCTGCGCACGCATCGGCCCGCCGATGTCGTGCGTCCGGTCGAGGTGGGCGCGTGATCGTCTTCCGCAGCCCGGAGGACGTGCCGAGCGACTTCGGTCCGAGCGCGGTCGCGATCGGCAAGTTCGACGGTGTGCACGCCGGCCATCGTGTGGTTATCGAACGCCTCGAGAAAGCCGCGGCCGCGACGGGAAGTCGGGCGGTCGCGGTCACCTTCGACCGCAACCCTCTCGCCGTCATCCGGCCCGACCGGTGCCCGGAGAACGTGGTCACGGTGGAGCGCAAGCTCGAACTCCTGGGGGAGCTCGGACTCGACGCCACCCTGGTCCTCACGTTCGACGAGCAGCTCGCTGCCCGCAGTGCCGAGGACTTCGTCGTCGACATCCTCGTCGGAGCCCTTCAGGTCTCGACGGTTCTGGTCGGGCAGGACTTCCGCTTCGGCAACAGGGGAGCGGGCACTCCGGAGCTTCTACGGGAGATGGGCCCGCTGTACGGTTTCTCCGTCGAGGTCGTCGACGATGTGTACCTCCCCGGCTCCGAGCGACGCGTCTCGTCGAGCTGGATCCGCGAACTGCTGATGGAGGGCGATGTCGCCTCGGCGGCAACGGTGCTCGGTCGGTACCCCGACGTGCGCGGAGAGGTCGTGCACGGGCTCAAGCGCGGACGCGAGCTGGGTTTCCCGACCGCGAACCTGTCGACCATCGTCGACGCGTTCGTGCCGGCAGACGGGGTGTACGCGGGGTGGCTCGTCGACCACGACACCGGTATCCGGCACCCCTCCGCCATCTCCGTCGGCACGAACCCCACATTCGACGACGTGCTCGTCCGGCAGGTGGAGGCTCACGTGCTGGGCGAGACGGGCCTCGACCTGTACGGGCACGACGTCACGGTCGAGTTCGTCGACAGGCTGCGGGGGATGGTGGCCTTCGAAGGCATCGACAAGCTCATGGCGCAGATGGGTGCCGACGTGACGGACGCCGCGCGTGCCCTGGGGCTCCCGGGCTAACGGGCCCGCTGTCCGAGTTCCGGCGCGGCGCGGCGCGGGCAATCGCGTTCGGGCGAGCGTCATGACATAGAATGGACATCGGCTCCCGCCGGACTTCGCGAATCTCGCGTACCACGACGGGAAGAAGACCCACTGTTCGTACGGTCCTGGCTCGTGCCACACGCGGACAACGAGAACGGCCCATGGCTTCCTGGGGGAAGCCGGAGCTTTCACGCTCAGGAGGAGCATGCCGACCACGGCAACCGCCGCCACGCGGCGCAAGAAGACGTCCCGTCGCGACGACGAGGCACCCCTCATCCCGATCCTCGCCCGCAAGGTGCGCGAGATCGAGGCGAAGTCGCAGCGCGGCAAGCTCGGACCCACGAACCGGGTGAAGTTCCAGGTGATCGCCTTCCTGGTGCGCGAGGAGCGCGCGAGAGTGAAGGCCGACAGCGAGATCACCGATCCCGCACGCGCGGAGCTGCTCAAGCGGCTCGACGGAGTCGCGACGATCCTCGCCAAGACGGCAGCCCGCGACACGTCGCTCATCCAGCTGCTCGAGGCCGACCAGGCGACGTCGCCGGTGGCGAAGCGCATGCGTCGGGACTGGCTGCTCGAATCCGGAGCCGAACTGGCGCCGGAAGAGCTCATCATCGCCGACGCTGCCCCGGTGCAGATCTCGATGGTTCCCGCCGCGATCGCCGAGCGACAGGTGACCCCGCCCTCGGTCGAGGCGCGGCAACTGGCCAACCCGTTCCTGGCTCCCGACCTCACGCCGCGTCCGGCCGCCACCCCGCGCCGTCGTCTGGACGGCTGGGAGCTCATGGGTCCGCTCTACAAGGCGTTCGAGACAGGGGCCGGCGGCGCTGCGGCGTCGATGGAGCTGCCGCCTGCACCGGAGTTCGACCACATCTCGCCCAAGGGCCTCGAGGTCATGGTGCACCAGTCGCGGTTCCTCGAAGCCGTGAAGGCCGGGCACCGCAGCTTCCTGCTGGCGGACGAGCCGGGTCTCGGCAAGACCGCGCAGTCCGTGCTCGCAGCCTCCGTCGCCGGTGCATACCCGCTCCTGGTCGTGGTGCCCAACGTCGTGAAGATGAACTGGGCACGCGAGGTCGAGCGGTGGACGCCGCAGCGTCGTGCGACGGTCATCCAGGGAGACGGCGACGACATCGACGCCTTCGCCGACGTCTTCATCGTCAACTACGAGATCCTGGACCGGCACATGTCGTGGCTCGCGTCGATCGGCCTGCGAGGCATGGTCGTCGACGAGGCCCACTTCATCAAGAACCTCTCGTCGCAGCGGTCGCAGAACGTGCTGTCGCTGGCCGCTCAGGTGCGCGAGCGCACTCCGGGTCACAACCCTCTGATGCTCGCCCTCACCGGCACGCCGTTGATCAACGATGTCGAGGACTTCGATGCGATCTGGCGTTTCCTTGGGTGGACGACCGGTGAGAAGCCGGGCCCTGAGCTCATGGAGAAGCTCGACGCGACGGGCTTCACGCCGGCAGACAAGGCCTTCTACCCGGAAGCGCGCGACGCCGTCATCTCGATGGGCATCGTCCGTCGCAAGAAGAAGGACGTGGCGGCGGACCTTCCGGACAAGCTCATCGCCGATCTGCCGGTCCAGCTCGACGACGAGTTCGGACGCAGCATCCGCCAGGCCGAACGAGAGCTGGGGGAGCGGCTCGCCGCTCGCTACCGTCGCATCATCGAGGCGCGGGGAGATCGCGGCCTCGCTCCCGGCGAGATCGACGACGACATCGTGCGGCTGGTCGCTCAGAACGAGCTCGAGGAGTCGAAGGCCGCTGGCACAGGCGGAGACAACGTCTTCACCATGGTGCGCCGTATCGGTCAGGCGAAGGCTCCGCTCGCAGCGGACTACGCCGCACAGCTCCAGCGCTCGGTGGGCAAGGTCGTCTTCTTCGCGAAGCACATCGACGTCATGGACCAGGCGGAGGCGCACTTCGCCGCCGCGGGCATCCGCTCGGTGTCGATCCGTGGAGACCAGACCACCGCGGTCCGGCAGCAGGCGATCGACGACTTCAACGGCGACCCCGAGGTCGGCATCGCCGTCTGCTCGCTCACCGCGGCGGGCGTCGGTCTCAACCTGCAGGCCGCGTCGAACGTGGTCCTCGCCGAGCTGTCCTGGACGGCTGCCGAGCAGACGCAGGCGATCGACCGCGTGCATCGGATCGGCCAAGATGAGCCGGTGACTGCATGGCGGATCATCGCCGCGCACACGATCGACACCAAGATCGCGGAGTTGATCGACCAGAAGCAGGGGCTCGCGGCTCGCGCGCTCGACGGGGAAGCGGTCGACGAGTCGGCGGCCGAACCGGTGCAGCTGGCGGCACTCATGCATCTGCTGCGTCAGGCGCTCGGCGAGATCTGAGCGTCAAGAACCACTGTTCTTAACGCGCTGCGGAGGGTCAGATCGCCGGCGAACGGGAAGTTCATCGATTTCGGAGAATCCAGCCGTCAAGATCGACGTTTTTCGTCGCTCCCGAATGGCGCCCGGACGTGCCGGGGCGCTAGGGTCGATCGAAGGCAGCGTCGCCTTTTCCCCCCATCTCCCGAACGTCTGAAGGCACCAGCATGAAGATCGGCATCCTGACGAGCGGCGGCGACTGCCCCGGCCTCAACGCGGTCATCCGCGGCATCGTGCTCAAGGGCACCACCACGTACGACCTGGAGTTCGTCGGCATCAGAGATGGATGGCGTGGCCTGGTCGACGGTGACTTCATGCCGTTGACCCGACACGAGGTGAAGGGCTTGTCGAAGGTCGGCGGCACCATCCTGGGCACCAGCCGCACCAACCCCTACGAGGGCGAGCGCGGGGGAGCCGAGAACATCGCCAAGACTCTCTACGGGCACAAGATCGACGGCATCATCGCGATCGGCGGCGAGGGCACACTCGCCGCGGCCGACCGTCTCGCGAAGGACGGGATCAAGGTCATCGGCGTCCCCAAGACGATCGACAACGACCTGCAGGCGACGGACTACTCGTTCGGCTTCGACACCGCGGTCAACATCGCCACGGACGCCATGGACCGCTTGCGCACGACCGGCGACTCGCACCAGCGCTGCATGGTCGCAGAGGTCATGGGCCGGCACGTCGGCTGGATCGCGCTGCATGCCGGCATGGCCGCAGGCGCTCACGTGATCTGCATCCCCGAGGTGCCGATGTCCATCGATGACATCACGGAGCTCGTGACCAGTGCACATGATCGCGGACGTGCACCACTGGTCGTCGTCTCGGAGGGCTTCAAGCTGCTCGGCATGGACGAGGCATACAGCGACAAGGGGCTCGACGCGTTCAATCGCCCGCGCCTCGGCGGTATCGGAGACCAGCTCGCCCCTGAGATCGAGCGCATCACCGGGATCGAGACGCGGGCGACGATCCTCGGACACATCCAGCGTGGTGGATCGCCCTCCGCTTTCGACCGCGTGCTCGCGACGCGGCTCGGACTGCATGCGGCTGACGCGATCGTCGACGGTGCATGGGGTCAGATGGTCGCGATGCAGGGCACCGACATCGTGCGTGTGCCGTTCGCCGACGCGCTCGGTGAGCTGAACACGGTTCCCCGCTACCGCTACGACGAGGCGGCTGCACTCTTCGGTTGAGCCCGGGTCCCGTCTGCAGCTCGCGCCGGTTCAGGCCACCTCGCGGAATCATCCTCGACCCGCATTCTCGGGACGACGCGGCGACGGGCCACCGCGCCGGAACAGGCCGCTTGAGTCGAAACCTGCCTGTTCCTGCGTGATCGCCTGTTCTCGCGGTCGCACTCACGCAGGCTTGTCCTCGCGTTCGTTCAGGCGCGAACGCGAGGACAGTCCGGTGTCACACCTCGGCGAGGCCGAGAGTGTCGAGGAGCCAGGCGAGCTCGAACGCCCGCTCCTTCCAGGAGTTGTAGCGTCCGCTCACGCCGCCGTGCCCCGCGACCATCTCGCACTTGAGCAGCACGTCGGTGGCCCCGGCCTCGCGCAGACGGGCAACCCACTTCGCCGGCTCCACGTAGAGCACCCGGGTGTCGTTCAGCGAGGTGACCGCGAGGATCCGCGGATACCGGACGCCGTCGCGAACGTTCTCGTACGGGCTGTACGACTTCATGTAGGCATAGACATCCTTGTCGTGAAGCGGGTCGCCCCACTCGTCCCATTCGATCACGGTCAGTGGCAGCGACGGATCGAGGATCGTCGTCAGGGCGTCCACGAAAGGCACGCCGGCGAGGATCCCGGCGAACAGCTCGGGCGCGAGATTCGTCACGGCGCCCATGAGCAGACCGCCGGCGCTGCCACCCTCTGCCACCATCCGGCTCGGAGTGGTCACACCCGTCTCGACCAGATGCTCGCCGCAGGAGACGAAGTCGGTGAAGGTGTTGCGCTTGTGGAGGAGCTTCCCGTCCTCGTACCACTGCCTGCCCATCTCGCCGCCTCCGCGCACATGGGCGACCGCGAAGATCACACCGCGGTCCAGCTCGGAAAGACGCGCGACCGAGAATCCGGGATCGATCGAGTGCTCGTACGATCCGTAGCCGTAGAGGTGCACAGGGCGCGGTTCCGCTCCCGGCTCCCCGAACGAGCGCTTCCAGACGAGTGAGATCGGCACGCGCACGCCGTCGGCCGCGGTGGCCCATTCGCGTCGCTGGCCGTAGTCCGTCGGGTCGTAGCCACCCAGCACGGGTACCTGCTTGCGCAGCACCAGCTCACGGGTGGCGAGTTCGAGGTCGTACACGGTTCCCGGCGTCACGAACGACGTGTACCCGAGGCGGAGGAACGGCGAGTGCCATTCCGGGTTTCCGCTCACGCCCGCCGAGTAGAGCGGCTCGTCGAAGGCGAGTTCCTCGACCGCATCCGTGACGTAGTCGAGCAGGCCCACACGCTCCAGACCTTCGCTGCGGTACTCCACGGTGGCGAAGTCGCGGAAGGCCTCGACCCCGAGCAGTCGCCGTCCCTGCTCGTGGGGGAGCACCACCCGTCGTCGGCCCTGCGGGTCGGAGGCGGAGACCGAGACGAGCTCGAAGTCGAGCGCTCCGTCGTTGTGGAGCACGAGCAGCCGGTCATCGCCGTCCACGACCGCGTGCTCGATCGAGTACTCGACCCCTTCTCGTCGGGGCCAGACGAGACGCGGTTCAGCGGTGAGGTCGCCGTTCAGATCGACCAGATACTCCTCGCTCGTGATGCTCGATCCCACGGCGATCACCAGGTACCGGCGGCTGCGGGTGATCCCGGCGCCGAGCCAGAACTTCTCGTCGGGTTCGTGGAAGAGCTTCACATCCTCGGACACCGGGGTGCCGAGTCGGTGCAGCCACAGGGTATCGGGGCGCCAGGCCTCGTCACGGGTCGTGTAGAGCACACCGGTGCCGTCCGGGGTGAAGAAGGCGCCGCCCGTGTTCGGGATCTCGTCGTCGAGGGTGGTGTCGGTGGCGAGGTCGCGCACGTGCACCGTGTAGAGCTCGTCGCCCTCGAAGTCCGTGGACCAGAGCAGCTTCGTCGCATCGTCGGAGGTGTCGAAGGCGCCGAGCGAGAAGAACTCGTGGCCCTCGGCTTCGTGGTTGCCGTCTAGGAGCACGACCTCGCCGGGGACGGGGACTCCCGGTTCGAGGCGCGGGGGAGTCCAGTCGCCGGGCTCGGCGGCCGCGCGGCAGTGGATGCCGTACTGCGCGCCCTCTTCGGTGCGGCTGTAGTACCACCAGTCACCACGGCGGGTGGGGACGGAGAGGTCCGTCTCCTGCACCCGTCCCTTGATCTCCTGGAACAGCGTCTCGCGGAGCGCGGAGAGATGTGCGGTCTCGGAATCGGTGTGGGCGTTCTCCGCTTCCAGATGGGCGATGACCTCCGCGGAATCCTTGGCTCGGAGCCATTCGTATGGATCATCGAAGGTATCGCCGTGGTGGGTGCGGAGCGTCGAACGGCGGTCGGTGGCGGGGGCATCAGTCACCGTCTCACGCTATCCCAGGTCGAGTTGACCGGCACGGGGGAGGGTGGGAGGATTTACCGGGGCCGGTTAACGGAAGTCAAACCCACGGTGAACTCTTCGTTCGTCACGTCGATCACGTCGACATCTCCTTCTTCCTCAACGACCGAAAGCGAACGGTGGAAACCGCAGCCCTCATCGTCGTGCTTGTCATCGCGCTGGCACTCTTCTTCGACTTCACCAACGGCTTTCACGACACGGCGAACGCCATGGCGACGCCGATCGCCACAGGTGCGCTGAAGCCCAAGACCGCCGTCCTCCTCGCCGCGGTCCTCAACCTCGTCGGCGCATTCCTGTCGACGGAGGTCTCCAAGACGATCTCCGGTGGCATCATCCGCGAAGACGCGATCATAGACGCGGGGACCGACCTGTTCCTGTCGCTGATCTTCGCCGGACTGATCGGCGCCATCACCTGGAACATGCTGACCTGGCTGCTGGGTCTGCCGTCGAGCTCGTCCCACGCACTCTTCGGCGGACTGATCGGCGCGACCATGGTCGGCGCGGGCATCAGCGGGATCGACTTCGGGATGGTGCTCTCGAAGATCGTGCTCCCGGCTCTGATCGCCCCTGTCACCGCCGGCCTCATCGCATTCGCGGCCACCAAGATCGCCTACTCGATCACCCGTCGCTACGACGGGAAGCCCGATGGGCGCGATGGCTTCCGGTGGGGGCAGATCTTCACTTCGTCCCTCGTCGCGCTCGCGCACGGGACGAACGACGCGCAGAAGACGATGGGTGTGATCACGCTGGCGATGATCACCATCGGATGGCAGTCGGGAGCGCACCACGAGCCCGAGCTGTGGGTCATCATCGCCTGTGCGTTCACGATCGCTCTCGGCACCTACCTCGGCGGCTGGCGCATCATCCGCACCCTCGGCAAAGGGCTCACCGACGTCAAGCCGGCGCAGGGTTTCGCTGCGGAGAGCTCGACCGCAGCCACCATCCTCGCCTCCAGCGCCCTCGGCTTCGCCCTCTCCACGACGCAGGTGGCCTCCGGCTCGGTCATCGGCTCCGGTCTCGGACGTCGTGGCTCCACCGTTCGCTGGCGGACCGCCGGCCGTATCGGTGTCGGCTGGCTGCTGACGCTCCCCGCGGCAGGAGGCGTCGGGGCTCTTGCAGCGCTGCTCGTCGTCTGGCTCGGCAACTGGGGTGTCGTGATCGATGCCGTCATCGCGCTCGCCATCATCCTCGGACTCTTCATGCGGTCACGCCGCAACGCCGTGACGCCGGCGAACGCCATGAGTGACGTCGCCGAGTCGGGCCGTGCGATCGAGCTGCCGGACACACCTCCGCCGACGAGGCGTCAGCAGCGCATCGAGCAGGCCAAGGCTGAGGCTCGGGCCCGGGCCGAGGCGCGTGACAAGGCGAAGGCCGAGGCCAAGGCCCAGGCGAAGAAGGACGCGGCGGCGAAGGCGAAGAAGAAGGCCGACGCCAAAGCGACCACCAAGGCATCGAAGACCGCGTCGACGACGCAGAAGCCCGACGCCGGCCGGAACGGAGAGTCCGAATGAGCGTCTCGATCGACTGGTTCGCGTTCCTCCAGGTGTTCGCGGCCGCCCTCATCGGCGCCGCCGCCATCGTGACGTTCTACGCACTGGGGCTCCGCCTCCTCGTCCGCAGCGGTCGCGCACCTGTCGTGAGCCCCGCCGAGTTCACCGACGCGATCACGGTGATCACGGAGAAGGAGCTGAGGCGCGCCGAGAAGCAGGCTGCCAAGGCCGCCCGCAAGAGCCCGCTGACCGAGGGGCAGAAGTCCCTCGCACTGATCGGCGCCTATGCCTGTTTCGCGCTGTGCGGTGTCGCCGTCGTCAGCGGGATCCTGCTCCTGGTCCTCGGACACTGATCGACGGCGAACCGCACGGGTCCCGCTCCTCGGTGAACGCTCGGCCATAGGCTGGGGCTCATGTCCGCAGGAACAGGCAGCCCCTACGTGTTCGGCAGGCACGAGCCCGCATCTCATGTGCTCGTCCACGTCAGCGACCCGCATTTCCTCGCCGGGGGGATCCGGCTGGGCGGACGCCACGACGTCGAGTCGAACTTCGCCCGCACGCTGGAGGCGATCCGGGCAGTGCATCCGCACCCTGCTGCGATCGTCGTGACGGGCGACCTCGCCGACCTGGGGGAGCCCGAGGCGTACCGGCGACTACGGGCAGCCGTCGAGCCGGTGGCCGATCAACTGGGCACGCCGGTCGTCTGGGTCGCCGGCAATCATGACGAACGCCCTGCACTGCGCGCCGAGATGCTCGGTCTGGAGCCGACGGAAGACCCTGTCACGGGAATCTGGGACCTCGACGGCCTGAGGGTCATCGCGCTGGACACGAGTGTGCCGGGCTGGCATCACGGCGACCTCGATGAGGGCCAGCTCTCGTGGCTGGCCGACGTGCTCGCCGAACCCGCGCCGCTCGGGACGATGCTGGCCATGCACCACCCGCCGCTGCCGAGCCACCTGCCGCTGTTCGACATCCTCGAGCTGAGGCACCAGGACGAGCTCGCCGACGTCATCCGGGGAAGCGACGTCCGCGGAATCCTCGCCGGCCACCTGCACTACTCGTCCCACGGCACCTTCGCCGGTGTTCCGGTCAGCGTCGCATCCGCCACCTGCTACACGATGAACGTCGCGCGCCCCGCCGCCGAGGTGAACGGCATGGATGCCGCGCAGGCATTCCAGCTCGTCCACGTGTACGCCGACACCATCACGCACACCGTCGTCCCCGTGACCGGCGCCGAGACCGGCGACTACTTCTCCGCGGACTGGCTCGAACGCATGGCGGAGCTCAGCCCGGAAGGGCGACTCGAGGCCTTCTCCCGCAAACCAGGACGCTGAGCGGCGTAGACTGAGGGGCATCCCCCACCCTTCTCACCCGCCACGACCCACGAGGATGTGACATGGCTTCTGCCGCGCCTACCCTGACCCGTACCGAGACCGATTCGCTCGGGAGCATGGAGATTCCCGTCGACGCGTACTGGGGGATCCATACCGCCCGCGCCGACGCGAACTTCCCGATCACGAAGCGGCCGATCTCCGTGTACCCCGACCTCGTGGTCGGTCTCGCGATGGTCAAGCAGGCGAGCGCGCGTGCGAACCGGGAGATCGGCGTGCTCGATCCGGAGCGGGCTGATCTGATCGATCGCGCAGCGCAGCGCGTGATCGACGGCGAGTTCCATGAGCAGTTCACGGTCGGCGTCATCCAGGGTGGTGCCGGAACCTCGACGAACATGAACGCGAACGAGGTCATCACCAACATCGCGCTCGAGATGGCCGGTCACGAGAAGGGCGACTATGCCTTCCTCTCGCCGATCGACCACACGAACCGCAGCCAGTCCACGAACGACGTGTACCCGACCGCGGTGAAGATCGGCCTCTCGCTGACCCTGCGCTCACTGCTCGAGGAGCTCGACCTGCTGCGGCTGTCCTTCCTGGGCAAGTCGCGCGAATTCCACGATGTGCTGAAGGTCGGTCGCACCCAGCTCCAGGACGCCGTGCCCATGACGCTGGGGCAGGAGTTCAACGGTTTCGCCACGACCCTCGGGTACGACCACACGCGACTCACCGAGAACGCGTCCCTCATGTTCGAGATCAACATGGGCGCGACGGCGATCGGTACGGGGATCACGACCCACCCGGGGTACGCACCCGCCGTCCTCAAGCACCTGCGTGAGATCACCGGTCTCGACCTGCGCACGGCCGGCGACCTCGTCGAGGCCACCAGCGACACCGGGTCGTTCATGTCGTTCTCCTCGACGCTGAAGCGCAACGCGATGAAGCTCTCGAAGATCTGCAACGACCTCCGTCTGCTCTCGTCCGGACCGCAGGCGGGTCTCGGAGAGATCAACCTCCCCGCCATGCAGGCGGGCTCGAGCATCATGCCAGGCAAGGTCAACCCGGTCATCCCGGAGGTCGTGAACCAGGTGGCGTTCGCGGTCGCCGGCGCCGACATGACCGTGACGATGGCGGCAGAGGCAGGACAGTTGCAGCTGAACGCCTTCGAGCCGGTGATCGCGCACTCGATCTTCCAGTCGATCACCTGGATGCGTCAGGCGATGTGGACCCTGCGCGTGAACTGCGTCGACGGCATCACCGCCAACCGTGACCGCCTCGGCGCCATGGTGGGGGCATCCGTTGGCGTCATCACAGCCCTCACGCCCTTCATCGGCTACGCGGCGGCTGCCGCTCTGGCGAAGACGGCGCTGCTGACCAACCGCAGCGTTGCCGACCTCGTGGTCGAAGCCGGTCTGATGTCTCGCGAAGAGGTCGTCAAGCAGCTGTCGCCGGCACGTCTCTCCGGCCTCGAGACGATCACGGCGGCGATCCCGGTGGTGGCGTCGGAAGACCTGATCGAGATCTGACCCCTCCTCTTCCAGCGGCCCCGACGGATTCTCGTCGGGGCCGCTCGTCGTCTGCCGTGCATCGGAGTCCTCACGAGGGGTTGCCCGCCAGGAATCTATGCGCTTAAATTATCTGTGACGCGTGTTTAAGCGCATAGATTCAGAACCTGCGATTCAAGGAGGAAGACGTGAAGTTCACGAGTGTTCTGGGAGGCGTGGCGGCTCTGGCTGCGGCATCGCTCCTGCTGAGCGGTTGCGGCCGGGCCGACGACGCGGCCTCCGGGCCGGACGAGGTCACGTCCATCGAGGACGGGCCGGCGACCGGCACGATCTCGATCTGGGCGATGGGCGCGGAGGGCGAAGCCCTTCCCGACTTCGTGAAGGCCTTCCAGAAGGACAATCCCGACGTCAAGATCGACGTCACGCCGATCCCCTGGGACGCGGCTCACAACAAGATCCAGACGGCGATCGCCGGGGGAAACACCCCCGATATCGCGATGATGGGGTCCACGTGGATGGCCGACTTCGGCGATGCCTTCGCCACGGTCCCGGAGCAGATCTCCACCGATGACTTCTTCGAGGGTGCGCTGGGCACGACGGAGATCGGCGAGCGCGCGGCCGGGGTGCCCTGGTACGTCGACACCCGGGTGCTCTACTACCGCACCGACATCGCCGAGAAAGCCGGCTGGACAGAGGCGCCCACCACCTGGGAGGACCTCACACGGATGGCCGCAGACATGCAGAGCAAGGGTGGATCGACGTGGGGCATGAGGCTGCCCGCGGGCAACGACTCCTTCCAGGGAGCGATGTGGATGCCGTGGTCCGCTGGTGCCGAACTCACCGATGGTGATGCGTGGACGCTCGACACCCCGGAGATGGCCGAGGGGTTGGAGTACTACCAGAGCTTCTTCACCGATGGCATCGCCGATCCGAACGTCGACACGTCGCCCGGATCGACCGAGGCGGAGTTCGTCGACGGCTCCGCGCCGATGGTGGTCGAAGGGCCTTTCCTGCGCGGACAGCTCGAAGCCGTCGGCGGTGAGGGCTTCGCCGACAAGTATGCGACCGCCGTGCTGCCGGCCGCGGAGGGCTCGGTGTCCTTCAGCGGTGGGGCGAACCTGGTCGTCTTCAAGGACAGCGACAACGCGTCCTCATCCTGGAAGCTCGTCGACTGGTTGAGCCAGCCGGAGACCCAAGCGGCGTTCTTCGAGGCGACAGGTGATCTGCCGGCGTCCCAGGCCGCGTGGGATGAGACGGCGGTGGCCGACGACGCGAGTCTCGCCACGTTCGGCACGCAGCTCGAGACGGCGAAGGCGCCACCGGTCACCACCAGCTGGGTGAAGGTCGCCGCGAAGGGCGATCAGGCACTGGAGGCCCTGCGGCGCGGGACCGGCGACGTGTCGTCGGTCCTCGAGACGCTCCAGGGCGAAGCGGACGCCATCGGGCTGGACTGACTCGATGTCCGTATCCACCACCCCTGCTGCGGGGACCGTTCGCGGTTCCCGCAGCGCGGGGGATCAGACGCTGGGCGTCCGGTCGCGACGCAGGCAGGCGCTCGTCGCCTGGGGCTTCGCCCTTCCTTTCGTCATCGTGTTCGCCGTCTTCATGCTGTTCCCGATCGTCGGATCGTTCGCAATGTCGTTCACCGACTTCACCGCCCGCGACATCAGTTCCCCGTTCGCGGTGAATTTCGTGGGACTGCAGCAGTTCTTCACGCTGTTCTCCGACTCGCGGTTCCTGACCTCGTTGGGCGTGACCGGCATCTTCGTCCTGGTCGGCATCCCGATCACGATGATCGTCGCCCTCGCCCTCGCGCTCGCCCTCAACAGCGGGAAGGGGCGCATCGTCTCCGTCTTCCGCGTGGGCTTCTACGCACCCGTCGTGACCAGCATCGTCGCGATATCCGTCGTCTGGCGTTACATCCTGCAACCGGAAGGCCTGCTCAACTCCGCTCTCGCCCTCATCGGCATCGACGGGCCCAACTGGCTCAATGACCCCTCGTTCGCATTGCCGTCGCTCATCATGATGGCGGTCTGGCGCAACGTCGGCACACTGATGGTGATCTTCCTGGCCGGTCTGCAGGCGGTGCCGGAGGATGTCAACGAAGCGGCCACGATGGACGGCGCCTCTGCATGGCGGCGCCTGATCTCCGTGACGCTGCCGCTGCTGCGACCCACCCTGCTCCTGGGCGCCGTCCTCATCTCGGTCGGCTATCTCCAGTTCTTCGAGGAGGCGTTCGTGATGACGAAGGGCGGCCCTCTCGACTCGACGCTGTCCGTGGCGTTCTACACCTATCAGCAGTTCGGATTCGGCGAGTACGGACTGGCATCCGCGGCGAGCTACGTGCTGTTCCTCGCGATCGCACTGATCAGCCTGCTGCAGTTCCGACTGCTCCGTTCGAAGGACTGACGTCATGACGACACCGACGACGGCTCCCCCCGCCGATTCCGCCGAGCTTCCGCAGCGGACGCGCCGGCGCCCACGCGCCGGGCACAACAAGGGCAGGATCCTCACC
Organism: Microbacterium sp. Ag1; assembly: GCF_001005635.1. Classification (NCBI taxonomy): domain Bacteria; kingdom Bacillati; phylum Actinomycetota; class Actinomycetes; order Micrococcales; family Microbacteriaceae; genus Microbacterium; species Microbacterium sp. Ag1. Next base: position 90,679 of record NZ_LBCR01000030.1, read on the forward strand.
TACTCGGTCCTGGCCGTCGGGCTCGTGCTGTGGCTCATCCCGTTCGTATGGATGCTGCTCGGCTCCGTCAAGACGCAGGGCGAGATCCTGCGCCGGCCTCCGACGTGGTGGCCCGAGACTCCGACCGGTGAGAACTTCGCCGCATGGTTCGGCCCGCTGGACTTCGGCCACTTCTTCGCCAACAGCCTCATCGTCGCCGTGGCGACCGTGCTGGGCAACATGGTGTTCTGCTCGATGGTCGGCTACGCACTGGCCAAGATGGAGTTCCCGGGGAAGAAGGCGCTGTTCGCGCTCGTCATGGTCACCCTCATGGTTCCCGGCGTGGTGACGTTCGTGCCGTTGTTCGTGATGGTCTCCAGGCTCGGACTGGTGAACACCTTCCCCGGCCTCATCCTGCCCTTCCTCACCGCACCTATCGGCGTCTTCCTGATGCGCCAGTTCATGCTGGGCATCCCGGATCCGCTGCTGGAGGCCGCTCGTCTCGACGGAGCAGGGGAGTGGCGGATCTTCGCGCGCATCGTGATGCCGCTGTGCGGGCCGCCGCTCGCCACCCTCGGCATCCTCACGTTCCTCTCGTCATGGAACAACTTCCTCTGGCCGCTGGTGGCGGCTCAGACCCAGGACATGTACACCCTTCCGGTGGCGCTGTCGCTGTACTCGACCGGTCAGAACGCCACGGACTACGGCCTGCTGCTGGCGGGGTCGGTTCTGGTGATCACGCCGATCCTCCTGCTGTTCGTGTTCCTGCAGCGCTGGTTCATCCGTGGCGTCGCCACGACCGGGCTGAAGTAGGCGACAGCGCTCTCGACCTTCTCCGCCGACAGAAAGAAACGACAGATGAAACCGCACGTCTCCACCTCGAGCGATGGCGTCGCCTATCGCGACCTCAACGGCAACGGCGTCATGGATCCCTACGAGGATCCGCGCCTTCCCGCGACGGAGCGTACCGAAGACCTGGTCTCTCGACTCTCACTCCACGAGAAGATCGGTCTGATGTTCCAGACCGTCATCGAGATCGGGCCGGAGGGGGAGCTGCTGGAGACGCCGGGTGCCATCTCGAAGTCCCCGACATCCGAGGTGGTGCTCCGCAAGCACCTCAGCCACTTCAACGTGCATGCCATGCGCACGGCACGCGAGGGCGCCCATTGGAACAATGCGTTGCAGCGGCTCGCCGAGGACACGCCACACGGTGTCCCTGTCACGATCAGCACGGACCCACGTCACGCCTTCGTGGAGAACACCGGCGTCGCCTTCTCGGCTGGTCCGTTCTCACAGTGGCCGGAGGCGATGGGGCTGGCGGCGATCGACGACCTCGAACTGATCCGACGCTTCGCGGACACGGCACGGCAGGAGTATCTGGCTGTCGGAATCAGGGCGGCGCTGCATCCGCAGATCGACCTGCCGACCGAGGCTCGGTGGGGCCGGCAGGCGCAGACCTTCGGTTACGACGCCGACCGTGTCGCCGAGATCACCGCCGCGTACCTCGACGGGTTCCAGGGGGCGGACCTCGGTCCCTCGAGCGTCGCGTGCACGACGAAGCACTTCCCCGGCGGCGGACCGCAGCTCGACGGGGAGGACCCGCACTTCCCCTACGGCCGGGAGCAGGTCTATCCCGGCGGGCGATTCGAGGAGCACCTCAAGCCTTTCGTCGAAGCGATCCGTCGCGGCACCGCCGGCATGATGCCGTACTACGGGATGCCGGTCGGCCTGGCGCGCAATGGTGAGCACATCGCCGAGATCGGCTTCGGTTACAACCGACAGATCATCACCGAGCTGCTGCGCGAGGAGCTCGGCTATGACGGCGTCGTCGTCACCGACTGGGAGCTGGTCAATGACAACCACGTCGGGGATCAGGTGCTCCCTGCCAGAGCATGGGGGGTGGAGCACCTCACGCCGATCGAGCGGATGCGGATGCTGCTGGATGCCGGCGTCGACCAGTTCGGGGGAGAGGAGTGCGTCGAGCTGCTCCGCGAACTCGTCGAGAGCGGCGCGGTTCCGGAGGCACGCATCGACGTGTCGGTGCGGCGGATCCTGCTCGTGAAGTTCCGATTGGGACTCTTCGATGATCCGTACGTCGACGAGGACGAGGCCGAACGCATCGTCGGATCCGCGACGTTCCGCGAAGAGGGGTTCCGGGCACAGGCGGAATCCGTCACCGTGCTGGAGAACCGCGATGGCACGCTGCCGCTGTTCGCCGGTGAGCGTCCCCGCGTGTATGCGGAGGGCGTGAGCGACGGCGCACTGCGGGAGTTCGCGGAACCGGTGCTCGGTCCCGAGGATGCCGACCTCGCGATCGTGCGCATCGGAGCGCCCTTCGAGCCCAGGGACGATCTCTTCCTCGAGCGCTGGTTCCACCAGGGGTCCCTCGAGTTCCCGCCGGGACTCGTCGTCCGCCTCCGACGCATCGCGGCGGACTGCCCGCTCGTTCTGGTCGTCACCCTCGACCGTCCGGGGATACTCACACCGTTCGTGCCGTTCGCGTCGGCACTAGCCGTGGAGTTCGGCAGCTCGGATGAGGCGGTCCTCGCGGCGCTGAGCGGATCCATCCCTCCGCGGGGCACGCTCCCGGTGGAGATCCCGAGCTCCATGGACGCGGTGCGCCGTGCACGGCCTGATATGGCGGGGGACACGGTCGATCCGCTGTACCCGTTGCGCAGCGGACTCACCCTGCGCTGACTCCCCGACGTCGGCGGGGCCGTCAGTAGAATCGCCCAGAGAGCGAGGTGCCCATGGCGATCAGCCGCCCCACCGTCTACGACGTCGCCGAACGAGCCGGCGTGTCGATCGCGACCGTATCCTTCGCCTTCCGCCGGCCCGAGAAGGTCCGTCCGGAGACCAGGGAGTCGGTGCTGCAGGCGGCGAGGGAGATCGGATACCTCCCCAGCGGATCCGCGCGCAACCTGGCCAGGGGGAAGACCGGCGTGCTCGGTCTTCACCTGTTCGACATGCTCCTCGACGGTCGACCGGGTGGCACGTCGCCGCAGAACCCGGGCGTCGGTGAGACGAGGGTCGACCTGAACACCCTCGATCTCGACGCCGCGCCGGTGCCCTGGGATGAGGCGGAGGACCGACGGCTCAGCGAACCGCAGACGTTCCCGCTGTACGTCGACGAGGTGCAGCGAGGCTTCGTGCTCGAGTGCAAAAGGAACGGTCGGGCGGTGCTGCTGAGCAACGGCGGCACCGATCTGCCGGACGTCGCCGACACGGCTGGACGCGTCGACGGGCTGGCGGTGCTGCCGGGGCGTTCGGCTACGGCATCACTCGCATCGGTTGCCGCCAACCTGCCGGTCGTCGTGCTCAGCAGCGAGGCGGGGGAAGGGCACCGAGTGCTCGTCGACAACGCCGGCGGTGAGCGGATGCTGATCGACCACCTCGTCGACCGGCACGGCGTGTCCTCGCTCGGTTGGGTCGGCGCCCACCTCTCGCACGACTATGCGGAGCGGATGGACGCGTTCTTCCAGATCATCGCGGACCGCGGGGAAGGCGTGACCGGTGAGCTGTTCGACGAGGTCGACGTCGAGGCGTCTCCGGACTTCCGCACGGTGATCGACCGTGCCCGTGCCGGCACTCTCCCCGATGCCCTTGTCTGCGCGAGCGACCAGGTCGCCATCGCGCTCATCGGTGTGCTGCGCGCCGAAGGTGTGGAGGCGCCCCGAGATGTGCTCATCGCCGGGTTCGACGGCATCCTCGCGGCGCGCACGTCGACTCCGACGCTCACGACGATCCGCCAGCCGATGGAACTCATGGGACGGGTCGCTGCCCATCTGCTGCTCACCGACCCGGGCGACGGCTCGACGCCGCCGCGCACCGTGCGCCTCGGTGTCGGCCTCCAGACCGGACAGAGCTGCGGCTGCACGAGCTGAGTCGTGTTGCGCGGTGGCTCAGTCGGTGATCCGGCAGTGCGTGGTCAACTCGCCGATGCCGTCGATGCCGACGGTCACGGTGGAGTGGTCGCGGAGGAAGATCTGCGGGTCGCGTGAGTATCCGGCACCGCCGGGGCTGCCGGTCGAGATCAGGGTGCCGGGGAGCAGCGTGAGCGACTGCGAGAGGTGGGCGATGAGCTTCGCGACCGACCGGACCATCTGGTCGGTGCTCGCGTCCTGCACGGTGTGGCCGTCCACGACGGTCCAGATGTGGAGGTCCTGCGGGTCTGCCACCTCGTCGGCGGTCACGGCGAAGGGCCCGGTCGGAGTGAATCCGTCGAACGACTTGCAGCGGGACCACTGCGCCTCGGAGAACTGGATGTTCCTGGCCGTGATGTCGTTCACCACCGTGTAGCCCCAGACGTGAGTCAGGGCATCGGCCTCGGCGACGTCCTTGGCGGGGGTGCCGATGAGCACGCCGAGCTCGGCTTCGTAGTCGACGGCTTCGCTCAGAGCGCGCGGCCACGACGTGGTCTGGTCGTGACCGGTGAGCGAGTTCGGCCACAGCGTGAAGACCGTCGGCGCGGCGTCCGTCTTCAACCCCAGCTCGCTCGAGTGGGCGGCGTAGTTGAGGCCGACGGCCAGCACTGCGGGGGGAGTGAGCACCGCGGAGTCGAAGGCCCACCCGTCGAGCGGGTGCCGCGGGGCTGAGCCGTTCTCCAGGGCCCCGCGAAGAGCGTCGAGAGCCGAATCTCCTCCCTCGATCAGCTGCTGCAGGGTGGCAGGAGGGTCTGTCAGGAGGTCAGAGACGAGAATGGCGTCCGATCCCTCGACCACGGCGAGAGCCGCGTGGGGGGAGTCAGGACGGCGCAGGTGAGCGAACCGCATGCTCCTACGCTACCGGGTGGGTGCAGGTAGCCGGGTGGAGGGCGTCGCCATATCCGGACCATCGACGTTGTGCCCATAAGCTTTGCCTATGAGTTCCGGAGGACCGACCCAGCCGCAGCAGCCCTCGCCGTATGCTCCTCCGCCCGCGTCGCAGCCGACGTCCGGACCGACACCGCCGCCTCCCTACTCACCCGCTTATCCCGTGGCCTCGACGCCGCCGACCGCTGCGAGGAGGTCTGTCGCGGGCTACGCCTCTCCTCTCGCGCAGCCGACTCCGTACACGCCGCCGGCTCCGGTCGCCCCATCGCCAGCGGAGTCGCTTCCCGCTCTGCCCGTGCCGACGAGGAAGGGCCGCACGATATCGCTCTGGCTCTTCGGCGTGCTCGGTTTCCTGCTGATCGCGCTCGTGGGCTACTTCGTGTGGGCGCTCGGATCCTTCGCCTCCGTGGTCGGTCTGGTCCTCGCGCTCATCCCGCTCACGATCGTGTTCCTCGGCGTCCGGCTGATCGATCGCTGGGAGCCCGAGCCCAAGCGGCTCGTCGCGTTCGCGATCGCCTGGGGTGCGGTGGCCGCGGTCGGGCTCACGCTGCTGGTCGACACGGCGCTCACGCTCCTGCTCGGCATCCGGTCTGAGGAGTTCGGTGCTGTCGTGCAGGCACCTGTCGTGGAGGAGCTCTGGAAGGGCCTCGGCGTCTTCCTCATCTTCCTGCTCGCCCGTCGGGCGTTCGACGGTCCTGTCGACGGCATCGTCTACGGAGCCCTGGTCGGTGCGGGCTTTGCCTTCACCGAGAACATCCAGTACTTCGGAGTGAGCTTGATCGAGGGCGGGGGAGAGCAGCTGACCGTGACCTTCGTCGTGCGCGGACTCCTCTCGCCCTTCGCTCACGCCATGTTCACCGCGATCACCGGTTTCGCGATCGGCATGGTCGCTCGTCGCCACGGCTCGGCGCGGGCTGCGGCCGGAGCCGGAGCACTGGGTCTGGTCGGAGCGATCCTGCTGCACGCGCTCTGGAACGGGTCAGCGACCTTCGCGGACTTCTTCGGGCTCTACTTCACTCTCCAGGTGCCGCTGTTCATCGGTTTCATCCTGGGCATCGTCGCGCTGCGACGGGAGGAGGCGCGACTCACGAGAGCCCGCCTGGAGGACTACGCCGCAGCGGGGTGGTTCACCCCGGAGGAAGTCACGATGCTGGCCACACCCGGCGGACGCAAGGTGGGTCTCGCGTGGGCATCCCAGCTGCGCGGCGACCGGCGTCCGCTGATGCGGGCGTTCATCAAGGACGCGACCGAGCTCGCCTCCGTCCGGCAGCGGGCTATCACGGGACGCGACCCGATGGCCGTCAACGACGAGCGTGCGCTGCTGATCCGCACCAGGGCCACGAGGGCGGCTCTCCTGGCCTACTGACGTGCGGCCGCGGCCGGCGTACTCTTCTGGCAAGGAAGGGCGGTGGCGGATGAGGACGTACGTCGTGATCCACGGCGGTGGTGACGTCGGCTGGTCGTGGCATCTCGTGGCAGCCGAGCTGCGCAGGCGTGGTCACGCGGTGTTCGCCCCTGACCTGCCCGCCGACGACGACACCCTCACGCTCGAGGACTATGCCGAAGCGGTCGTGGACATCGTCGGTGCACGCCGGGAGGTGACGGTCGTCGGGCACTCCTTCGGGGCGTTCACCGCGCCCCTGGTCGCGGCACAGCTCGCCGCCGATGAGCTCGTCCTGTTCGCTGGCATGATCCCCACGCCGGACGAGTCCCCGAGTCAGTGGTGGGAGAACTCCGGGTACACGGTCGCTTCCGCGTCCCGATCCGCGCAGGACGGAGGGCTGACCGGCAATGAGGATCCGCTCGTCAGCTTCTACAACGGCGTCCCGCGCGCGCTTGCAGAGGAGGCATTGCGGCGCGAGCGCGCGCACCCGTCGCAGGAGGCGATGGAGCGGCCGTGGCCGCTTCGGGAGTGGCCCGACGTGTCGACGCGAGTGGTGGTGTTCTCGGACGACCGCTTCTTCCCCTCCGGGTTCCTGCGCGACCTGGCTGCGACCCGCCTCGGGCTGACCGTGGATGAACTCCCGGGTGGTCACTGCGCGATGCTGAGCCACCCCGTGGAGATCGCAGACCTGCTGTGCGGAGACGCCGGGTGACCGCGGAGCGCAGGCCTGTGGCAAGACTCAGCGCCCGGTGCTGCGGCGATGCCTGCGAGTCTCCCGGGCGCTGAGTTGATCTGTAAACAGGGTGCACCCGGCCCCGCGCGAGTGTCAAGAGCTTCTTCCCCCGGCGCCTCGATGAAGTTGCGAGGTGTTCGCTGTGAGCAGGTGTCGGTGCGTTGACCCGGTCCATCGCGCTCGGGTTTGATGGACGTATGACTGATCGCACAAAGCCTGAGTTCGACGCCCCCACCGGCCCTGCGCCCGCGGACCTCGTCATCCGCGACATCATCGAGGGTGACGGTGCCGAGGCGAAGCCCGGCGACACCGTCACCGTGCACTATGCGGGGGTCGAGTTCGACTCCGGCGAAGAGTTCGACTCCTCCTGGGGTCGTGGTGAGACCATCCAGTTCCCGCTGCGGGGTCTCATCCAGGGCTGGCAGGACGGCATCCCCGGCATGAAGGTGGGTGGCCGCCGCGAGCTGATCATCCCGCCGCACCTGGCCTACGGCCCCGTCGGCGGAGGCCACTTCCTCTCCGGCAAGACCCTGATCTTCATCATCGATCTCGTCGCCGTCGGCTGATCCGGGCTCGCTCAACGAGGCGCCCCGCTCCTTCGGGAGAGGGGCGCCTCGTGCTGTTCGGGAAAAGTTTCTTCATTCAGGGGAATACATGCTTCTGAATGTAAGTTGTCACAGTGGTCGCGGTGAACGCGGCCCCTGTCCCTTGCCGCAGCTGCGGCTGACGTCTCCAGAGGAGAAGCAATGACCAGCATCGACATCCCCGGCTACCGTCCCGGCACCTGGGTCCTGGACCCCTCGCACAGCGAGGTCACCTTCAGTGTCCGTCACATGATGATCTCGAAGGTGCGTGGCACCTTCGGCGTCAAGAGCGCCACCCTGATTGCTCCGGAGAACCCTCTCGAGGCCAAGGTCGAGGCATCCGTCGACGTCACGTCGGTCGACACCAAGGATGAGGGCCGCGACCAGCACCTCCGTTCCGCCGACTTCTTCGACACCGAGAACTTCCCGACCATGGAGTTCGTCTCGACCGGCGCACGCGCCGAGGGCGGCGACCTGTTCGTGGACGGCGACCTCACCATCCGCGGCATCACGAAGCCGGTGACCTTCGAGCTCGACTTCGGCGGATTCGGCAGCGACCCGTGGGGCAACTACAAGGCCGGCGCATCCGCCAAGACGGTCATCAACCGCGAGGACTTCGGCCTGACCTGGAACGCTGCGCTCGAGACCGGCGGCGTTCTCGTCGGCAAGGACGTGACCATCAGCCTCGACCTCCAGGGCGCGCTGCAGCAGGACTGACGCGTCGGATAGAGACCGGAACCCCGGGCCCGTCAGGGCTCGGGGTTCTCTGCGTCGTAGTCGTGGAAACGACGGCTGCGGCGGGCGAGCGTCGCCACCAGAGCGATCACCAGGAAGCCGCCGAGCATGGGCGGGAACCAGAGGCTCGTCAGTGTCGCGAGCGTCCCCGCGTACAGCGCCCCGACGCGGGGGCCGCCGGCGACGACGACGACGAAGAGTCCCTGGAGGCGTCCGCGCATCGCGTCGGGCACGGCGGCCTGCATCATCGTGTTGCGGTAGATCGAGCTGACGTTGTCGGAGGCGCCGGAGAGCGCCAGTGCGATGCACGCGGCGATGATGAGGCCCAAGTTCGGCACAGCCTCGCTCGCAGGGGCGGAGAGCGCGCCGATGAGCAGCACGGCGCCGAAGAGCAGGATCGATCCGCCGTAAGCCTCGACGGCTCTCGCGATCCCTCGACCGTGCCAGCGGTACTGCACGACGCGGCCGGAGAACAGACTCGAGGTGAAGGTCCCGACGGCGACCGCGGCCGTCAGGATGCCGGTGGTCAGTGCACCGCCGCCGAGGAGAACCGTGCCGAGCGCCGGGAACAGCACGAGCGGCTGTCCGAACGTCATCGCGATGATGTCGATGATGTACTGCATGCGGATGTTGCCGGCCTTGCGGAGGAACCGCCAGCCGTCGACCAGAGACTCCAGCCCGGGGCGGACGGCCTCGCCCTCCGGGCGCAACGCCGGCAGCGTCCACAGCCCGAGGAACATCGACAGCATCAGCACCACGTCGATCGTGTAGGTCCATCCGTAGCCGGTGAGGGCCACGAGGAGGCCCGCCAGCGCGGGACCCGCCATGACGGTGAGCCCGAAGGCGACGCCGTTGAGTGCCGATGCCGCGGCGAGTTTTTCCCGCGGGATGAGACGCGGGACGATCGCGGTGCGCGTCGCCATGCCCACGGAGTTGGCGGCCGAGTTGATCATGCTCAGGGCGTACAGCCACCAGATCGTCTCCGTGCCCGTCCAGGTGAGCGCGGCCAGGAGCGCTGTGGAGGCGAAGGTGACGGTGGCGGCGATGAGGGCTACCCGGCGCCTGTCGAACGCGTCGGCGAGCATCCCGCCGTACAGGCCGGCGAGGATCATGGGTACCAGTCCGGCGACGGCGATCATGGACACGGCGAAGGTGTTCTGCGTGAGCTCGAACACGTGCAGCATGACCGTCACGATGGTGAGCTGGCCGCCGATGCCCGCCAGGGTCGAGCCGATCCACATCCGGGCGAATGCGGGGCTGGATGCGAGAGGGGAGAGGTCGATCAGATGACCGCGTCTGGGGGTCACGCTTCGGACTGCTTCTGCACGGTTCGAGACTAGGGCGTGTCTGACAATATGAGCCAGGCGAAGACAGCGTCGAGGGCTACAGAGTGGCTCGCGGCGCCGTTGGTCTAAGTTGCATTGACGCTGAGCCGAAAGGCGGTGAAGATTGCTCGGCCTTCGTCCTGCACGATCTTGCGGGATACCGGCTGCGGTGCGTAGAAGTCATGTGTTCGAAACGGGGCTCTGCCAGGATGTGGGTTATGACTGAGACTCTGAAGGTGCGTCCTCGGGTCTGGATCGGCCTCGCCATCTACATCGGCTACGTCGCGGTCGTGTTCCTCGTGCAGCAGTTGAGCGGTGTGCCGTACACCGAGCTCGGCGAGAGTGGCGGCAACCTGTTCCTCGGGGCAGGCCTCTCGCTGATCGTCGCCGCGATCCTGCTGGCGATCACGACGACGCTCCTGGGCTGGTGGCGGCCCGCGCTCCGCGAGCAGAAGCGTAGCGTTCGGTGGCCGATCATCGCGCCGATCATCATGGTCGTCGCGCTCCTCATCAATCTCGCCTCCACCGACTGGGCCTCCTATGACGGGGCGTTCTTCGCGGCGTCCATCGTGTTGATCCTCGTCGGCTTCACCGAAGAGCTCACCACTCGCGGTCTGCTTCTCACGTCCCTGCGCAGCACGCTCAGCGAGGGGTGGGTGTGGTTCCTCACCTCTGCACTGTTCGCACTCATGCACCTCATCAACGCCGCATCCGGCCAGGCGCTCCTCGCGACTGTGCAGCAGGTAGCCTTCGCGTTCCTCGGCGGCACCATCTTCTACATCGTGCGCCGGACGACCGGCACGCTCATCTGGGCAATGGTCCTGCACGGCCTCTGGGACTTCTCGACGTTCGCCGTGTTGCACGGTACTCCTGGTCCCTTTGCCGGGTTCGGCTCCATCGTCTACCTGGGCGCGGGCGTGCTCGCCCTGATCTTCGTCCCGTTCGTCATCCGCGGCGCGAACGAGAAGATCGGCGCACGTGCATAACGAGTCAGCGGTGACATCCGGGCGCCCGCGGAGCATCTGGCTCGCCCTCGCCGCGGTCGTCGTATACGTCCTCCTCGCCGCTGGCCTCGGCAGTCTGCTGAGCGGACTCGCAAGCGACGATCAGGAACTTGCACAGTTCTCGCTCGGCCACTTCATACCACTCGCCATCGCGATCATTGGTCTGCTTCTGTTCCTGCGCTGGGCGAGCTGGGGTGAAGATGTATGGCGGGAGCGTCCGACTCCATCACTCACGCCGAAGCGCTGGTGGTTGGTCTCGATACCCGTCCTCGTGGTGCTGCTGCCTATCAGCCAACTTGGCGACATCCCTTGGGCATCTCGTCCTATCGGATACGTTCTCGTGATCGCGGCAGGCACCCTGATGGTCGGGTTCGGTGAGGAGCTGCTCATCCGTGGGGTCCTGCTCACGGCGTTGCGCGCGCGTCACGGTGAGCTCGTCACCCTTCTCGGGACCAGCCTCGTGTTCGCGCTCGCGCACATCCCCGGCAGCATCATCGCCGGCGCCTCGCTCGCCACCATCGCGTTCCAGGTGTCTTTCCTCGCCGCGGCCGGTGCCGCCTACTATTGGGTGCGCCGCGTCACCGGACGACTCTGGGTCGCCATGCTCGCCCACGCCTTCACCGACTGGGTGCTGTACCTCGCGTCGGGTGCAGGAACACCAGGCGCGTCCATGCCGCAGGCCCACTCCTCGGAGAGCCCGGATCCCTTCCAGGTCACGTTCCAGATCCTGTTGCTCGTGGCGACCACCATCAGCATCATCAGCGTCATCCGAGAAGACCGACGCAAAACCGAGGCAAAGATCGCTCGGCCGCAGCTGCCGCACTAGTGGGCTGACGTGAGGCCCACCGACACCGAGACGCTCTGGTGAATCGCACATGTGGGATGACCTGCTGGCGAAACTGACCGCGGCAGCAGACGCGGTGGGGTTGGTCGACTGGTCGTGGTCGGTGGACTCCACCATCGCTCGCGCTCACGGGATCGGCCGCTCCCGGGGCGGGTTATCGACGAAGATCCATCAGCTCGTTGACGGCAACGGTATTCCTCTCGTCCCCCTGATCACTCCGGGGCAGGCAGGTGACTCACCCATGCTGCTGCCGTTGATGAGGCAGTTGTGTGTCGCGCGTGACGTCGGTCGCCCGCGCACTCGACCGGAGGCGGTCCGCGGTGACAAGGCGTACTCGTCCCGCGCGATCCGTAGCCACCTCCGCGCCCGCGGTATCAAGGCCGTCATCCCCGAGCCTGATGACAGAAAGGGCACCGCAAGCGTCGAGGACCACGCGGCGGCAGACCCATCGGACTCGATGCCGTCGATTACAGGAACCGCAACGTGATCGAGCGCAACCACGCCCGTTTGAAACAATGGCGAGGCCTCGCGACCCGCGTCGACGAACACGCGGTGAACTACCGCGCGGCCGTCCGCCTCAACACCGTCATCGTATGGACTGGAGCTCTGTCAGACACGCCCTAGTCGACCACCGCCGACATCCCTTCGGTGCCCGTGTCACCCGAGCGAGCCGACGACTGGTAGACTCGTCAGGTTGCCGTTTGATCGGCCGCGGATAAAGAGAGCCCACGCATCAGGCGTCGGGCGCCGCGCAACAAGCTGAAAGGGGATCGAATCTATGGCACTGGAAGCAGACGTCAAGAAGGCGATCATCGAAGAGTACGCGACGCACCCCGGTGACACCGGATCCCCCGAGGTGCAGGTCGCGATGCTGACGCAGCGCATCAAGGACCTCACCGAGCACCTGAAGGAGCACAAGCACGACCACCACTCGCGTCGTGGTCTGTTCCTGCTCGTGGGTCAGCGCCGTCGTCTGCTCGGCTACCTCCAGGACATCGACATCGCGCGCTACCGCTCGCTGATCGAGCGTCTCGGACTTCGCCGCTAAGGCACCGCGACCCTGCGTTCAATCGCGCAGAACATTCTTGAGAAGGCCGTCCCACGGTGTGGGGCGGCCTTCGTCGTGCCCGCGTGCGTAGCGGTGCCGGTTGCGACCCGCCTGACTTTCCGATAGGAAAGTCATAGAGCTTTCCACCTGGAAAGCGGGGGAGGTCCTCATGGAGCAGAAGCCGATCGAAGGTCAGGACGCTCTGGTGCCACCGGACCCGGAGACCGCTCGGCGCTACCTCGAGACGGTGGAGGCGGTGGTAGACCGCCGTGACCGTGCCGTCGACCGACGCGCTCTCGCCCGACTGCAGATCGGCAACGCCGTGGTCATGGCGGCGTTTTTCGTCGCCTTCGCGCTCGTCCTCCGGCAGGACGACGTGCTGGCGTCGCAGATCGTGCTGTTCATTCTCCTGGTCTGGGGGCAGCTGTCCACCGGGATGGCGCAGCGCACGGGTATGCAGTGGCGGATGACGCGCTCGCGGTGGCCGCTGTTGGTCGGCGGCGCAATGATCGTCATCGGTGCCTTCGTGGTGTTCGGGTTCGCTGCTCTGGATACGCGACTTCCCGTCGGGGTGGTGCTCATCCCGGCAGCCATCGTGCTCGTCGGAGTCGGAGGGCATGGCGTCGTGCAGCTCATACGGGCTGCGGGTGACCCGCGTCGTCCGCGTCCGGCTCCCCGGCCGCTGCCGCGTCGGCTTCGTTGGGGCACCGTGCTCGTCGGCATCGCGTTCGCCGTGCTGACGGTGCTCGCGGGATCGCCGGACGACGTGTTGAGGAGTGTCATCACCCTGCTCGTGATGCTGTGCCTCGTGGCGTGGATCGCGGCCTCCGCCTCCGACCTCGGTCTCCCCGCTGTCGGCGCGTCATGGCGTTGGCCGCACCTCACCGTCTTCTTCGTCGCCGCCTGTATACCCGTGGGCATCGTCCTGGGATCCGGAGTGCTCGACAACGCGGGACTCGCCGGCATGTGCGCCGGAGTTGGCGTGACCGCGTCCTTCGTGGCTGTCTCCTTCGTCGCGGGGCACGGCGAACGTGCGTGAGTCCGCCTCCGTCCCGCACCCGCGCACGCGGCTGGACGACAACTTCGCCTCGCCGATCCGGTTCTCCCTCATGGCCGGACTGGGCGACGGGATGGAGCTCGACTTCTCAGCCCTGCGGGAGATGCTGCAGTGCGGCGACTCGCCCCTGAGCAAGGCGATCGCGCACCTGCAGGCCGCCGGGTATGTGGTCGCGCGCAAAGGCACGGTCGGGGGGCGCTCGCGCACCTGGGTGCGTCCGACGAAGGCGGGGCGTGATGCCTTCGCCGCGCACCTTCAGGCACTGCGCGAGATCGTCGCCCTCAGCGGTGGGGTGGAACTGTGACGTCCCTCAGGCGGTCGCGCCGACGAGGTCGGGGTGATGGATCGCCGCGACATCGGGGTGCGCCCGAAGCCGAGACTTGAGCGCGTTCTCGCCGTAGGTCGCATGGATCGGATTGCCGGGATCCTCGGTGACTCCGGTCGCTTGCGCAGCGAGGTCAGCGGGGAGCTCGAGCAGTGGCAGCTGCTGATCGAGCGCGGGGTTGAAGAAGAACGGGATCGAGATGCGCTCCTCCGGCGTCCGCGGTGAGATCACACGGTGGTTCGTGGCCTTGAGGTATCCGCCGGTGGCGTACTCCAGCAGCTCGCCGATGTTGACGACGAAGGCGCCGGGCACCGGGGGAGCAGAGACCCACTCGCCGTCACGCTCGACCTGGAGTCCGCCCTTGCCGGGCTCGACCCACAGCAGCGTCAGCACACCGGAATCCTTGTGCGCTCCGACGCCCTGCTGCGGTTCCGGCTCGTCCGTGCCCGGGTATCGCACGATCTTGATCAGAGTCGACGGATCGCGGAACGGCTCGTCGAAGTAGGTCTCGTCTGCGCCGAGAGTGACAGCCCAGGCGCGAAGAAGCTTGCGCGCGATCTCGGTCAGGGTGTCGTGCCACTCCGTGACGATCTCCTTCAGCTCCGGCTGGGCTGCGGGCCAGAGGTTGGGGCCGGTGAGCCGGTTGAAGGCGGGGCCGCCGTCGACGGGTTCGCGCTCGGGGCCGATGTCGATCTGCTCGCGCCAGTCGACCTTCCCCTGCGTCCGCTCGCCGCCCACTCGGGTGTACCCGCGGAAATGCGGGCTGTTCACGTTCTCGATCGCGAGCTTGTCCTCTTCGGGCAGGGCGAAGAAGTCGAGCGCCGCCTGATGGAGCCGGGCCTCGAGCTCGGAGGAGATCCCGGTGCCGGTGAGGTAGAAGAAGCCGACGTCGTGCGTCGCGGCCCGCAGCTCTTCACGGAATCGTGCGGCGGCGTCGGGGCCTTCGTCGAGCTGGGAGAGGTCGAGGACGGGGAGCGAGAGTTCAGCCATGGACCGAGGCTACGTCGCCTGGACGGGGAGGGTGCCCTGTGTTGCAATCCATTACTTCCCGCCGTCGGGGTTCGGAGCACGTCGATCGCGGTGCTAGAGTCATCCTTCGGTAAGGGCCGCCTTACCTCAGTCACCGCAGAGAGTGTTTTCCGTGCTCGCCACTTTTCTCATCGGGCTCCGCGAGGGTCTCGAAGCCGCGCTCGTCGTCGGTATCCTCGTCGCCTACCTCCGTCGTCTCGGCCGGAAGGATGCCCTCCCGAAGATGTGGGCAGGAGTCGGTCTCGCTATCGTCCTGGCGCTCGGCATCGGAGCTGTGCTCACATTCGGTGCCTACGAACTGACGTTCCAGGCGCAGGAGCTGATCGGCGGAGGTCTCTCGCTGCTCGCCGTGGCCATGGTGACCTGGATGATCTTCTGGATGCAGCGCGCTGGTCGCAGCATGAAGGCCACGCTGGAGGGCGGTATCGATCGCGCCCTCACCGCCGGTGGGCTCTGGGCCCTGATCGCCATCGGCTTCGTGTCGGTCGCGCGCGAGGGTATCGAGACCACGCTGTTGCTGTGGTCGATGGTCCAGTCCTTCGGAGACGCCCCCTCGGCGCTGCTGGGCGCGCTGCTCGGACTGATCGCTGCCGTGATCATCGGCTGGCTGATCTCTCGCGGCGCGCTGCGACTCGATCTCCGCCGCTTCTTCGCCTGGACGGGGGGCTTCCTGGTGATCGTGGCCGCCGGTGTCCTCGCTTACGCGCTCATGGACCTCCAAGAGGCCGGAGCGCTCCCTGGCCCGTTCACCGCTCTGGCCCCGATCGATGCGGTGACCGGGGGCGTGGCCGTCGGATGGGCGGCCTTCCCCTTCGGCTGGGCATTCGACGTGTCGGCGACGATCGCCCCGGGCGGCCCGCTCGCCTCGATCCTGCAGGCGACCATCGGATTCATGCCGGCGATGACCTGGTTGCAGGTCGTCGCCTGGGTCCTCTACATCTCCGTCGTCGGATGGCTGTACATCCGCGGCCTCCGCTCGAGCCGCGCGGCGAAGCCGCAGAGCCCGACGGAGCCCTCATCGACATCTCCCTCCCTCTCACCTCAAGGAGCAGCATGACCACCTCGCACCGGATCTTGGGGGTGCTGGCCGCCACCGGCGCCGCGGCGCTCGTCCTCAGCGGCTGCGTCGCGAAGAGCGATGCACAGGCCACGGCGGCGTTCGACGTCTCGTCGACCGACAGCGACTGCGCCGTGTCGGCGTCGACAGCCGAGAGCGGGACTCTCACCTTCGACGTCAAGAACGACACCGGTCAGGTGACGGAGTTCTACCTTCTCGCCGAGGACGGGCTCCGCATCGTGGGTGAGGTCGAGAACATCGCACCGGCAGCATCGCGCACGTTGACCGTGGTCGCCCAGCCGGGCGACTATTTCACCCTCTGCAAGCCGGGCATGGTCGGCGACGGCGTCGGGAAGACGGCGTTCACCGTCACCGGGGACCGTGTCGCGGTCGACGGGCCCGATGCCGAGCAGAAGCAGAAGGCCGTCGATCTCTACGGTGCCTTCGTCAAGGATCAGGTCGGTCAGCTCGTCCCCGCCGTCGAGGACTTCGTCGCCGCCTACGAGTCCGGCGACGACGAGACCGCCCGCACCCTGTTCCCGCAGACTCGCGCCTTCTACGAGCGCATCGAGCCGGTAGCCGAGGCGCTGGGCGACCTCGACCCGCGCATCGACTACCGCGAGGTCGACGCCGTGGCCGAGGGGCTGGACTGGACGGGCTTCCACCGCATCGAGAAGGATCTGTGGGTGCCTGCGCAGGACGCGCTGAACGCGGACGGTGAGACCCCTGCGTGGCAGGACTGGGCGCCGTCGACACCGGAAGAGCGTGCCGATTACGGCGACCTGCTGCTCGCCGACGTGCAGGAGCTGTACGACTACGTGCACTCCGACGACTTCACCACCGCGCTCGACGACCAGGGCATCGGCGGCATCTCCAACGGAGCGATCGCGTTGCTCGATGAGGTCGCGACCGGCAAGATCTCCGGCGAGGAGGACTGGTGGTCCGGCACGGATCTCTACGACTTCGCGGCAAACGTGGAGGGCTCCAAGATGGCGTTCTCGCTCGTGCAGGAGTTCGCCGCCGCACAGGGCGATCAAGGCAAGGAACTGGTCACCGAGATCGAGTCCGGCTACACCGCGCTCGAGGACTCGCTCGCGACCCACGGTTCGCTCGCAGCCGGATTCGTGGGTTACTCGGAGTTGACCGAGGCCGACAAGCGCGAGTTCACCGATCTGATCAACGCCCTGGCCGAGCCGCTGTCGCAGCTCACCAGCACGGTCCTCGACTGATCAGCGTCGAGTCGGCCCACCGGATACGATCACGGACGTGAACGAGTCAGAAGCGGATGCCGCGCACGGTGAATCGGCGTCGGGCGGGGCATCCACCCCGACCGGACTGAGCAGGCGCGGCCTTCTCGGGCTGGCCATCGGTGGCAGTGTCGCGGGGCTCGCTGTCGGGACCGGCGCCGGCCTCACCGGGGGAGTCGCACTGGGGCGCGCCAGGGCTGCCGATGACGCGCATTCGGCCTACGACTTCTTCGGAGAGCATCAGGCGGGCATCACCACTCCGGTGCAGGACCATCTGCACTTCGCCAGCTTCGACATGATGCCGCGCACCGACCGCGATGACCTGATCTCCCTGCTGCAGGACTGGTCGTATGCGGCGTCGCGCATGGCGCAAGGACTCGAGGTCAGCGCGACCGGCGCGGTCGGCGGACCGGCCGAGGCGCCTCCGGACGACACGGGAGAGGCGCTGGGGCTGCCCGCTGCAGGACTCACGATCACGTTCGGCTTCGGACCCGGTCTCTTCGAGAACGAGGACGGTGACCGGTACGGCATTGCCGCGCAACGGCCGGCGGGGCTGGAGCGTCTGCCCGCCTTCCTCGGCGACGACCTCGATCCTCAGACCTCTCACGGTGACCTCTGTGTCCAGGCCTGTGCCGACGACCCCCAGGTGGCGGTGCACGCCATCCGCAATCTCAGTCGCATCGCGTTCGGCCGCGCGCGCCTGCGCTGGTCGCAGCTCGGCTTCGGTAAGACGTCGCGCACCACGGCGATGCAGGCGACCCCGCGCAACCTCTTCGGATTCAAGGACGGCACCGCGAACATCCTCGCCGACGACACCGAGGCGCTGAGGGATCACGTCTGGGTCGCCGCGAAGGACGAGCCGGCGTGGCTGGCCGGTGGTTCCTATCTCGTGGCCCGGAAGATCGCGATGCTCATCGAGACGTGGGACCGGGTGCGGCTCTCCGAGCAGGACACGATCATCGGCCGCGACAAGGGTGAGGGTGCACCGCTCTCCGGCGGCGATGAGTTCACCGCTCCGGACTTCCACGGCAAGGCGATCGACGCCAACAGTCACGTGAGCCTCGCGCACCCGGAACACAACGACGGCATCCGCATCCTCCGCCGCGGCTACAACTACGTCGACGGCAACAACGAGCTCGGTCGTCTCGACGCCGGGCTGTTCTTCCTCTCGTATCAGCGCGACCCCGCGCAGTTCATCGCGTTGCAGCGGCGGTTGTCGACCGACCTCATGAACGAGTACATCCGCCATGTCGGTTCGGGTATCTGGGCGGTGCCGGCAGGCGCGAGCCCCGGTTCCTACGTGGGAGCCGCGCTGTTCTCCTGAGCGGTCACGGCTCGCGTGTGCTCGTGAGCGTCTCCACCGCGTACGCGGCGATGGCATCGGCGCCGAAGTGATCGTCGGCCGTGATCGTCACCACGGCATCGTCGAGGAAGATGAGCAGTTGGCCGTAGGCGCCGTGAAGTCTCCACGCCGGCCCGGGGCCGCCCCATCCTGCGAGGGCGTAGCGATCGTAGCCCGCGTTCTCGCCGGCGACCCGCCACTCCGTGTGCATCGCGTCGATCCATCCGGAAGAGATCAGTTGTCGGCCCTCCCACGCGCCGCGCTCCCTGATGAGCAGGCCGAGGCGCGCCAGCTCATCGGTGCGCAGGGGCAGGCCCCCTCCCGCAGCGATGCGACCCTGAGGGCTGCGCTCCCATTCCACGTCATCGATGCCGAGCGGGCGGAACAGTCGGGCGTCGAGGTATTCGCCCACATCTCCGACGCGTGCGCCAAGCGCGGCCATGGCGGTGTACGTGCTCGCGTTCGAGTACTGGAACGAGCGTCCGCCCGACGGGCGTCGCAGGAACTCGCGGGCCAGGTCCGGCCAGTCCGTCAGCAGCGTCTCGGACCACGGCAGATCGATCCCGCTGGTCATCGAGAGCAGATCCCGCAGCGTGACGTCCTCGACGCCATCTCCCAGCTCGAAGTCGGGGAGGTAGATGCCGACGGGCACGTCGAGCGACACCGCGCCCTCATCGGCTGCCATTCCCGCAGCCAGAACGCAGACACCTTTCGCGATGGAGTGGACGTCCTCCCGCACGTCGTCGGTCCAGCGATGTTCAGCGGACTCGGTGGCGATGCGGACGTGCAGCCCGTGAGCGCCGAACCCGGTCTCCTCGATGCGTTCGACGATGCGGTCTCGGACGGTCTGTGCGCGGCTCACGCCTTCGAGGCTATCGCCCTGGCTGGCGGGGGCGCCGCGAGCCCGTCGGGTCGTTCCGGCGCCCCTCCTTGGAGGCGAGCGCCGGGTCGGCGAACAGCCACCCTGGCCGGGGTTCCACCAGGGGGCGGAAGACCCATCTGATCGGCTTCGTCGCCAGCGCGAGGGCGATCAGCACCGACGACACGGTGACGAGGGGGAGCCAGATCCAGGTCGGCTCGAGGCTCTGCAGGATCCCGCTCTCGCGGAAGGGGTACAACACGAACGAATGCAGCAGGAACACGTACATCGTGTACTGGCCGAATGTCGTCCACCAGTGGGCGCCCCGCGGGATGAGGGCGAAGAAGGCGGCGCTGAGCACGACGGCGAGCATCATCAGGAGTATCCGCACCCCGCCGGCCCACCACTGCTCCCCGCCCAGATCGGCATAGGAGTCCTCGTAGAAGAGCCAGTGCCGCAGATCGGCCGCCTGCCACAGCGGAAGCCAGTTCCAGGCCGCCCAGCCGGCCAGTGCGAAGATCGCGACGGCGCCGCCGCGGATCCACCAGGGACGGAAGTCGAGGAGACGGAACCTGTCCACGATGTCGTGCTCGCGCAGCCACCAGCCCAGAGTGAAGAAGGGGAGGAGCCCCAGGGTGCGGGACAGCGAGAACGTGCTGTCGACGTTCGGCAGGTATCCCACGCCGACCGAGATCACCACTGTCCACAGCAGTGGCCACCGAAGCAGCGCGAGGTACGGGAGCACGAGCCGGAAGATCCCGAGTGCGAGGAGGAACCACAGCGTCCAGCTCGGCTTCGTGATGTTCGGATCGACCTGTCCCTCGACGAGCCACTTGGTGAGTGTCCACAGCGTCTCGAAGATGACGTAGGGGAGCAGGATGTCCGTGATCACCCTGGCCATCTGCGTCTTGGAGGGGGAGCCGGACTTCGAGAAGTAGCCGGAGATGATCGCGAACGCCGGCATGTGGAACGCGTACAGCGCCAGGTAGAACGCGAAGGCGATGTCGGAGTCGTACGTGAGGCGCTGAATCGCGTGACCGAGCACGACGAGCACGATGCAGACGTATCGTGCGTTGTCCCAGAACGGCACACGCCTCCGCCTGCGGGGGACCGATCCTGTGGTGGGCCCTGAGACGTCGGCGCCGGCACTGCTCATCGTTCGAGGCTACAGGCCGGGAATAAAGTTGATGTGAGCGCGTTGACACAGATACATTCAAATGAATAGAACGGGATGCGAGTCGTCCGGTTCGGAGACACGGAGCAATCATGAGCGAGCAGTCAGGCGCGCAGGCGATGCAGTTCGGCATCATGTCGGTCAGCGACATCACCCGCGATCCCACCACGGGAATCACCCCCAGCGAGCAGGAGCGCATCAAGGCGACGACGGCGATCGCCGTGCACGCCGAAGAGGTCGGACTCGACGTCTTCGCGATCGGCGAGCACCACAACCCGCCGTTCTGGTCCTCCAGCCCCACGACCTTCCTGGCGGCACTGGCCGCGCAGACCGAGCGCCTCATCGTCTCCACGTCGACGACGCTCATCACCACGAACGACCCTGTGCGCATCGCCGAGGAGTACGCGATGCTGCAGCACGTGTCCGACGGCCGCATGGACCTCATGCTCGGCCGCGGCAACACCGGCCCGGTGTACCCGTGGTTCGGGCAGGACATCCGTCAGGGTCTGCCGCTCGCGATCGAGAACTACGCCCTGCTGCACAAGCTGTGGCGTGAGGACGTCGTCGACTGGGAGGGCAAGTTCCGCACCCCGTTGCAGGGCTTCACCTCGACGCCCCGTCCGCTCGACGGCATCGCCCCGTTCGTGTGGCACGGCTCCATCCGCACCCCGGAGATCGCGGAGCAGGCCGCCTACTACGGAGACGGGTTCTTCGCGAACAACATCTTCTGGCCGAAGGAGCACTACCAGCGGCTCATCGAGCTGTACCGTCAGCGCTTCGAGCACTACGGCCACGGCACGCGCGAGCAGGCGATCGTGGGACTCGGCGGCCAGGTGTTCATGGCCGCGAAGTCGCAGGACGCGGTGAACCAGTTCCGCCCGTACTTCGACAACGCGCCCGTGTACGGTCACGGTCCGAGCATGGAGGACTTCACGGAGATGACCCCGCTGACGGTGGGCTCGCCGCAGCAGGTGATCGACCGCTACGCCGGCATGCGCGAGCACTATGGCGACTACCAGCGCCAGCTGTTCCTCATCGACCACGCTGGTCTGCCGTTGAAGACGGTCCTCGAGCAGCTCGACATCCTCGGTTCCGAGGTCGTCCCCGTGCTGCGCAAGGAGCTGGCGAAGGACCGCCCCGCATCCGTGCCGGACGCGCCGACCCATGCCGCGCGCGTCAAGGCCGAGTTCGGTGACGGGCCGACCCGTCAGGCGCGCCCTGGTGCGAACCGCGGAGACAACCTCACCGGGGACTCGCCCTACCAGGACACCCCGGCGCCCGCGGGTGCTGCCTTCGGACTCGGCCGGAAGGAGGCCTGACATGACCACGCGTCGTATCGCCGTCGTCTCGGCGGGATTGTCGAACCCGTCGTCCACCAGGATGCTCGCCGATCGCCTCGCGGCCGAGACCGTGAAAGCCCTCGCCGCACACGACATCGAGGCGAGCGTCGACGTGATCGAGCTGCGCGACTATGCGCACGACATCACGAACAACATGCTCACCGGCTTCGCGCCGCCGGCGCTCGAGACGGCGATCAACACCGTGGTCTCCGCCGATGCGCTGATCGCTGTGACGCCGATCTTCTCGACGAGCTACTCGGGCCTGTTCAAGTCGTTCATCGACGTGCTCGACCCGGACGCCCTCACCGGGAAGCCCGTGCTCATCGGGGCGAACGCGGGCACCGCCCGGCACTCGCTGGCGATCGACTATGCGATCCGCCCGCTGTTCGCGTACCTCCACGCCGAGGCCGTATCGACCGGAGTGTTCGCGGCATCAAGCGATTGGGGCGGCGCGGGCGACGACGTCGCTCCGCTCGCCAAGCGTGTGGAGAAGGGGGCGAAGGAGCTCGCGGAGGCGATCGCACGTCGTGGAGCCTCCGAGACAGTCGATCCCTACGACCCTGCCACGTACCTGGGTGAAGGGCGCTCGTTCGGCCACATGCTCGGCGGTCTGGCGGGCGAGTGAGTCGCGCATGACGCCATCGACGATGTCCGAGGGATGTCGTACGGTGGCGTCATGCCAACGCACCCCGCCATCGTCGCGCTCCAGGACCGACTGACCGGAACCCTCGTCCTTCCCGCAGACACCGCGTACGCCGCGGCGCGTCGACCGTGGAACCTCGCGATCGAGCAGCATCCAGATGCGGTCGCGACGCCCGCCGACGTCGACGACCTCCGTGTCCTCCTGCGCGCAGCACGGGAAGCGGGGACGAGCCTCGCGATCCAGCCGAGCGGCCACGGCGCATCCGGCGACCTGCGTGGTGCCGTCCTGGTGCGCATGAGCGCATTCGACGAGCTGTCCCTCGACCTCGAGAGCGGGGTCGCGACGGTCGGCGCCGGCGTGCGCTGGGGCGCGGTCGTCGAGGCGCTGGAGGGAACCGGCTGGGTCGCGCCGGCCGGCACCAGCCCGGTCGTCAGCGTGGCCGGGTACACACTGGGCGGCGGGCACTCCTGGTTCAGCCGCACGGGCGGTCTCGGCTCCGACAACCTGCGCGCGGCATGGGTGCTCCGCCCTGACGGCACGCATGAGCGCATCGACGATGACACCGACAGCGACCTCATGTGGGCATTGCGCGGAGCCGGAGGCCTGGTGGGGATCGTGACCGCGCTCGAGATCGAGCTCGTGCCGGCACCGGACACCTGGGGCGCCAACCTCACCTTCGATGCCGTCGACGCTCCCGCGGTCGTCCGTGCGGTCCGCGACCTCGCCGCATCAGCAGCCGCGACGCTCAACGTGTTCGTCAACTCGATGCGCATGCCGGATGCGCCGGAGCTGCCGGAGCAGATCAGGGGACGCAGCTTCCTCACCGTCCAGGTGCTGTCGACCGATGGGCCGCAGGACGAACTGGTCGACACGGTGCGTAGAGCAGGGGAGGTGCGCAGGGAGATCACCGGTCCGACTTCGCCCGCTGCACTGGCCGCCGCCTCGAACGAGCCCACGGAGCCGACCCCTGGCCGGGGTGCTTCGATGGCTCTGAGCATCCTCGACGACGAGACGATCGATGCCCTCCTCGAGTTCAGGGAGCTCCCGGAGCACTGGCCGATCATGGGCATCGACCTCCGCATGCTCGGCGGTGCCTTGAACGCCCCGCGCCGCTCGGGCTTCGCATCGCTGCAGTCCGTCGGCTGGCTTTTGCACGCTCTCGTCCCGGTCATCCCCGGTGTGCCGACCGAGCCGGGCGACGCGAGTCTCGTGGCGTTCCGCGAGCTCCTGGCGCCGAACGAGGCCCCGCAGACCGTGGCGACCTTCCTCGGCCCTGATCAGTCGCTCGACCGATGCGGCACCGCCGACGATGTCGCCCGACTGCGCAGCGTGCGGTCGCGCGTGGACCCCGAGGGACTGCTCCACGAAGGACGACTGCCGCGCTGACCTAAGCGGGAGGCGGTCCGGGGCGTCTCCAGTCGTACTCGGTCTCCGGTCGTCCCCGTGTGCCGTAGCGTGCGCCCCGTGTCAGCACACCCTCGGCGACCAAATGCTCCAGGTAACGGCGCACCGCGACCCGAGACATGCCGAGTCGCTCGGCTGCCTCCCGCGCCGAGAGCGGTCCGCCGGCGCGCAATTCCGCGGCGACCCTGTCCAAGGAGGTCGTCGAGAGTCCCTTGGGCAGCGCGATCGTTCCCGTGGAGCGGCCGAGCAGTGCATCGATCTCCGCTTGGGTGGCCTCGCCCTCGGTGGAGCGCGCCTGTTCCCTGTATGCGCGGTACTGTTCCATCCGCTCGCGGAACACAGTGAACGGGAACGGCTTGACGAGATACTGGAACACCCCGAGCGCAGCCATCTGCCGCACCGACTCGGCGTCGCGCACACTGGTGATCGCGATCACGTCCAGCGCTGCGGAGCGTGCTCGGAGCGCACGGAGCACGTCGACACCCGAGCCGTCCGGCATCGTGATGTCGAGCAGTACCAGATCGAATGCGCCGGGTCGATCGAGCACTGCCGTCATCGCGGCGCGGGCGCCCGTGCACTCGCCGGTCACCTCGAAGCCGTCGAGACGGGCAAGGTAGTCGCGGTGCAGTTCGAGCGTGAGTGCGTCGTCGTCGACGAGGAGCGTGCGGATCATCGCCGCCGCCCTTGCCGTTCGCCCGCGGCGGGGAGGACGACTCGGAAGGTCGTCGGGGCATCCGTCACCGTCACCGAGCCACCTGCCCCGCTCACCACCGAGCGCACGAGGGCCAGGCCGATGCCGCGCCCTTGCGCATCGGCGGGTTTCGTGGAGAATCCCTGGTCGAACATCCGCTCGCGCACGGCTGGCGCTATTCCGGGACCGCTGTCGGAGACCTCCAGCACGATTCCATGGCCGTCGTGCGCGCGCAGCGAGACCCGCACCCACCGGTCGTCCGACTCGGCCGCGGCATCCATGGCGTTGTCCACGAGGTTGCCGAGCACGGACACGGCGTCCACGGTCGACAGAGGAGTGCGGGGAGTGTCCGGCTCGATGTGCACCCGCCAGTCGATGCCGCGTTCCTTGGCCTGCGAGGCCTTTCCGAGGAGGAGCGCTCCGACGGCCGGATCGCCGTGGCGTCGCGCGGTCACCTGGTCGACGAGGGACTGGCTCTGACGGGACGTCTCCGTGAGGATCTCGATCGCCTCGTCACGGCGTCCGAGTTCGAGCAGGGCCACCGCGGCGTGCATCCTGTTCCCGTGTTCGTGCGTCTGCGCCCGCAGCGCTTCCCCCAGGGTGCGGATCGATTCGTACGACGACACGGCGTCGCGCAGCTGGCCGGGCGGGAGGTCGCCGGCGATTCGGCGGGTCACGCGGCGAGCGATGATCGCGCCACCGGCGCCGAGGGCGACGAGGGCGATCGTGATGCCGAGCGTGAGAGGCAGGCGGCGGATCAGCGTATCGCTGATGGACTCGGTCGTCACCCCTGCGGCGACCCAGCCGATCAGGTCGTCATCCGGCGCGGTGACCGGGACGATGGTCCGTACCGATGGTCCCAGGGTGCCGGTGAACTCCTCGGTGAGCGTGCGCGGCGACGCGGGGATCGTGCCCAGGTAGGTTCCGCCGATCTGGTCGGCGTCGGGGTGGGTGATCCGCGTGCCGTCGGGAGTCATCACCGTGATGAAGTCGAGCCCCGCACCGGCGACCACGGTCAGCGAGTAGGGCTCGAGCACCCGTGTGGCCGCTTCCCGGTCGTCCGAGCTCAGACCGTCGATCACGTCCGGGGAGGCAGCGAGCGAGACGGCAGTGGCGGCCGTGACCCGTTCCGCCTCGGCGCGGATCGATCGTTGCGCCTCCAGCACCAGGAAGCCCGCGACGAGGATGCCGATCACGACGGCGGCGACCAGCAGCACGGCGAACACACGGGAGGCGGTGCTGCGGGTGCGGGAGGGGCGCGCCATCGCTTCCTCCGATCGTCGATGCTCAGGTGCCGTGACCAATACGACCACAACTCGCCCCGATGCGGGAAGTCGAGGACCGTGAACTCTGATCGGCGGCGAAGCAGCCGCCCACCGGACGATGACGTCGATGATCGAGGAGGACGCGATGGCGCTCACAACAGGATTCTCACTGCCGAAGTTCAACTGGCGGCGAGGGAAGCAATCGTGGGACCGGCACACCTGGCTGTATGTGTCGGTGCTCCTGGCGGTCGTGCTCGGTGCGGTCGTCGGTCTCGTCTGGCCCGAGGTGGGACAGGGTTTCGAGCCGCTGGGCAAGGGATTCGTGGCTCTGATCAAGATGATGATCGCCCCGATCATCTTCTGCACGATCGTGGTCGGAGTGGGGTCGATAGCCAAGGCGGCCACCGTCGGCAAGATCGGCGGACTCGCGCTGCTGTACTTCATGGTCATGTCGACCTTCGCCCTCGCGATCGGTCTCGTCGTGGGGAACATCATCCACCCGGGCTCCGGACTCGACATGGCCTCGTCGACGTACGATGCGGTCGAGGCGGAGGCCAAGACGACACAGGAGTTCATCCTCGGCATCATCCCGACCACGTTCTTCTCGGCGTTCACGGGTGAGAGCGTGCTGCAGGTGCTGTTCATCGCGCTCCTCGTCGGCTTCGCCCTGCAGGGGCTCGGCGACCGTGGCGCCCCGATCATGGACGCGGTCAAGCAGCTCCAGAAGCTCGTCTTCCGCATCCTCGGCATGATCCTGTGGCTGGCTCCGCTCGGGGCCTTCGGCGCGATCGCCGCCGTGGTCGGCAAGACCGGTGTCGCCGCGATCTGGAGCCTGGGCACGCTGATGGTCGCCTTCTACATCACCTGCATCCTGTTCATCGTCGTCATCCTCGGGGTACTGCTGTGGACCGTCACACGGGTGAACATCTTCGAGCTCATGAAGTACCTCGCCAGGGAGTACCTGCTCATCGTCGGCACGTCTTCCTCGGAATCCGCGCTGCCCCGGCTGATCGCGAAGATGGAGTTCGTCGGCGTCTCCAAGCCGGTCGTGGGCATCACCGTTCCGACCGGGTACTCGTTCAACCTCGACGGCACGGCCATCTACCTGACGATGGCCTCGCTGTTCATCGCCACGGGCATGGGCCAGCCGATGACGATCGGCGAGCAGATCGGTCTGCTCGTGTTCATGATCATCGCGAGCAAGGGCGCCGCCGGAGTCACCGGCGCGGGCCTCGCCACCCTCGCCGGCGGCCTCCAGGCATACCGCCCCGACCTGGTGGACGGTGTCGGGGTGATCGTGGGCATCGATCGGTTCATGTCGGAGGGGCGAGCACTCACGAACTTCACCGGCAATGCGGTCGCGACCCTGTTGATCGGCACGTGGACGAAGCAGATCGACCGCGACCGCGTGCGACGCGTGCTCAGCGGGGAGCTGCCCTTCGACGAGTCTCTGCTCGACGGCGTCGATGCGCACGAGCCGGTGGGCAGCGCCCAGGCCGCTGACATGCAGGAGCTCCGCGAAGCGGCGGTCTCCGAGATGGCGGCGAAGGAGGAGCGGGCCCGGCTCCGCGCCGACCGCCGCTGAGACGGAAGTGGGGGATGCGGGAGCCCGGCCGAGCCGGCTCCCGCATCCGCGCGGTCAACCGCTCTTGCGTCGGAACTCGCGCCGCGTCTGCGGGGCGTTCGCACTGTGCACGGCGGAATCGCCGTCGAGGTGTGCCTCGCCCTGCCGGTGGTGCGCGTTCTTCTTCTCGAGCGCTTCCTTGAACTTGCGCTTCATCTCCTCAGAAGAGGAGGCGCCTTCTTCGGTGCTCATGACCCGAGCCTAGGGCACGTGCCCGGGTGGGTCACCCTCTGGAGCGACGCACGCACAGGTCGATCAGCGCCCCGATCCCGATCGCGAGCACGATGGAGACGGGCACGGCCACGAGCGGACCTCCGGGGACGAGCGTCGCGACAGTTGCGCCCACCGCGGCCTGGTACAGCGCCCACCCGGTCGCAGCGAGACTGACGAGCGCGAGGTAGCGCGGCGGGTGGACACGCGATGCCCCGGCGACCAGATTGATCGCAAGCCGCGCGAACGGCACGAACCTCGCGGTGAACAGCACCGTGGCCATCCCGCCGTCCAAGCGGCGGCGAGCCCAATCCAGAGCCTGGAGCACTCGTGGTGCCCGCATCCACCGCCAGCGCTCGGTGCCCACCGACCACCCGATGAGGTAGCAGCAGGCGTCACCCAGAGCCGCGGCGACGGCGGCACACACGACCACAGCCCACAGGGGCGGGGAGCCCGTCGTGACCGCGATCGCACCGAGGGCGGTCACCGCGACCTCACCAGGCACCACGACGAAGAAGGCGTCCCCCACCACGAGCACGCTCATCAGGACCAGGCTCCAAGGGCCAGCGAGTGAGGCGGTCAGCAGATCCGTCGGCACGTCGCCCACTCTGCCCCCAGAGGGTGAACGGGAACCAAAGAACGGATAGCCGGTGACCCGTTCTCCAGCATCCGGTGAACATCCGGTGCAGAAGGGCGTCTGCGGGCGTCCCCGCTCGTGCGGACCGTCATCCTGGGCCTGTGAGAGTAGCGATCGTCACCGAGTCCTTCCTTCCGCACATGAACGGTGTCACCGGCTCGGTGCTGCAGATCCTGCGACACCTCGAACGGCGAGGGCATGAAGCTCATGTCGTCGCGCCCGCGGCCGTCGGCGCACCGTCCGAGATCAGCGGTGCCCCCGTCGAACCGATACCGAGTCTCGCTCTTCCGGGGTACCGGCACGTGAGGGTGGGAACGTCGAGCGCTCACCGCATCGCCACCTCGCTCGCTCGCTTCCAGCCCGATGTCGTGCACCTCGCTTCCCCTTTCGCATTGGGGTGGCGTGGGGTGCTGGCCGCCGAGCGCCTGGAGCTGCCGGCCGTCGCCGCCTATCAGACCGACGTCGCCGCATACACCGAGCGCTATCGGGTCGCGGCGACCACGGGCATCGCCCAGGCTCACATCGCCCGCCTGCATCGACGCGCCACCATCACCCTCGCGCCCTCCGCCGACTCGGCCAGGCAGCTCACCGCGCTGGGTATCGACCGCGTGCGTCGCTGGGGGAGGGGCGTCGACGCCGAGCGGTTCCAGCCGTCGCGACGCGACGGCGCGCTCCGAGCCGGCTGGGGCGCCGACGTCGTCATCGGCTACGTCGGACGTCTCGCGCCGGAGAAGCAGGTCGAAGACCTCGTCGCACTCCGCGGTATCCCCGGCACACGCCTGGTGATCGTGGGGGACGGGCCCAGCAGAGCGAAGGTGGAGGGACTGCTTCCCGATGCCCTCTTCCTCGGCCACCTCGACGGGGACGCGCTCGCCGCGGCGATGGCATCTTTCGACCTGTTCGTCCACCCCGGCGAGAGCGAGACATTCGGTCAGACCCTGCAGGAAGCCCATGCGAGCGGTGTCCCCGTGATCGCGACGGGTCGCGGCGGTCCGCTGGGTCTCGTGCGCATGGGCATCGACGGATGGCTCTACCGGCCGGGGGACCTCGACGACCTGCGGGGTCGGGTGTCCGACCTCGCCGGCGATGCGCGCAAGAGGCGGGCTTTCGGCGAGGCCGGGCGCGAAGCCGTGCAGGAGCGCAGCTGGGAGAAGGTATGCGACCAGCTCCTCGACCACTTCGACGAGGCGAGGACGCTGCATGCGGTGGACTCCCGGGCTCGCGCTCGTCGCCTCGTGCGGCCCGAGCCGCCCGCGACGATCGTCTCCCGTCGGTGGCGGCGGTACGTCGCGCTCGGTGACTCTCTCACGGAAGGGCTCTGCGATCCGGCCCCCGATGGTGCGCTGAGAGGATGGGCCGACCGTCTCGCGCTCCTGCTCGCCGCCGGAGGAGGTCTGCACTACGCGAACCTGGCCATCAGGTCCAAGCGCGTCCGGGACGTCGCCGGACTGCAGCTGGCCAGGGCACTCGAGCTTCGGCCCGACCTCGTGTCGATCCTGATCGGTGCGAACGACCTCGTGAAGCCCCGCGTCGATGTCACCGCGCTCGCCGCGGAGCTCGAGGACGCCGTGCGCCGGCTGCGGGGAATCGGGGCGGACGTGCTCCTCGTCACGCCCTTTCTCCCCGACCGTCGCGCTGCGTCGATCTATACGCGGAGGTTCTCCGCCTTCGCCACCGCGTTGAGCGGGATCGCCGCCCGCACCGGCGCGATCCTGATCGATACGGATCTGTACCCCTCGCTGGCCGAGCGCGCGAACTGGGGCGAGGATCTGGTCCACCTGAGCAGCCGGGGCCACCGTTTCCTCGCCTACCGTGGCGCCGAAGTGCTCGGTGTCCCCGATGCCGATGCGCTCGGGGTGCTCGACGCAGCGATGCACGACCATGAGACCATCGGTGCCGGTGTGTGGTGGCGACGGCATGCGCTTCCGTGGGTCTGGCGCCGCCTCAACGGTCGCGCGGCGGGTGACGGGAGGATCGCGAAGCACGATGGCTACGTGTACCTCGGTCGGCCGTCTGCGGCGTTCGCTGCGGTCGTGCCCTGAGACCCCGCTCGCTCAGCGCCGACCCATGCCGTGGTACTGCCAGCCGGCGGCGCGCCACGCGGTCGAGTCGAGGCAGTTGCGGCCGTCCACGATGACCCGGCCCCGTACGAGTGCCCCGGCGTGCTCCGGCGAGAGGTCCCGTCGATACTCATCCCACTCGGTGACGACCACGACGGCATCGGCCTCCCGCAGCGCCTCGTCGCGGTCACGGGCGTAGCCCAGCTGCGGATGCGCCTTGGCCGCGTTGTCGACGGCAGCGGGGTCGGTGACCATGACATCAGCGCCCAGACCGCGAAGACGCACGGCCACGTCGAGGGCCGGTGAGTCCCGGATGTCGTCGCTGAAGGGCTTGAACGCCGCTCCCAGCACGGCGATCCTGCGACCGAACACCAGACCGCCCAGTGCATCCACGACGAGCTGCACGGCTCGATCGCGACGCCGGAGATTGATCGTGTCGACTTCACGCAGGAAGCCGACCGCCTCGCCGCGGCCCAGCTCTTCCGCCCGCGCGGCGAACGCCCTGATGTCCTTGGGCAGACAACCGCCGCCGAATCCGATGCCCGCGCCGAGATAGCGCCGCCCGATCCGTGTGTCATGGCCGAGCGCATCGGCGAGCAGAGTGACATCTGCGCCGGACGCCTCCGCGATCTCCGCCATCGCGTTGATGAAGGAGATCTTCGTGGCGAGGAAGGCGTTCGCCGCTCCCTTGACCAGTTCCGCGGTCGCGAGATCCGTCACCAGGAACGGCACCCCGCTTTCGACGGCGGCACCGTACACGTCACGGAGGATCCAGACCGCGCGCTCGCCGGCGGCATCCGACTCGGCACCCACGACGAGACGGTCCGGTGTCAAAGTGTCGTGCACGGCCCAGCCCTCGCGGAGGAACTCCGGATTCCAGACGAGCGTCGCACCCGTGGGGGAGATGCGAGCGGCGAGCTCGCCTGCGGTGCCGACGGGAACAGTGGATTTGCCGGCCACCACGTCTCCTGGGCGCAGGTGGGGGAGCAGATCGTCGACAGCCGCGTCGACATAGCGGAGATCTGCGGAGTGCGCACCCGGGGTCTGTGGGGTGCCGACAGCGAGGAAGTGCACGTCTGCGCCCCCGGCATCGGCCATCCGCGCGCTGAAGCGGAGCCTTCCGGTCGACAGGCCTTGCGCGATGAGCTCGGCGAGTCGTGGTTCGAAGAACGGCGCAGCGCCCGACGCGAGCGCGGCGACCTTGTCCCGGTCGACGTCGATGCCCACGACGTCGTGTCCCAGGGAGGCCATGGCGGCGGCATGAACGGCTCCGAGATATCCGCAGCCGATGACGGAGAGGCGCATGAACCCACCACAGCGGATGCCCCCCTCGCTTCGGCATCCACGGGGTGAACGTGTCGTGGCCGGTCGATGGCGGATCCGCGTCGCGCGCCGACTCGCAGGATTCGAGGTCCGCGCTGATAGAGTGGATGAGGTTGATGTCTGTCAACCGCACAATTTCATATCGACTCATGGAGCGATCGGCGGAGAAGCTGGTCCCCTGTGGTGGGTTCCTCGGCAGATGTCGGGTGGCTTTCTACTGGTGGCCAGCGCAGGCGAGATTCGCGGGAATGCCCGCGCGCCCGAACCCTTCCGTTCCGCTCCTTTGAACATGCTCGCGCGTCACATGGATTCGCGAGTCTAAACAAAGAAGGAGAGACCTCTTGGAAGGTCCTGAAATCACCGCCACCGAGGCCGTTCTCGACAACGGCCGCTTCGGCACCCGCACCATCCGCTTCGAGACCGGCCGCCTCGCGCAGCAGGCTCAGGGCGCAGTCGCCGCGTACCTCGACGGCGAGACCATGCTCCTCTCGGCCACGAGCGCAGGCAAGCACCCGCGCGAGGGCTTCGACTTCTTCCCGCTGACGGTCGATGTCGAAGAGCGCTCCTACGCCGCCGGCAAGATCCCCGGCTCGTTCTTCCGTCGTGAGGGTCGTCCCTCCACCGAGGCGATCCTCGTCTGCCGTCTGATCGACCGTCCGCTGCGTCCGTCGTTCGTCGACGGCCTGCGTAACGAGGTCCAGGTCGTCATCACCGTGATGTCGATCGCTCCCGGCGAGTTCTACGACGCTCTCGCCATCAACGCCGCATCCGCGTCGACCCAGATCTCGGGTCTCCCGTTCTCGGGTCCCGTCGCCGGTGTGCGCCTCGCGTTCATCCCCGGCCAGGGCGAGCACGCCGACCAGTGGGTCGCGTTCCCGACCGCCGAGCAGGTCGCGGAGGCCGTGTTCGACCTGATCGTCGCCGGTCGTGTCGTCACCAAGGCCGATGGCACCGAAGACGTCGCGATCATGATGGTCGAGGCTGAGGCCACCGAGCACAGCTGGAACCTGATCAAGGCCGGCGCCACCAAGCCGAACGAAGAGATCGTCGCTCAGGGTCTCGAGGCCGCGAAGCCGTTCATCGCTCAGCTCGTGAAGGCTCAGGCCGAGCTCGCCGCCACGGCGTCGAAGGAGCCGGGCGTGTACCCGGTCTTCCCGGCGTACAGCGACGAGGTCTACAGCTTCGTGTCCGAGCGTGCGTTCGCCGAGCTCAGCGACGTCTACCAGATCGCCGACAAGGTCGAGCGTCAGACCGCCGACGACGCGATCAAGGACCGCGTGAAGGCGGAGCTCATCGAGGCCACCGAGGCGGGTTCGCTCCCGGCCGCAGCCCCGCTCGAGTTCTCGGCCGCGTACAAGTCGGTCACCAAGCGGATCGTCCGCGGTCGCATCCTCACGGAGGGCGCTCGTATCGACGGTCGTGGGCTGGCGGACATCCGTCCGCTCGACGCCGAGGTGCAGGTCATCCCGCGCGTGCACGGCTCTGCGATCTTCCAGCGCGGCGAGACCCAGATCCTGGGTGTCACCACGCTGAACATGCTCAAAATGGAGCAGCAGATCGACTCGCTGTCGCCTGTGACGAGCAAGCGTTACATGCACCACTACAACTTCCCGCCGTACTCGACCGGTGAGACCGGCCGTGTCGGTTCGCCGAAGCGTCGCGAGATCGGGCACGGCTTCCTGGCCGAGCGCGCCCTCGTGCCGGTGCTGCCGAGCCGCGAGGAGTTCCCGTACGCGATCCGTCAGGTGTCCGAGGCGCTCAGCTCCAACGGTTCCACCTCGATGGGCTCCGTCTGCGCGTCGACCCTGTCGCTGCTGAACGCGGGTGTGCCGCTGCGCGCCCCCGTCGCCGGTATCGCGATGGGTCTCGTGTCGGACGAGGTCAACGGTGAGACTCGCTACGCGGCTCTGACCGACATCCTGGGTGCGGAGGACGCACTCGGCGACATGGACTTCAAGGTCGCCGGAACCAGCGAGTTCGTCACGGCCATCCAGCTGGACACCAAGCTCGACGGCATCCCGACGCAGGTTCTCGCCGGTGCGCTCACCCAGGCTCGTGAGGCTCGTCTGACGATCCTCAACGTCCTGAACGCTGCGATCGACGCTCCCGACGAGATGGCGCCCACCGCGCCTCGCGTCATCAGCGTGCAGATCCCGGTCGACAAGATCGGCGAGCTGATCGGCCCGAAGGGCAAGACGATCAACGCGATCCAGGATGAGACCGGCGCGCAGATCTCCATCGAGGAGGACGGCACCGTCTACATCGGCGCCACCGACGGCCCGTCGGCTGAGGCCGCTCGTGCCCAGGTCAACGCGATCGCCAACCCCACCAACCCGGAGGTCGGGGAGCAGTTCCTCGGCACCGTCGTGAAGATCGCCACCTTCGGTGCGTTCGTCTCGCTGCTCCCGGGCAAGGACGGCCTCCTGCACGTCACCGAGGTGCGCAAGCTCGCCGGTGGCAAGCGGGTCGAGAACGTCGACGACGTGCTCTCGGTCGGCCAGAAGATCCTCGTGAAGATCACGAAGATCGACGACCGTGGCAAGCTCTCGCTCGAGCCCGTCCTCGACGACGCTCCTGCCGCTGAGGCTGCCCCTGCAGAGGACGCAGCCGCCGAGTAAGCGCGACGTTCGAACGGAACCCGGGCCTCTTCGCGAAGAGGGGGCCCGGGTTTCATCGTCCAGTGGTGTGACCAAATCGTTATCCGGTGTTTCCGCGCCGTTCCCCGGATTGGTCGGGGCGTCCGGGGAATTCGCTTACTCTCGAAGTACGCACCGGGGGGTGCAGATCCAGCAGGTACGCAGGTCGGCACGCACCGATCGACGCGGGGGTGAGAGAGAATGCGGTTGTTCAGCGTAGGCGCAGGAGCGTCTGAGGAAGGCGCCAAGCAGGGCGTTGCCGAGCATCCGTCCGCGCCCATCCCGATCGTCGGACCGGGGATAGGGGAGTCCATCCGCGTCGCCCTGGGCGAAACGGGTTTCGAGACGTTCCCTCTGATGCTCGGCGCGGCGGAGTTCGGCTGGAACGTCGACCTCGAGACCAGTCACGGCATTCTCGACCGCTATGTGGAGTTCGGCGGAAACGCCATCCACACCGCTGACGGCTTCTCCGGCGGACGCAGCGAGCACATCATCGGGCAATGGTTGCGGTCGCGCGGTCAGCGCGAGCGCAGTGTCCTGAGCGTCCGCATCGGCGCCCACGCCGACAACCCCGGCCTCGGTTCGGTCAACCTCGTGCGTGCCGTCGAGGGATCGCTGACCCGGCTCGGTGTCGACCGCATCGATGTGCTCTATCTCGATGCCACCCTCGACGCGACGACCAACCTCGAAGACACCTTGGCGACCGTCGAATGGATGACGGATGCCGGGAAGATCGGTTCGGTCGGTGCATTCGGCTTCGCCCCGGAGCGACTCGTGGAAGCACGCATCCTGGCCGCGGCCGGTTACCCGCGCATCCAGGTGATCGACACTCCCTACAACCTGGTCCGCCGTCAGCCGTTCGAGGGTGATCTTCGCCTCGTGGCCGGTGCGCAGAACCTCGCCGTCACGCCGTCTCACGCGCTCGAGCACGGATTCCTGTCGGGTCGGCATCGCAGCAAAGCGCTCACGTCGCGCGGTGTGCGGGGCGAGCAACTGCGTGGTCATCTGAACCGCCGGGGGATCAAGATCCTGCGCGCTCTCGATCAGGTCGCCGAGGAAGTGAGTGCTCCTGTCGCGGCGGTCTCCATCGCCTGGTTGCTCGCTCAGCGTACGATCGCCGCGCCCATCGTCAACGCGTTCGCGAGCGATCACGTCGATGAGCTGATGCAGGGAGCGGGTGTCTCGCTCTCGCGCAGCCAGGTGTCCGATCTCACCCGGGCGGGTAACTGAGCTTCCAGCCGCCCGTGACATAGGGTGGAAGAGAGGTCCGGCGGATGCTGGCGATGAAGCGAGCGATTTGTGACGCACTACATTTATCTGGTCAGACACGGTGAACATCAGGATGCCGAGTACGGGCTCGCAGACGGACCCCTCTCGCCGAGGGGGCAGCGTCAGGCGGAGCTGATCGCGGATCGGCTGTCCGGGCTCCCGCTCGACGCCGTCTGGCATTCCCCGCTGTTGCGCGCGAACGAGACGGCGCGGGCGATCGCGGCTCGTCTGCCGTCGGTGGATCCCGAGCCCACCGCGCTGCTGTTCGACTGCGTCCCGACCGGGATGACGGAGGAGACTCCTTCCGTGTTCGAGCCGTTCTTCGGTTCCGTCACCGAGGCCGAGATCGAGGCTGGGCGGGCGCAGATGTCCGATGCCGTCAATGAGTTCCTGGTGCGCAAGACCGGAGACGTGCACGAGGTGCTCATCACCCACAACTTCGTGATCTCCTGGTTCGTGCGGGAGGTGCTCGCCGCACCGGAGTGGCGGTGGATGACCCTGAACCAGTCCCATTGCGGGCTGACGGTGATCGCTCAGAAGCAGGGGCGGCCGTGGACGCTGCTCACGCACAACGACACCGGCCACCTTCCGGTGGAACTGCGCACCGGGATCCCCGATGCGCTGCTGGTCTGAGCGCCCCGCTCCGACGCGCCTCCGCGGTGTCGCGGAATCCGAGGTGTCTGCCCGCGCGCCCCTGACCGTGCGCTGTCGGCCGCGAAATAGACTGGATGCATGACCACGCAGGTAGCACTCGTCGGCGGAACCGGGAAGCTCGGCACGATCATCGGTGCGGTGATCGAAGAGCTCGACGGGTTCGAGGTGAGCCGTGTGCTGACCTCTTCCAGCGATCTCGCGGAGATCGACGGTGCTGACCTGGTCGTCGATGCATCGACGCCGCAGGTGAGCATCGAGGTGGTGCGCGCAGCCGTCGAACGTGGCATCAACGTGCTGGTCGCGACCTCGGGCTGGTCGGCGGAGCGGATCGCGCTCGTACGTCCTCTCGTCGAGGCGGCCGGCACCGGTGCCGTCTTCATCCCGAACTTCTCTCTCGGCTCGGTCCTCGGGTCAGCGCTGGCGGCGGCCGCTGCGCCCTTCTTCGGCTCGGCAGAGATCATCGAAGCGCACCGCGAGACCAAGATCGACTCGCCGAGCGGAACGGCCGTGCGGACCGCGGAACTGATCGCGACCGCGCGCGCGGAGCAGGGGCCCGTCAGCGCACCGCATGCGGACCAGCGTGCCAGGGGGCAGCAGGTCGGCAGTGTGCCCGTCCACTCTCTGCGGCGCCCCGGGGTCGTCGCCAAGCAGGAAGTCATCCTCTCCGGCCCGGGGGAGTCGCTCACCTTCACACACGACACAGTGGACTCGGCTCTCGCCTATGCCCCGGGGATTCGGCTCGCCGTGCCCTTCGCCCTGAAAGCCGACGGCGTGTTCGTGGGTCTTGAGCACATGATCGACATCGGCATCCGATCGTGATGTCGCGTATCGGCGTCGCATTGATGGCCGCGGCGCTGCTCCTCTATCTCGCCGTCGCGATCTGGCTCGCGGTGATGTTCATCTCGGTCGGCACCGGCGTGTCCATCGGCATGGGGGTCACCCTGCTCGTGCTGGCACCGATCGGAGCATGGGCGCTGGTCCGGGAGATGATGTTCGGCTTCGGCGCCGATCGTCTGGGACGCCTCCTCGATGCGGAGGGCGGGATGCCTCCGGTCGAGACGGAACTGACGCCCAGTGGGCGGATCGCCCGCGCGGATGCCGATCCGCTGATCGCCCGGTACGCCGCAGAAGCGGATGCGGCGGGTGACGATTGGCGGGCGCGCTATCGGCTGGGTGTGGTCCAGGACGCGGCGGGCCGCCGGAAAGACGCCAGGGCCAGCATTCGCGAGGCGATCCGGCTCTCGCGCCGCTGACCCTGGTGTCCTGAGCGGATTCCGCGCCGCGATCAGGCGAGTGTCGCCTCCAAGGTGATATCGATCCCCGAGAGCGCCTGAGACACCGGGCAGCCCGTCTTGGCTCCGTTCGCGATCTCCTGGAACGCCTCGGGCGTGAGATTCGGGACCGTCGCATTGACGTTGAGGTGGCTGCCGGTGATGCCGACGCCCGGCTTGAACGTGACCGACGCCGTGGTGTTGACGCGCTCCGGCGGAGTGCCGTTCTCGGCGAGCGCGTGGGAGAGCGCCATGCTGAAGCACGATGCATGCGCGGCCGCGATGAGCTCCTCGGGCGTCGTGGTCGTGTCGCTGCCCTCGCTGCGCGCCTTCCAGTTGATCGGGAAGGTGCCGAGATGGGACGACGAGAACGCGACCGTACCCGACCCCTCCATGAGCGATCCGGTCCAGGTGCTGGCGGCTTCGCTGGTGACAGGCATGATTCCTCCGGTTCTCGCACTGCGGGCGCAGCGTCGGCTGGTCGCCAGCCTACCGAGCGGCGGAGGGGCGGGGAACAGCCTCAGGCGGCGGCAGGCCTGCCGATGAGCCCCGCTCGCTGCAGCACGAGGTAGAGCTGGCAGCCCAGGCAGAAGGCGAATGCCGCGTTGAGGAAGGCCGCTACGAAGGCGGCAGCGGTCGCGATCGGCAGAGCCCACGGAACGCCGAGGAGGTGCAGCACGAGACCGATACCCACCACGAAGAGTCCGACACCCTGCGAGAACCTCGGAGGGCGGGGGTCTTCGAGCTCGGCGGGCGGAGCGAGACGCGGTCGCACCGCTGTGCGGAACAGCGCGCCCCAGGGAGCGGTCCGCGGCGACACCACACCCCACAGGAACAGCGCGGCGGCGACGGCGGTGAGGAGGAAACCGGGATCGAGAGCGCGCTGCGCGAAGGAGGCGGAGGAGATCGCCCACCCCGTCGGCGTGAAGGAGGCATCGGCGAGCGGCTGGTACGCGAACCAGCCGAACGTCGCGGCACCCGCCTGCGCTGTGGATATCCCCGTCAGTGCGAGGAACGTCGCCACCAGCAGCAGCACCGCGGTGATCGCTGCGGCGAATCGGGGGCCTCTGGGGTCGATGCCGGCGGGATTGCTCATGGATGCTCCGTTTCTTCGGCTCAGAGGGTTGCGAGGGCGTCGGTGAGGGCATGCCGGTGAGGGACACCGTGGAATCGCGCGCGCACGGCACCCGACCCGTCCACGACGAAGGTGGTCGGTGTCTGGAGCACCTTGTAGCGGGTCGAGAGGTCGGGACGGTGAGTCAGATCCACCTCCACATGGCGGAGACCCTCGTGTTCGGCGGCGTATGCGCCGAGCAGCCTGCGCACCTGCGGACACCGCGCGCACATCTCAGTGCTGAACTGCACCAGGGTCGCCCGGGACCCGAGTTCGGCGGAGTCCGCATCCGTGGGGACGAAGTGAAGCGTGCCGCCGTCGCGTCGCCGACCGTCACGGCGTCGCAGCGCGACACCGATGAGCGTCGCGAGCACGAGCAGTGCAGCAGCGAAGCCGAGGGCCAGGGCGGGAGACATGGGTCGAGGATATGCCGCTCCAGGGCGCTCGGGGCCGATGTTTCCGACGATGACGGCGACGTCCCGGGGCGCGCTCATCCGCCCGACAGGGTGAGGGTGGCGGTATCGTGGCTGTCATGAGCGCAGCCGTCCCGACTCCTTATGAAGATCTGCTCCGAGACGTCCTGGAGAGCGGCACGCACAAGTCCGATCGCACCGGCACCGGCACGACGAGCGTCTTCGGTCGACAGATCCGCTTCGATCTGTCGAAGGGGTTCCCGCTCATCACGACCAAGCGCGTGCACTTCAAGTCCATCGCCTACGAGCTCCTCTGGTTCCTGCAGGGCGATTCGAACGTGGGGTGGCTTCGGGAGAACGGCGTCACGATCTGGGATGAGTGGGCGGACGAATCCGGCGACCTCGGTCCTGTCTACGGGGTGCAATGGCGTTCCTGGCCGACGCCCGACGGCGGCAGCATCGACCAGCTCTCCGAGGTGATCGAGCAGATCCGACGGTCGCCCGATTCGCGGCGGCTGATCGTCTCGGCATGGAACCCCGCCGACATCCCCGACATGGCGCTCGCGCCGTGCCACGCGCTGTTCCAGTTCTACGTCGCCGACGGCAAGCTCTCCTGCCAGCTGTACCAGCGCAGCGCGGACATGTTCCTCGGAGTGCCGTTCAACATCGCTTCCTACGCGCTCCTCACGCTGATGATCGCTCAGCAGGTGGGGCTCGAGCCCGGCGACTTCGTCTGGACCGGCGGCGACTGCCACGTGTACGACAACCACGTGGAGCAGGTGCGCGAGCAGCTGAGCCGTGAGCCTTACGCATACCCGACGCTGCGTTTCGCGCGGAAGCCCGAGTCGATTTTCGACTACCGCTACGAGGATTTCATCGTGGAGGACTACCAGCACCACGCGCCGATCAGGGCGGCGGTCGCGGTATGACGTGGGTGGGCTTGATCTGGGCCGAAGCGCACGGTGGCGTGATCGGCGCGGAGGGCGGCATGCCGTGGCATGTGCCAGAGGACCTGGCTCACTTCAAGGAAGTCACCCTCGGCGCTCCGGTCGTGATGGGGCGCAAGACCTGGGACTCTCTCCCTGAGCGCTTCCGTCCGCTCGCCGGCCGCGAGAACATCGTGGTGACCCGGCAGCAGGACTGGTCCGAGGAGGGCGCGCGTCGCGCGGCGACGGTCGCCGAGGCGGTCCGCGGACTCGACCGGGCATGGATCATCGGCGGTGCGGAGATCTTCCGACAGGTGATCGGCGACGCGGACCGTCTGGAGGTCACCGAGCTCGACCTGGACGTCGCCGGCGACGTGTACGCCCCGGACAAGAAGGGCTGGCGCCTGGTCGACGAGGGGGAGTGGCAGACCTCCCGCACCGGCGTCCGGTACCGCTTCCTGGGATACGAGCGCTGATGCCCACCGCGCTGATCACCGGAGCAAGCGCAGGGCTGGGCGCCGAGTTCGCCCGTCAGCTGGCGCGGCGGCGGGCCGACCTCGTCCTGGTGGCGCGCTCGGTGGGCGCCCTCGAGAAGCTGGCGGCGGAACTGCGGAGCGAGTACGGGGTCGCGGTCGAGATCGTGTCCGCCGATCTGGCGGAAGAGGCAGGAGTCGAGAAGGTCGCGGAAAGGCTGCGCGACACCACGGACCCTGTCGACCTTCTCGTGAACAACGCGGGGTTCGGATTGCCTCTGCAGTTCGCCGACAACGACATCGACGACGAGGTCCGTCACCTACGGCTGCATGTGGAGGCGTCGATGCGCCTCATGCATGCGGCGCTCCAGTCCATGCGCGGTCGCGGCGGGCGCATCATCAACGTCGCCTCGGTCGCGGGATTCATCTCGCGCTCGACCTACTCCGCATGCAAGGCATGGCTCATCGGCTTCAGCCGCTGGGCCAACGCCGAGTACACGAGGGACGGAGTCTCCGTGACGGCGCTGTGCCCGGGTTTCACCCACACGTCGTTCCATGAGCGGATGGGGCTGCCGGTGGGTCAGGAGGGTGTTCCCGCCATCATGTGGCTGAATGCGCGAGACGTCGTCAGGATCGGCCTTCGCGATGCGGCGCTCGGCAAGTCGGTGTCGGTGCCGTCGCTGCGATACAAGGCGATCGTCGCTCTGGCGCGCGTGCTGCCGAGTTCACTCACCTCCGGTGTGGCCCGTCGCGGCCGGGTCTGATCACAGACCTTTCCGGGGTCGATCCGCGAGGTTCAGCGGAACCTTCCGAGCCGGATCCCGGCTTTCGCGATGGCGGCGATCGTCTCGCCGTCCGTGATCGTGTCCTCGGCGATCATCGTGAGGACGTCCTCGAACGGTACCCAGGAGACGGCGCGGATGCCTTCTTCCGCCTGCGTCTCGGCGGAGACGCCGCGTGATGCGTCTTCGCCCGGCATCGGATGGAGGTCGCGGGCGAGGAAGACGTGCTCCGGGGCCTCGGCGATGCCGTTCAGAGCCAGCATGCCGCCGAGAGGGGTCCAGTCGGCCGCCTCGTACCCCGTCTCCTCGCGGAGTTCGCGCTGAGCCGCGACGAGTGGGTCCTCCCCGTCGCTGCCACCGGCCGGAATCTCGACGCTCGTGCCGACGGTGTATCTGTCGATCGTGACGAGGCACACGCGCTCGTCCTCGTCCATCGCGACGACGAAGACGGCCGGATGCTGCATGGAGACGACACCGTAGATGCCCTCGTCGCCTGAGGGCCCCGTGATCCGGTCCTCTCGCACGCGGATCCATGCGTTCTCGTACTTCGTGTCGGTGCTTCGTGTGAGCCAGCCCATCCCACGAGCGTACGGCGGAGCGCCCCCGGTCCGTACGAT
This sequence comes from Microbacterium sp. Ag1, assembly GCF_001005635.1. NCBI lineage: Bacteria > Bacillati > Actinomycetota > Actinomycetes > Micrococcales > Microbacteriaceae > Microbacterium > Microbacterium sp. Ag1. Next base: position 132,568 of record NZ_LBCR01000030.1, read on the forward strand.
CGGTGCATGGGTTTGTTCAGGAGAAAGCGCGATCCTCAGGGTGCCGATGAGGTGCTTCAGGCGTACAACGCTGCGGAGGCCGCTCGCCTCGCGGACCTCACCGCGGGGATCTCCGCCGATACGGCCGCGCCCCTGACTGTCGGCAGTGAGGCCGGAGCCGGAGAGGTCGCCGTCGAGGACGTGTTCAGGATCACCGGCCGCGGTCTCGTGGCCACGGGCAAAGTGAGCCGCGGTGTCGTCCGCGTCGGAGACGCCGTCTCGGTCATCCGTGACGGTGCCGCGCTGTCGACGACCGAGATCACCGGAATCGAGATGTTCCGTAAGCGCGCGAACGAGGCGAGGGCCGGTGACATGGTCGGGGTGCTCCTGGCAGGGAAGAACGACGTCGCCCGCGGGGACGTCATCCGCGTCTTCGCGTCCGCATGACCTGTGGTCGAACCGATACGCTGGGTCTATGACGCACTCGGGCAACCCCTTCGGACAGGTTCTCGTCGCGCTTGTCACTCCGATGACGGCCGACGGCGAAGTCGACTGGCCCGCCGTCGAGAAGCACATCGATGACGTGATCACCGCGGGAGCGGACGGCATCGTCGTGACGGGAACGACCGGCGAGACCTCGACTCTGACGGACCCCGAGAAGCTCAAGCTCGTCGAGGTCGGCAAGTCCGTCTCCGCAGGTCGGGCGAAGATCATCACGGGTGGCGGGTCGAACGAGACCGCGCACGCGATCGAGCTCTACAAGGCCAGCGAGAAGGCAGGCGCCGACGGCATCATGATCGTCACGCCGTACTACAACAAGCCCACGCAGGCGGGCATCCTCACACACTTCCGTCTGGTGGCCGACGCCACCGACCTCCCGGTGATCCTCTACGACATCCCGGGCCGGACCGGTGTGCCGATCAAGTACGAGACGATCCTGCGTCTGGCGAAGCACCCGAACATCCTCGCTGTGAAGGATGCCAAGGGCGACTTCTCCGAGGTGAGTCGGGTGCTGAACCAGACCGATCTCATGTACTTCTCGGGCGACGACGCGAACGTGTTGCCGCACCTCGCGATCGGGGCGACCGGGTTGATCGGCGTGACGGCCAACGTCGCCGCGGCGCCGTACCGCACGATCATCGACGCGGTGAACGCGGGAGACCTCGCCACGGCCACGGCGGAGCACAAGCGGCTCGAGCCGCTCGTCCGCGCCGTGATGACGCATGTGCCTGGGACCGTCGCGGCCAAGTACATCCTGCACGGACTCGGTCGCATCTCGAGTCCGCGCGTCCGACTTCCCCTGGTCGGTCCCGAGGAATGGGAGGCGGCGCTCATCGAGGATGAGCTCGACCTCGTCCAGGACGTTCCCGGTGCCGACTTCTCGAACTTCCGTCCCGACCGCAATGCGGCCGCGGGCGGTGCCCTGCCGAAGGTGCACGGCACGACGCGCTGAGTCGCGTCGCCATGAACGAACGGACGCGCGGAGTGTCCGACTGAGGAGACAGCATGTCCATTCCCCTGGTAGAACCGACCGCTCTCGATGAAGGGACGCTGCGGGTCATCCCGATCGGCGGGCTCGGAGAGATCGGTCGCAACATGACCATGTTCGAGTACGACGGGAAGATCCTGATCGTCGACTGCGGTGTGCTCTTCCCGGAGGAGCACCAGCCGGGCGTCGACCTGATCCTCCCGGACTTCGAGCCCATCCGTGATCGCCTCGAAGACATCGTCGGTGTCGTGCTCACGCACGGCCACGAAGATCACATCGGCGCCGTGCCCTACCTCCTGCGCCTGAAGAGCGACATCCCTCTGATCGGCTCCGGGCTCACCCTCGCGCTGGTCGAGGCGAAGCTCAAGGAGCACCGCATCAAGGCCTTCACCCTCACCGTGAAGGAGGGGCAGGAGGAGCGGGTCGGTCCGTTCGACCTGGAGTTCGTCGCGGTCAACCACTCCATCCCCGACGCGCTGGCCGTCGCCATCCGCACCCCCGCCGGCATGGTCCTCGCGACCGGCGACTTCAAGATGGACCAGCTTCCCCTCGACGGCCGGATCACCGACCTGCGCGCGTTCGCCCGCCTCGGGGAAGAGGGCGTCGATCTGTTCCTCGTCGATTCGACCAACGCCGACGTTCCCGGCTTCACCCCGACGGAACGCTCCATCGGCCCCGTGCTCGATCAGGTGATCGCGAAGGCGCCGCGTCGCGTCATCGTCGCCAGCTTCTCCAGCCACGTCCACCGTGTGCAGCAGGTCATCGATGCCGCACACGCCAACGGGCGCCGCGTCGCGTTCCTCGGCCGCAGCATGGTCCGGAACATGACGATCGCCGAGCAGCTCGGCTACCTGAAGGTGCCGGACGGCGTCCTGATCGACTTCAAGAAGGCACGTGATCTGCCCGACGAGCAGATCGTCTACATGTCGACGGGCTCGCAGGGAGAGCCGATGGCCGTGCTCAGCCGGATGGCGAACATGGATCACGCGATCGAGATCAGCGAGGGCGACACCGTCATCCTCGCCTCCAGCCTCATCCCGGGCAACGAGAACGCGGTGTACCGCGTGATCGACGGCTTGACCAAGCTGGGCGCCAACGTCGTGCACAAGGCGAACGCGAAGGTGCACGTCTCCGGGCACGCCGCCGCGGGTGAGCTCATCTACTGCTACAACATCCTGAAGCCGAAGAATGTCCTCCCGGTCCATGGCGAGTACCGCCACCTCATCGCGAACGCCAAGCTGGCGCAGGACACCGGCGTGCCGGAGGACAACACGATCATCGCCTCGAACGGCACCGTGATCGACCTCAAGGGCGGGGTCGCGAAGGTCGCAGGTCAGCTCGATCTCGGGTTCGTGTACGTCGACGGCTCAACCGTCGGCGAGATCACGGACGCCGACCTCAAGGACCGCCGGATCCTCGGCGAGGAGGGCTTCATCTCGGTCATCGTCGTGGTGGACGCCACGACCGGGCGCATCATCTCGGGCCCGGAGATCCATGCGCGCGGCGTCGCCGAGGACGACTCCGTGTTCGACGACGTCACGCCCAAGATCGTCGCCGCGCTCAAGGAGGCGTCCGGCAATGGTGTCCGTGACACCCATGCGCTGTCGCAGGTCGTGCGACGCACGATCGGTCGCTGGGTCAATCAGCGGCTTCGTCGTCGCCCCATGATCGTGCCGCTCGTCATCGAGGCGTGACGGCGGCGCGGTCCTCTCGCACTCACGGGTAGTCGTCATGCCGACGTAACACCGTCGGCCTATGCTCGCGTCATGCACAGGGGCTTCTCGCTTCGCAGGGCGTCGCAGACGGATGCGATGTTCCTCGGCGACATGCTCGTCGAGGCGGCGAACTGGCGAGCCGGAGGAGTGCGGCCACGGCACGAGGTGCTGACCTCGACGGAGCATCGCCGCTACCTCGCGGGGTGGAAACGCATGTCAGACGACGGCCTCGTCGCGCTGGGTGACGATGACGTCGCGGTCGGTGCCGCCTGGTATCGGGTGCTTCCGCAGAACGAGCCGGGATTCGGTTTCATCGGCATCGCGGTCCCCGAGCTGATCGTCGGCGTGCACCCGCTCTGGCGCGCTCGGGGTGTTGGTCGGTCCCTGCTGCGCGGCATCGTGCAGCTCGCCGGGTCCCAAGGCCATGCCAGGATCAGCTTGAGCGTGGAGCGGGACAACTTCGCGCGCAATCTGTATCGTGCGGAAGGGTTCGCCGTGGTGGGTCAGGGGTCGACGCGCGACACGATGGCTCGCGGTACGGGGTAGCGTACGCTCTCTCCGATCCGTGGAAAGCCGCGTCATTACGCGGCGATGTCGCCTGTTGGACGTAACGTGAGAGCATGGCCAGGAGTACCACGAAGACAGAGCGCGCGTCGACGAGCGCACCGTCGCGCCCCAAGCGGCAGACGGCTCCCAAGGCCACGCCCGCTCGCAAGGCCCAACCCGCTCCCAAGAAGTACATCGACGAGGCCGACAAGCCTCCAGTCGCCGTCCGTGCCTGGGTCGGGCTGGCGCACGGGGTCGGAGGACTCTTCCGCGCGTTCGGCCCTGAGACCCTCGAGAAGGACGACCGTCGCGACGGCTTCCCGTTCTTCCTCGTGCTCCTCGCCGTGCTCGGTGCGGTCAACGAGTGGTTCTTCATCGGCAACGAGGTCGCAGCGAACATCAGTGCCTACTCGGTGGGTCTCTTCGTCGGACGCGTGGCCTTCATCATGCCCGTGCTGCTCCTCCTGCTCGCCGGATGGCTGTTCCGGCACCCGTCCTCTGTCCACGACAACGGTCGTATCGGCATCGGCTTCGGCATGTTCGTCCTCGCCCTCGCGGGGATCTTCCATGTCGCAGGGCCTCGCCCGCATCCGAACCAGGGGATGCCTGCGCTCAGCGAGTCGGGCGGTCTGCTGGGCTGGCTGGTGGGGCAGCCGCTGACGTACCTCACCGACATCCCGGCGTACATCGTGCTGTCGCTGCTCGTGGCACTCAGCATCCTGATCCTCACCAAGACACCGCCGAATCGCATCGGTTCGCGCCTCGGGGATCTCTACGCCTGGATGTTCGACGCGGAGCGACCGGAGAAGCCGACGAAGGACGCCGCAGCGATCGACGACGCGGACAAGACCGATGACCCCGACGTACTGCCGTGGTGGCGCCGGAACAAGACCGGCCGCGAAGAGGACCCGGATGAGGGCACACTCGATTCCGACGACATCACCGCGCTCCTGACCACCTCCGATCCCACGCCTGCGTACGACCAGGCAGTGGTCGTCGAGAATCCTTACGACGCGGCCACCGAGGTGCTGTCCGAGGTCAGGTCGGTCGCCGACTCGCTCGCCGAGCAGCAGACCACGGCCCTGCTCGATGACTCCTCCGAGACAGGAGAGGTGCCGGAACTACCCGGTCTCGACGGGTTCGGCACCGATGGTCCGGGCGACCGCGGCCCGCAGGCCCCCGTCACGCCATACATCCTCCCGTCTCCCGGACTCCTGGTCGAAGGCCCGCCGCCCGTCATGCGCTCAGAGGCGACCGACAAGGTGATCGAGCAGATCACCAGCGTGCTGTCGCAGTTCAAGGTCGATGCCAAGGTGACCGGCTTCTCCCGCGGACCGACGGTCACGCAGTACGAGGTCGAGGTGGGCCACGGCGTCAAGGTCGAGAAGATCCTGCAGCTGAGCAACAACTTCGCCTACGCCGTGGCCTCGAACGACGTGCGCATCCTCTCGCCGATCCCGGGCAAGAGCGCAATCGGCATCGAGATCCCGAACGCCGACAAGGAGATGGTGGCTCTCGGCGATGTGCTGCGCTCGCCCGCTGCGCAGAAGAGCACGCACCCGATGACCATCGGCGTCGGCAAAGACGTCGGCGGCAACATCGTCATCGCGAACCTCGCGAAGATGCCGCACCTCCTCGTGGCCGGCTCCACCGGTTCGGGTAAGTCGAGCTTCGTGAACTCCATGATCACGAGTCTGCTGATGCGTGCCCGCCCGTCCGACGTGCGCATGGTGCTGATCGACCCGAAGCGTGTCGAGCTGACCAGCTACGCCGGTGTCCCGCATCTGATCACGCCCATCATCACGAACCCGAAGAAGGCGGCGGAGGCGCTGCAGTGGGTCGTGAAGGAGATGGACATGCGGTACGACGATCTCGCGTCGTTCGGTTTCCGGCACATCGACGACTTCAACCGGGCTGTCCGCGCGGGCGAGGTCGAGCTCCCGGTGGGCAGCGAGCGTGTCCTGAAGCCGTACCCGTACCTTCTGGTGGTCGTCGATGAGCTCGCTGACCTCATGATGGTCGCCCCTCGCGACGTCGAGGACTCGATCGTCCGCATCACGCAGCTCGCACGTGCCTCCGGCATCCATCTCGTGCTAGCGACTCAGCGCCCGAGCGTCGACGTCGTGACGGGCCTGATCAAGGCCAACGTCCCGTCACGACTCGCCTTCGCCGTGACGAGCGTCACGGACAGCCGGGTCATCCTCGACAGCCCCGGTGCCGACAAGCTCATCGGTCAAGGTGACGCCCTGTTCTCGCCGATGGGCTCATCGAAGCCGTTCCGCCTGCAGGGCGCGTGGGTCGATGAGAAGGAGATCGACGCGGTCGTCAAGCACGTCACCCGTCAGGCACGTCCGGACTACCGTCCGGACGTGCAGGAGGCGATGGAGCCGACGAAGAAGAAGGAAGTCGACGAGGACATCGGGGATGACCTGGAGCTGCTGCTCGCAGCCGCCGAGCTCATCGTCTCCTCGCAGTTCGGATCGACGTCGATGCTCCAGCGCAAGCTCCGCGTCGGGTTCGCGAAGGCAGGTCGTCTCATGGATCTGCTCGAGTCGCGCGAGATCGTCGGCCCCTCCGAGGGGTCGAAGGCGCGAGACGTGCTGGCGACCGCCGAGCAGCTCCCGCAGGTGATGGCCAAGTTGCGCGGAGAGGACGTTCCGGCACCGACATCGGCATCGGCTGCGCCTGCGGTTCCGCCCGTCCCGCCGCTCCCGCAGACGCATGACCCGATCGCGGCTCAGTACGAGGGTCTTCCCGAGGTGGAAGCTGAGGGCGACGAAGATGCCTGGGGCTTGACGGGACGCGACTGATGGCGATCCCACGGCAGCTCCCCAACGCCATCACGGTCGCGCGCATCCCGCTGGCCGTCGTCTTCTTCGTCCTGCTCCTGCTGGGTGGCACCTATGGGTTCTCGGACCCGGGTCTCCGCTGGACGGCCGGAGTCATCTTCATCGTCGGGATCTCGACGGACTGGGTCGACGGGTACCTCGCCCGCAAGTACGACATCGTCAGTGATTTCGGCAAGCTCTGGGATCCGATCGCCGACAAGATGCTCACCGGTGCCGGCTTCATCGGGCTCGCGATTCTGGGCGAGGTCAACTGGTGGATCGTTGCGATCATCCTCGTGCGCGAATGGGGCATCACGATCCATCGGCTCATGGTGGCCAGCGAACACGTCGTGGCCGCGGCCTGGATGGGCAAGATCAAGACCGCGTTCCAAGGGGTGGCGCTCGGGTGGGCACTCCTCCCGCTGCACTACGTCATCGGTCTCGACGCCTGGACATTGATCACGTTCATCCTCATGCTCATCGTCCTGGTCCTCACGGTGGCGAGCGGCATCGACTACGTCGTGGCGCAGGTACGCGGGTCGCGCCGGAAGTCATGAGTCAGGCGGCAGCCGAGGTCCTCGCTGCGCTGGGCCGACGAGGATGGAAGCTCGGCGTGGCCGAATCCCTGACCGGGGGCGCCCTGTGCGCCGATCTCGTCGCGGTTCCCGGAGCGTCAGCCGTGCTGCTCGGAGGCGTCGTGGCATATGCCACGCCGGTCAAGTCGTCCGTGCTGGGCGTGGATGAGGGCCTGCTGTCGAGATACGGGCCGGTGCATCCGCAGGTCGCACTGGAGATGGCAGACGGCGTCAGACGCGTCGTCGGCGTCGACGGCGAGGCTGCCGATGTGGGGGTGTCCACGACCGGGATCGCCGGACCGGTGTCTCCGGACGGGCAGCCCGTCGGCACGGTGCACATCGGCGTCGTCACCCCCGCGGCATCGCGGACCAGGGCCTTTCTCTTCGTCGGCGACCGGGAATCGATCCGGGCGCAGACGGTGGACGCGGCACTCCAGGAGATGCTCGCCCTGCTCTCGGAATAGCAGAGCCCTGCGGCTGGTTATCTCTGATGTGCTCACACGTAAACCACAGAGTGCAGGAGTAGATTCTGTGCACGCCAGGGGTACTAGACTGGCTGTCTCATCGGGGGAGACCTCGAGCGAACACAGGGGGAGGAGGTTCCGATGATTCTTGTACGACAGGAAATCGGCGATGTGCTGAGGGACTTCCGCCTGCAGAAGGGGCGTACGCTCCGGCAGGTCGCCAGCAAGGCATCGGTCGCACTCGGCTACCTCAGCGAGGTGGAGCGCGGTCAGAAAGAGGCTTCGAGCGAGATTCTCGCCTCGGTCGCAGACGCTCTCGACGTCCCCATCTCGACGATCATGCGCGAAGTCGGTGACCGCATTTCGGTGCTCGAGGGCATTCAGGTCTTCCCTGACGTCGTTCCCGACGACCTCGTGGCGTCGGTCGAGCCTCAGCTCTCGCTGCACTGACCCCCGAATGGGGTGGTGATGCGTCGTAGCGAGTTCCTTCGCGCCGTCGATACCGAGTTCGGGCTGAGGGCTTCCTCTCTGGTCAACGACCTCGGCCTGAGTGCCGTAGGTGGGCGTACCGCTCTCGAAGCTCTCGCCGACGGCACGCCGCCGCGAGACATCTGGCTGGCGCTGTGCGCGGAGATGGACGTTCCCGAGGACAGGCGCCACGGAGTCGGACGGCAGGAGCCGCGGCGGCGCTGACCTACGTTCCTCGTCCGCCCTCTACGGAACACGACGCACCATTTGCGGCGTGTCGTCGAAGATTCGTTCGAAGCGGGCGTAGTCTTCTGCACAAGTGGTCCGGACCGTTTGTTCTGCACTGTATGTGAGATCGTCGCACCGATGTCGGTGGTCCCTCCTACGGTGGAAACAAGCCGAAGAGCCATTACGCCTTGTCGGAGAGTTTCTCCCAACCGGAAGAGCCGCGACAGCCTACAGGCGGCATCACGCGCGCAGAAGGAGCACATCATGCCATCACCCGCCGACCGCGAGAAGTCCCTCGAGACCGCCCTCGCTCAGATCGACCGCCAGTTCGGAAAGGGCTCGGTCATGCGGCTGGGCAGCGATGAGCGTGCCCCTGTGGCCGTCATCCCGACCGGCTCCATCGCCCTCGACGTCGCCCTCGGCGTGGGAGGACTGCCGCGTGGCCGAATCGTAGAGATCTACGGACCGGAGTCCTCGGGTAAGACGACTCTCACGCTGCACGCGATCGCCAACGCTCAGCGCGCCGGGGGAATCGCGGCGTTCATCGATGCCGAGCACGCGCTCGACCCCGACTATGCCGCGAAGCTGGGCGTCGACATCGATGCTCTCCTGGTGTCGCAGCCCGACACCGGTGAGCAGGCGCTCGAGATCGCCGACATGCTGGTGCGCTCCGGAGCCATCGACCTCATCGTCATCGACTCCGTCGCGGCGCTCGTGCCTCGTGCCGAGATCGAGGGCGAGATGGGCGACTCGCACGTGGGTCTGCAGGCGCGACTCATGTCGCAGGCCCTTCGTAAGCTCACCGGTGGTCTGAACCAGACCAACACCACCATGATCTTCATCAACCAGCTGCGTGAGAAGATCGGCGTCTTCTTCGGTTCCCCCGAGACCACCGCCGGCGGCAAGGCGCTGAAGTTCTACGCCTCGGTCCGCATGGACATCCGTCGTATCGAGACGCTGAAGGACGGAACCGATGCCGTCGGAAACCGCACCAGGGTCAAGGTCGTGAAGAACAAGATGGCGCCGCCGTTCAAGCAGGCGGAGTTCGACATCCTCTACGGCGTCGGCATCTCCCGCGAAGGCAGCCTGATCGACTTCGGCGTCGAACACGCCATCGTGAAGAAGTCGGGTTCCTGGTACACCTATGACGGTGATCAGCTGGGTCAGGGCAAGGAGAACGCACGCACGTTCCTGCTCAACAACCCCGACATCGCTCTGGCTATCGAGACGCAGATCAAGCAGAAGCTCGGTATCGGCGGGCCGTCCGGTGCCCCGGCAGCTGCCGATGAGCTCGCAGAGCGTCGTCCGGCCTGATGAACGACTCGCGTGGGGGCGATCCTGACCGGATCGCCCCCATCATCCCCCTCTTCGGCGGAACAGCGAAGAAACCAGGAGCGACGCCTTCCACGCCGGTCACGCAGTACGGCGAATCAGCGACACTGCCATCATCGCGAGGCGACGGGGATGCGGTCTGGCGTACGACCTGGGACTCTCCTCCAGGCGACCCTGCTTCCATCGACACAGCCGACGATGCAGCTCACGCGGGAACCCCGAGTGAGCGCCATCCGGCGCGCGGGCGCAGGGATCCCTCCGGCGCCAGGAGCTCTCATCCCTCGCGGCCGGCTCCCAGGCTCCGCGCGCTCGACGCGACGGAAGGAGACGGCGCGACTCAGCAAGAGGCGTCACACGCTGAGATCCGGGTCGCGGCCGAGGAGTCGCTCGTGCGAAAGCTGCGAGCCCGGTCGTTGTCGATCTCTGAAGCCCGGCAGGTGCTGCGTGGTGCGGGCCTCGAAGGTAGTGCGATCAGCGATGTGATCGACGACTTCTGCCGTCGTGGTTACCTCGATGATGCGGCCCTGGCCGGCGTCCTCGTGAGGTCGGGAGTGGATCGAAAGGGGCAGGGGAGAGTCGCTCTGTCTCGCGCGCTCGCTCAGCGGGGGATTCCGCGTGAGGTCATCGATAGCGCGCTCGAAGAGCTTCCGGACGACGACGACGAACGCGCACTGGAGTTCGCCCGCACCAAGGCGCGGTCGATGACTCGACTCGACCCCGACGCGGCGCTCCGTCGTCTGGTGGGACAGCTTTCTCGTCGTGGCTACGGCGGAGCGGTCGCCATGAAGGCGGCGAAGGTCGCGCTGCGCGAGGCTTCGTTCGGCGGAGCGACCTCAGGGGTGCGGTTCGTCGATTCCGACTGAGCAGTGAGCGCCGCTTCCGCACGGAAACGGCTCGTACAATGGGGTGATCATGACTATCCCGCGCAGCGAACCGACGATCATCGGCGCGTCGTCGGCAGCCGTCGACGTCGACGGACGACAGCGATCGTATGAAGTACGCACCTTCGGGTGCCAGATGAACGTGCACGACTCCGAGCGCCTCTCGGGCTCGTTGGAGAGCGCAGGTTACGTCAGGGCAGTCGACGGTGCGGAAGCCGATGTGGTGATCATCAACACCTGCGCGGTCCGCGACAACGCCGCAGGCAAGCTCTACGGCACACTCGGCCATCTCGCGTCGGTCAAGCGCCGCAAAGACGGGATGCAGATCGCCGTCGGCGGCTGCCTCGCACAGATGGACAAGCAGGCTGTGCTCGACAAGGCGCCGTGGGTCGATGTCGTGTTCGGCACCCACAACATGGGTTCCCTTCCGGGGCTGCTCGAGCGCGCCCGCCACAACGGGGATGCCGAACTCGAGATCCTCGAGTCGCTCGAAGTGTTCCCCTCAACCTTGCCTACGAAGCGAGACTCGGCGCACAGCGGCTGGGTGTCGATCTCGGTCGGGTGCAACAACACCTGCACGTTCTGCATCGTGCCCAGCCTGCGCGGCAAGGAGAAGGACCGTCGTCCCGGCGACATCCTGAACGAGATCCGGCTTCTGGTCGAAGACGGTGCGATCGAGGTGACGCTTCTCGGGCAGAACGTGAATTCCTACGGCGTCGAATTCGGCGATCGACAGGCGTTCGGCAAGCTCCTGCGCGCGGCCGGTGAGATCGAAGGCCTCGAGCGCGTCCGATTCACCAGCCCGCACCCCGCAGCCTTCACGGATGACGTGATCGATGCCATGGCGGAGACTCCGAACGTCATGCCGCAGCTTCACATGCCATTGCAGTCGGGGAGCGATCGCATCCTCAAGGCGATGCGACGTTCCTACCGCAGTGAGCGCTTCCTCGGGATCCTCGACCGCGTCCGCGCGCGCATCCCGAACGCCGCCATCACGACCGACATCATCGTCGGGTTCCCGGGGGAGACCGAGGAGGACTTCGAAGACACCATGCGTGTCGTCGAGCAGGCTCGTTTCTCCAGCGCCTTCACCTTCCAGTACTCGATCCGCGAAGGCACGCCTGCGGCGACCATGGAGGATCAGGTTCCGAAGGACGTAGTCCAGGCGCGCTACAACCGCCTGATCGCCCTTCAGGAGCGCATCTCGCTGGAAGAGAACCAGAAGCAGGTGGGTCGGCAGATCGAGGTTCTCGTCTCCACGGGTGAGGGCAAGAAGGACACCGAGACCCACCGGCTCACCGGTCGCGCGGAGGACAACAGACTCGTGCACTTCGAGGTGACACCGGGGTCGGACCTTCCTCGTCCAGGAGACGTCGTTACCGTGACGGTGACCCATGGAGCTCCGTTCCACCTGCTCGCAGACGACCCGACGGGAGCGCCTCTCAAGATCCGTCGCACTCGAGGCGGAGACGCCTGGGACCGTTCGCAGTCGGAGTCGTGCGCGGTACCCGCCCCGAGCGGCAACGGCGAGAAAAAGGCTGTGTCACTCGGGCTTCCGACACTGCGCGTCGGGGTGTGACCGAACCTCGCCTCTGGGCGATCGTCGGGGCGACCGGTACCGGGAAGAGCGACCTCGCGATAGAGCTGGCCGAGGCGCTGCGAGCCCGAGGGAACCCGGCTGAGATCGTGAACGCCGATGCCATGCAGCTCTACCGCGGTATGGACATCGGCACAGCGAAGGTGTCGTCGGCGGAGAGGCGGGGGATCCCGCATCATCTCTTCGACGAGCTCGATGTCGATGAGGACGCGGCTGTCGCTTGGTATCAGCCCCGAGCGCGCGCCGCCGTGGAGGACATCCACCGTCGCGGGGGTGATGCGATCCTCGTCGGTGGCTCGGGCCTGTACGTGTCGAGCGTCGTCTACGACTTCCGTTTCCCGCCGCGGGACACGGCGCTGCGCGAGCGCCTCGAGCAGGAGTTCGAGATGCTCGGAGCCGCGGTCATGATCGAGCGGCTGCGCGGGCTGGATCCCGAAGCGGCCGACCGTGTCGATCCGCGCAACCCCCGCCGCGTCATCCGCGCTCTCGAGGTGCTGGAACAGGGGAGCGCGACCCATGGTGCGGCGCTGCCCGACACGCCAGTGCTGTGGCACCCGCACACAAGACTGATCGGACTCCGCGTCGATCGCCCCGCACTGGTGGAGCGCCTCGACGCCAGGGTCGAGCGCATGTGGGCCGAAGGTCTGCCGGACGAGGTCGCCGGGCTGCGCTCCCGCGGGCTCGAGCGCGGAGGAACAGCGCCGCGCGCCATCGGCTACGCGCAGGCGTTGGACCAGCTCGACGGTCGTCTCACGCAGGACGAGGCCATCGCGCAGACCCAGGCCCTCACGCGGCGATACGCCCGTCGACAGGTGTCGTGGTTCAAGCGGTATCCCGACCTCGAGTGGTGGGACGCCCCCGCGGAGGTTGCTGCGCTCCTCCCGTCCTGATCTGCGATGTCGGTGGCCTGCGATGTCGGTAGTCCCTGACAGTCTCGATGGATGACGACTCACTTCTACACCGCATCCAGCCTCGACGGATTCATCGCCACCGACGAGCATTCGCTGGACTGGTTACTCACGCAGGACATCGACCAGGACGGACCGATGGCCTACACGGGGTTCGAGCGGAACATCGGCGCCCTGGCGATGGGGGCCTCGACGTATGAGTGGGTGATGCGCCACGAAGAGGGGCGTTGGGGATACTCGCAGCCCACGTGGGTGTTCACTCACCGCGAGCTCGATCTGCCCACGGGCGCAGACGTGCGGCTGACCCAGGCCGACATCCGGACGGTGCATTCTCAGATGGAGGAGGCCGCCGGAGGAAAAGACCTCTGGGTCGTCGGTGGGGGAGACCTGGCAGGCCAGTTCGCCGATGCCGGGCTGCTCGACGAGGTCTGGGTGCAGTACGCCCCCGTGACGCTCGGTTCTGGCGCCCCGCTGCTTCCGCGCAGGCTCGACCTCGAACTGCTGGAGGTGGCACGCAATCGCAACTTCCTCTGCGGGCGCTATCGGGTTGCTCGCGACGGGCGTTCGTGACGGGAGCTGCTCTTCACGATCCCTAGACTGGAGCCATGGTCGCATTCACCAAGGGTCACGGCACGGGCAACGATTTCATCATCATCGCCGACCCCGACGCCGAGCTCGACCTCACCGTCGAGCAGGTCGCGGTGCTGTGCGATCGTCATTTCGGCATCGGTGCCGACGGGATTCTCCGTGTCGTGAGGTCCTCGGCCATCCCCGAGGGCGCGGCTACCCTGGAGGAGGAGCCGCAGGCGGAGTGGTTCATGGACTACCGCAATGCGGACGGATCGATCGCCGAGATGTGCGGGAACGGTGTCCGCGTGTTCGCCCACTACCTCGTGCGCTCAGGTCTGGCGACGATCGAACCCGGCTCCACGCTGCCGATCGGGACGAGGGCGGGCGTGCGCGACGTCACGCGCAGCGCTACCGGATACCAGGTCGACCTCGGGCGCTGGAAGCTCTCCGGCGATGACCCGCTGGTTCGTGTGGACGGCCTGTCCGTGACGCGACCGGGACTCGGTATCGACGTCGGCAACCCGCACGTCGTGGTCGCCCTCGCCTCGGAGGTCGAGCTCGCGTCACTCGAGTTGCACAGGGCGCCCGATCTCGAGCCTCCGCTCCCCGAGGGTGCGAACATCGAGTTCGTGGTTCCGGGTGAGCCGCTCGTGCGCGATGGAATCGGTCACGTGAGCATGCGGGTGTTCGAGCGTGGTGTGGGGGAGACCCTCAGTTGCGGCACGGGTGTCGCCGCGACGGCACTCGCGGTCAGGCACTGGGCGGGAGCGAACGCTCCGAGCAACTGGCAGGTCGAGGTGCCTGGAGGTACGCTCGGCGTTCGCATGTTCCCCGCAGAAGACGGCGAGCACGTCGCCCTGTCGGGGCCGGCGCAACTCGTCTTCCAGGGCGAGGTCGACCTCGTCTGACGGCTCCGTCCGGCCATCGCGCGGATCGACTCGGCCTCGGTCTGCTCAGCTGAGGAGAATCGGCTCCGTCGGCGGGTTTCCGTGCTTTCGCACCTTGAGGATGCGGTATCCCTTGCCAGTGGCGGTTCGGAACACGCTGTAGCCGGGGTGGAACGTCGATCCGATCCAGCGCTGGAGAGAATCGGCTCCGAGGTTGCGCTGCACGACCAGCCAGGCGTCGCTGCGCTCATCGAGGCGCGGGATCCACCGTTCGAGAAGCCCGTGGAGCTCGTTCTTGCCGACGCGGATCGGCGGATTGGAGCGGATCGTGCGGAATGACACGTGTTCGGGAACATCGTCGGGCAGCGAAGCGTTGACATTGGTGAGCCCGAGAGCTGCCGCGTTGCGACGCACGAGATCGAGGGCACGCTCATTGACGTCGACGGCCCAGACCGTCGCGTGGGGAGCAGCCAGAGCCATCGACAGCGTCACCGGCCCCCAGCCGCTGCCGAGGTCGAGAAGATCGCCGCCCGGCGGAACCGGGGGCATGTTGGCGAGGAGCACTGCAGTGCCGGCGTCGAGACGGTCTGGGCTGAAGACGCCACCGGCGGTGGTGACTTCCAGCTCTCGACCCGCGAGAGTCACACGGAGCTTGCGCAGATTCTCGGGGCTTGCCGGGGCCGCAGTGAAGTAGTGATCTGACCCCATACGGTGAGCGTACCGGACACCGCGGGCTAAGGTTAAGGCTCGCAACGAAACCCAGAGACAAGGAACGGATGACGGAGACCACAACCCCCTCCACCGACGATCAGACGGTCGATCGTGTGCTCGCGAACGCGGAGAAGCGCTCGGACGTCCGGGTGTTCGGCGCCGCTCAGGCGCTGCAGGACGAATCGACCGCATCACACGGGAGCGCAGACGGCGCGCAGTGGGATCTGGAGGACCGTCATGCGCTTCGACGCGTCGGAGGTCTGTCGACGGAGCTCGAGGACGTCACCGAGGTCGAGTACCGGCAGCTGCGGCTGGAGAACGTCGTCCTCGTGGGTGTCTACCCCCAGGGAGCCCAGGAAGACGCGGAGAACTCGCTCCGAGAGCTCGCCGCCCTCGCCGAGACGGCCGGCGCCGTGGTGCTCGACGGTGTGCTGCAGCGTCGCCCGCACCCTGATGCCGCAACCTATCTCGGTCGGGGCAAAGCGCAGGAGCTCAAGGACATCGTCGCCGCGGTCGGAGCCGACACGGTCATCGCCGATACCGAACTCGCGCCCAGTCAGCGGCGTGCGCTCGAAGACGTCGTGAAGGTCAAGGTGATCGACCGCACGACGGTGATCCTCGACATCTTCAGTCAGCACGCGAAGAGCCGTGAGGGCAAGGCTCAGGTCGAGCTCGCTCAGCTCGAGTACCTGCTCCCACGCCTGCGTGGGTGGGGCGACTCGATGAGCCGTCAGGCCGGTGGCCAGGTGGGCGCGGGTGGTGCAGGTATGGGCTCGCGCGGTCCTGGTGAGACGAAGATCGAGCTGGATCGTCGACGCATCCGCACCAAGATGGCGCTGCTCAGACGACAGATCCGCGACTTCGGTCCCGCCAGGGACGCCAAGCGCGCCGAGCGCAAGCGCAATACCATTCCGTCCGTCGCCATCGCCGGATACACGAACGCCGGCAAGTCCAGTCTGCTCAACGCCCTCACGAGCGCGGGTGTCCTGGTCGAGAACGCGCTGTTCGCGACGCTTGACGCCACCGTCCGCCGGACGGAGACGGAAGACGGCCGCGTCTACACGCTGACCGATACGGTCGGGTTCGTCCGCAATCTCCCCCATCAGCTCGTCGAAGCGTTCCGCTCGACTCTGGAAGAGGTGGGTGAGGCCGACGTCGTGCTCCACGTGGTCGACGGGTCGCACCCCGATCCTGCGGGGCAGCTGCAGACGGTGCGTGACGTCCTCGGCGACGTGGGCGTCAGAGACCTGCCGGAGATCGTCGTCTTCAACAAGGCCGACCTGATCACGGAGGATGAACGTCTCGTCCTCCGTGGCCTGCAACCTCACGCTCACTTCGTGTCGTCGAGGTCGGGCGAGGGGATCGCAGAGTTGCGGGCAGCGGTCGAAGCGGCGTTGCCGAAGCCCGCGGTCGAGGTGGAAGCGGTGATTCCGTACGATCGTGGCGACCTCGTCGCATCGATCCACGAGTCGGGCATGCTGCTCTCCGTGGAGCACCGCGAGGACGGCACAGCTGTGCATGCGCGCGTCTCGGAGCGCTTGGCTGCGGAGCTCGCGCCCTTCGTCGCACAGGTCTGATCGGTCAGCGGGCGAGGAATCTGGCCTCGACGGTGGCGGAGATCACGATCTCCTCCGGCTCATACTCCATGGCGGGTGCAGAGTCGGCGGCGAATGCCGCGGCTCCTCGGGCCTTGAGCATCGGGGCGCCGGGCGCGGGCTGCCCGCTGGAGATGAGACCGACGTCAGCGATCTCCAGCGGGGTGACCTCATCCAGGCCGAGCGCCCCGGCGTAGGCCGCGGCGCGGGTGACAGCCACGCCGACTGCCGATGCGGCGACGTCACGTTCCACCTGCGTGCGCGTCTCCGGGGTCAGGTGCCAGTCCACCCAGCCGATCTCGACGCCGTCCCAGGCTGACACGTCGGAGACCCAGAGGGAGAGCTCCGAGGCCTCGGCGAACGTCGCCGTGAAGTCGATGCTCGCGTAGTACACGGGATCGAGTCTTGTGCCCTCGCTGCTCCAGGGGCGTTCGGCCCGAACGGAGATGCGCTTGCTCGACCAGTCGACCACGGTGCCGGCATCCGACCGATCGCTGATGCTGCGGCGCACCGGGTCTGCGAGCCGCAGTGCGCTCTCGACGACGTCGGTTCGTTCGGAGCCGTCCGTGCGAACGCTCACGTTGACGGTGGCGCGCTCTGGCGCCACTCGCGCCTCGTGCTCGCCGCGGACGGTGACGGTGACTTCGCTGCTCATGGGGCGACTCTACGCCAGCCCTCGGTGCGACAGGGGAATGGTGCAGCGGCGGAGAACGTTGTAGTCTGAGATGCTCGGGCGGTCGCCGCCCGAGATGGTAATTCCACAGTGTGACAGCGGCTCCTTCGAGAGAAGGACCACGGGGCTGATCGGTTTCGACAGCGCCTGTGAATCCACGAGAAGCGGGCCGAGGATGCAGAGTTATCTCGTAAACGCTCTCTGCAAAAAAATAGTTGCCGAAACCAAGCGCAACGACTTCGCCCTCGCTGCATAAGCGAGCCCGATAGTCCGTCAGGCCGTATGTGATTCCGATACGGATCCTGGCGTCATCTAGGAATCTTGCTGCGTGATGGCGTCTGGACGTCACGTGGGACTCTTCCCAGGCTGGGCTCGTCGACTTAGGTGTCTGTGACAAAGGTCGGAGCCGAGCAGAACGTCTTCACAGACTGCGCCCGGAGAAGGCGTGGAGACTCAGCGTTGGACGGGGGTTCGATTCCCCCCAGCTCCACCACGTCGCTGTCACACGAACGAGGCCCGCCTCCCTAGTAACCACTAGGGAGGCGGGCCTTTTTTGCGTTGTGGATAACTCGTCAGGCTGCGAGGCCTGCCCACACTTTGCCCACATCTGCCGCTGTCGCACGTTCATCGAGCCGGTTGGCGACGTCGTCGAGGTCGTCGTCGAAGAGGTCGGCGTACGTGTCCAGGGTCATCGCTGCGGACTTGTGCCCGAGCATCCTCTGTACGGCTTTGACGTGTGCGCCGGAGCTGATCGCGAGCGACGCCGCGGTGTGGCGCAGGTCGTGCGGTGTGAGCCGCTCGAGGCGCGCCTCTTCCGTCGCGCGCGCGAACCACGACCCTGCCCCTTCGCTGGTCTTGGCGCGACGCAGGTAGTGCCCGCTCGCGTCACCGAACACCAGATCGCCCTTCGACTTGTCCGCGCACTGTCGCTCGAGCGCGTTCCCGAGGAACGCGGGGAACGGCACGGTGCGCTTCTCCCATGACTTCGGTGCGCCGACCTCGATCACTCCGTCGACCTCCACCGCCGCGCGGTTCACGTGTACCCGTCGGCGGAGCATGTTCACGTCGGAGACGCGGAGCCCGATCGCCTCGCTCCATCGGAGCCCGCAATACGCGAGCACCAGGGTGAGCGTGGCGAGGGTGTGGTCGTGTGTCGCGGCCGCGAGTCGCACGACCTCGGCGTCGGTGAGGTAGCGGCGCTGCTTCTGCGAGATCTTCTTGGGCAGGTTCCGTGCTCCGCGGGCCGGGTTCTTCGAGATGCGGCGATCGCGGACTGCGACGTCGAGGATGCCGGCGAGGACACCGAGCGCTCGAAGCACCACGGTCGCGGATCGTGGGCCGGTGGTGTTGCGGCGCACTCGCTGGCGATCGGTGACGGCAGTGCCCGCGCTCATCTCAGAGATCCACGCCTCGACGGCGGAGGGCTTGATGTCCCCGACGGGGGTGTCGCCCCAGCGCGGCTTCACGTGTACGTTCCAGGACGTCTCGAGCGAGTGATACGACGACGGTTTGAGGCCCTTCTTCGTGAGCAGCCACGCGTCGCCGAGGGCGCCGACGTCGACGCGGGAGTCCTTCGGGTCGAAGTATTCGCCGGTGGCCTTCGAGACGGTCACCGACGCGAGGAACAGCTCCGCCTCTTTCTTCGTGCGGAAGCCGCGCTTGTCGGTCTGGGACTTATCCGGCTTGCGGTAGCGGACCCTGTAGCGGCGTCCCTTCGCGGTGTCGTAGGGCGTGATTGAGCCGGCCATGTCAGGCGACCTCGACACGGTGGTGCCACTGCCCGGCACCCATCCGAGCGTCGATGTACGTGGTGTCGCCGATGCGCTGCAGCAGGCCTTGGTACGCCTTCACGATGCTGGTCATCACGCCGAGGTCGAGTGCGATTCCGGCGGGGCGGCCGTCGTTCACCATCTCGAAGTAGCGGTAGTCATCCTGGTCGATGAGCCGGAGCGCTGCCCACTCCTCGGCGCGCCGCTCCTGCTTCGCGTTCACGGGCCCGAACCTCGAGGGCACGTCACCCCAGAGCGCATGCGCGAGCTCGTGCGCGAGGACGCTGCGGTGGTGGCGGCCGTGCATCCCGGGGCGGAGGTAGATCACGCGCCGGGCATGCACGTACTGACCGTCGCGGTCAGCGGGGAGCTCGCGGTATTCGATGCGGACGCCGAGGGCATCGGCGAAGTCGAGGAGTCTCTGATCGATGGGGGTCATTGCTCGTCCGTGGGTTCCGTTTCCGCCGGCCGTGCGACCGCGGGCAGTTCCTCATCCTCATCGGAGCCTCGGACATCACGAGTGGGGAACTGGTGGATCGTCGCCTCCGTGACCGCCTCGCTGATCGGCTTGTCGAACAGCGACCCGGTGTCGGTCATTCCCAGGCGCCGGCCGACCTCGAGCACCAGCGCTTCGTCGGTTGCCGCGTGGAGGGCGTTCTCGACGTCGCTGATGCCGATGTCTTCGGGCGCGAGGTGCCCGGTGGCGAGAAGGTCTGCGAGGACCGGGCGTTTGTATGCGTACGAGATCGATCGCACGAGTTCGAACGAGAGGGAGTCGTCGTTCGCCTGGCGGTTCAGGGTCGCGTGCGTGGTGCCGATCTTCCGCGCCACTTCGCGGATCGAGTCGGAGCCGCGGACAGCGTCGAGCCACTTGATGGTGTCGTTCATGTCTCAAGTTTGTTCCATAAGTGTCACGCGCGCAAGCCATTTAGATCGCTGGCTTGACAGATTGGATCGCCAGAGTGACAGTTGGAACATGAACAATCCAACTGGTGAGGCAGAGATCCGGCCCGTCGCTGTCGTCCGCGATGGACTGCTCGATCGCCTCAAGACTCAGTCCGGCATCAAGTCCGACGAAGCCTTCGCCCGTCTGATCGGCGTGAGTCGGCCGACCCTCGCTCGGTACAAGGCCGGTGAAGAGGTGTCGATGCGCGCAGCGGTCGGAATCGCACTCGCATTCGGCCTCGGCCTCGGCGAGGTCGTGGAGATGCGCAGCGACGAGAACGCCTTGGCGGTCGCATCGTGACCAACGTCACGCCGCTCAAGCGACGGCCGATCTCCGAGACGCCCCGCTACCTCTCACCTGAGCAGGTGTGCGAGCTCGTGCCCGGCATGACCGTCGCCAACCTCAAAGACCTGCGCGCCTCGGGGAAGGGTCCGCGCTACAGCAAGCCCACCGGCGACCGCGGACACATCACCCTCTACCGCGAGGCCGACGTCGTCGCCTGGGTGGAGGCCGCTTTCGTGAAGACGCGGGAGCAGTCATGACTTCCGGATCGTGGGGATCCGGAACGCCCACTGGGGAAGGGGCACCTACGGGACGGCGCGCGGCCGGGGACAACGCGCCGTCTCGTATCGGTTCGGCCCGCATCGTCATCGGGATGGCCTCGCTGAATCTCACGATCCTCTGCGTGGTGCTGGCGTTCATCGCCGGCGCCGCGAACGGACTTCTCGTCCTCGCCACCATCTTCGCCGCGGTGTTCGCGTGGGCCGCCGGCGCATTCACCAGGAGCTTCTGGGACTGATCACCGCCGCGCTGCCGCCTCACCTTCATCCACCTTTCAGGAGTCACCATGTCAACCACCACTGTCGTTCGCGTCGATCCGAAGACGTTGCTCGTCGGGCCCAACGTCCGCAAGGAGGTCACCCTCCGCCCGGAGTTCGTCGCCTCCATCCGTGAGCACGGCGTGCTCGTCCCGATCCTGGCTCAGGAGACCACCGACGGCCTCGAGGTCGTCGACGGGCAGATGCGCACTCTCGCCGCCGTCGATGCCGAACTCGTTGACGTGCCCGTGTTCGTCCAGCCGCCGGCTGCCGACGACGCCGCGCGCATCGTCGAGCAGATCGTCGTCAACGAGGACCGCGCGAGCCTCACCGCACCCGACCACGTTGCAGCGATCGCGCAGCTCGCGCTCGACTTCAAGATGCCGGTCGCCGAGATCTCAAAGCGCACCGGCACCAGCAAGGACGACGTCGCCGCGATCGTCACCACGTCGAAGTCCAAGCACGCGAGCGCCGCGCTCGGCCAGTCGGGGATCACGCTCGAGCTCGCGGCCAAGATGGCCGAAGCCCAGCTCACTGAAGCCGAGGTGCGGCGCGTCGTTAGCCAGTCCTACAACAAGGACTATGCGGTGCAGCAGATCGTCGCGGAGCGTGAGCGCGCCGCTGAGATTGCACGGCTCACGATCAAGGTGGAAGCCGACGGCGTCGCCGTCGTCGCGAAGCCCTCGCTGGGTGAGTACCAGTCACCTGAGAAGAACAAGCACCGGTACCTCGGCGACCTGGTCGACGCGAAGACCGGCAAGAAGCTCACCACCGCGAAGCACAAGGAGTGCCCCGGGCACGCCGCGTTTGTCGGTGTCCGTGGATACAGCGGCCCGGTCGAGGTGCACTACCTGTGCACGGACCCCTCGAAGCACGGCCACCGCGACGCGAACAAGGCGCCCCGCGTCGAGCTGACGGCGGCCGAGCGTGCGCGTAAGGAGATCGAGAAGCAGCGCACCGCCGCCTGGCCGACCGCTCGCGAGGTGCGCCTCGAGTGGGTGCGTGAGCAGCTGCTCGCCCGCCGCACTGCACCGGCCGGGTGGGAGCTGCTCGCCGTGCACGACTTCGCCGAGCGTCACCAGCGCACCTGGCAGTCCGGCGCCGCCGCAGCTCTCACCCTCCTGCAGGCGCCGCCCGCCGAGGACACCTGGAGTTCGCCGACGAAGATCGCTGAGTGGGCGGCCGCGAAGCCGATCAACGGATGGCGCGCCGCGATCGCCATGGTCATCGCCCGCCACGAGGACGTGCTCTCTACGGCAGCCTCCTGGTCGAAGGCATCCGCGACGTACCTTCGTCTGCTCGCCGAGTGGGGCTACGAGCTCAGCGAGGTCGAGCAGGGCATCGTCGATGACGCGGCTGCGGCGGCCGCCGATGTGAAGGCCGCAGCATGAACCGCCTGCAGATCCGTCGCGCGGCCGTCCTGCGTCGCCGCTCGGTTCGGGTGCGTCGCCTCGCGGTGATCCATGACGCTCCGATGGAGTACTCGGCGCCCCGCCCTGCTCCGAGCTGGCTCGTCATCGGCACTGGGGTGCTCGGTGCTGGCGTGATCGTCGAGCTGATCGTCGGCCTGGTGGTGATCTCGTGACCGAGGCACTGTACCGCGGCCAGAGCGCCCTCGGCTTCGGCCTGTGGCGCCTCAACGACTATGGCCACTGGGTCTTCTCGACGCCCGTCGAGGGAGCCACCTGGCGACGCGTGGAGGCACCGGACCTCGCGCTCCTCGTCGAGCTCGGTGACCGCGAATCCGCCGATGCTGAGCTGATCGCCGACACCCTGAGCGCAGCGCGCGCACTCGCGGCGGCTGACCTCCACCCTGGAGACGCCGTTCACGACGCGGCCAACCTCCAGGAGATGCTCGCGTTCGTCATCGAACAGTACGACCAGTGCCTCGCCGCAGGGGTGACGTCGTGATCGCCGTCGGCCTGGACCCGTCGCTCACCTGCACCGGTGTGGCGATCGCCAACGGTTCCGAGATCACCACTCGTCGAGTGATGTCGCCGAACCTCGGCAAGAGCCTGCTCTCTCGCCGCAACCGGATCCGTCGCGCGGTCGAGGGCATCCTCGCCCCGATCCCGGCGCGTGTCGATGTGACCGTGATCGAGGTGCCGCACTCGCGCCAGCAGTTCGGCGCGCAGAACGAGCGCATCGCCCTCTACTGGATCCTCGTCGACCAGCTGCTCGCTCGCGGGCCTGTGGTCGAGGTTGCCCCGTCGCAGCGCGCGAAGCTCGCCACCGGCAACGGGCGCGCCACGAAGGACGACGTGGTCGCGGTCACCCGCGCTGCGTTCCCCGAGGCCCAGATCCCGGACGACAACGTCGGCGACGCCGTGGCGCTCATGTGGGCCGGCGCCCGCTGGGCAGGCGCCGAGACGCCCACCTACCTCCCCGGCCAGGAGGAAGCGTTCTCGCGCCTCGCCTGGCCGATCCGTTCCACCACACCGACCCACTGAGAGGAACCACCAATGGTCAAGCTCGCCCCCGCACTCCCCAAGGAGTACGACGACAACGGCCTCGAGTCGAACACCCGGCATCTGCTGGAGGTCTACCCGAGCCAGAAGTATCTCCCCATCGTCGCTCTTGTCCGCACGAAGGAGATCACCCAGAACGAGCACTTCGAGCGCGTTCCGAAGATCGAGCTCGTGCACGTCGAGATCGCCGTCGATGGCGACGACCAGGATGCCGTCCGCGAGCTGATCAAGCAGCTGCACGACGCCCGTGTCCAGCACATCAAGCAGCCCCTCGACCTGCCCGACACGGACGAGCCGCCGGTCCTCGCCCAGCCGCTGGAGCTGACCGCGAGCAGCGGCGAGTACACCGTCCGGCTCATCGACCAGGACGACAGCAAGTTCCAGATCGAGCTGCGCGCACCGTCCGGCGCGCTCGTCCTCACCCGCAGCGCTCTGCCGCGCGACGACTACGGCGAGCTTGTGCCCGGCGACTACCCGGTCGCGCAGCTCGGCGGCGAGATCGGCGGGCTCGCGGACCTGCTCGTCCAGGAGTTCGAGCAGGGCTTCACCACCGACGACGTCGTCGACGCCGAGGTCCTCGACGAGGACGACAACCCCACCGCCACAACCAGCCAGGAGGCATGACCATGAACAACGCTGCACGCATCACTCCGATCGACCAGGCGGCTCCGAAGTCGCTCGAGATCAAGGAACGGCTGATCGCCCGTCGGGCCACGCTCAAGGCCGACCTCGAGTACATGCAGGGCGAGGTGGAGCAGATCGACTCGCAGCTGCTCGAGCTGCTCGGCGGCGAGGTCGGCACGCACGACGTCGCGGGCACGAAGGTGCAGATCCGCGAGTACTCCCGCCTGGACACGAAGTGGATCGAGAGCGAGTACCCGGCGGCTCAGTACCCGCAGCTGTACAAGACCACGACCGCCGTCGACGCGGCCGCGGTGAAGAAGCAGTTCGCGCCGGGCGTGCTCGCCGAGCACCAGGTGCGCGGCGCGAAGTCGGTGGTGGTCAAGTGACCGTCGGCGTCTTCACCGCGGCGAAGGCCGGCGACCGTCTCGAGCAGATCTCCGTGAAGCGGGATGGCACCCGTCTGACCCGCGTGATCGAGCTGCTCAGCGCCCCGTCTCTCTCCTCGCCGGCCGCGTATCGCATCGTCCGCAATGACGCCCACCCTCACCGCGTCGGAAAGACGGCATCGATCCGTCGCGCCGACATCGAGCGCAAGTACCGCGCGGCCTGACCGCGCACCCGCCGCGACGGCATACACGCCGGGTTCGAGTCCCGGGGCGGCACAGAAAGGAGATCACCATGGCGATCGCTAATTACACCACCAGCAAGGCCGTCGAGGAGACGGCCGCCGACATCATCACGGCGCTTCGACGTCGAGGCATCACCCGCATCTCGACCGTGTACGACGACGGAGGCGACCCGTCCGGGCTCGAGTTCACCATGCGCACGGAATACGGCCCGCGCGACTTCGCGCTCCCCATCCGTACCGCTGGAGTGCTCGAGGCACTCAAGCGAGCGGAAGCAGCGGGCGAGTTCGCCGCCTCGCGGAAGAAAGCCGGAACGTTCACAACGCCAGTACACGCCGCCAGGGTCGCGTGGGCGATCGCTCGCGACTGGCTGCGCGCTCAGTCGGCGTTGCTCGACGCCGAGCTCGTCACCCTCGATGAGGTCATGTTCCCGTGGATGGTAGGCGGCGCTGACGGGCAGACCGCGTTCTCCGCTTACCGGTCGCAGCAGAAGGCGATCGAGTCATGACTTCCGTCGAGGACCTGTACCTGAACGTGATCAAGGACGGCATCACCCGGCACCCGCGGTCACTGCAGAAGCGCATCGGCCCGTCGGAGATGGGGCGACCGTGCGATCGCTGGATCCTGCACAAGCTCAACGGCGACGGCGAGCCCGACCGCGGTCCCGCGTGGAAGCCTGCCGTGGGCACGGCGATGCACGACCAGCTCGAGCGTTGGTTCGACGCCGCGAACCGTGGCGGGGGAGACGTCGACCGCACCGAGTGGATCACCGAGTGGGAGGTCACCGTCGGTCAGATCGGTGGGCAGGCCATCACCGGGCACTCGGATCTCTTCCACGTACCGACCGGCACCGTCATCGACCACAAAGTCGTCGGCCCGAAGCAGCTGTCGAAGTATCGCCTCCACGGTCCGAGCGAGCAGTACCGGGTGCAGGCGCACCTGTACGGCAAGGGCTTCACGGACGACGGGGGATGGGGACCGTGTCGCGCCGTGGCGATCGCGTTCCTCCCGCGCGACGGCGAGCTGTCCAGCGCGTACTTCTGGAGCGAGCCGTACAACCCGCACATCGCGGCCGAGGCGCTGCTCCGCAACAACCGACTCTTCACGATGCTGACCGTCGTCGGGATCGATGCCGCGCTCGCCGCATCGCATCTGTGCGACGACCAGTGGTGCACCTGGTGCCGCTCGGAGAAGCGAGCCCAGGACCGCGCCGCGGGCGCCTCGCTGTTCGACATCGGCGAGTTGCGCGTCGTCCCCGAACGGGCTGCTCCCGCCCCTGTGCGTGCGCTGCCGAGCGTCCCGGCACCCGCGCCCCAGGAGCGGCCGATCGCGCACCTCTGCGACGACTGCGGGCTCCCGCTCGCCCCGTCCGTGGTGGCCGATGGGCACACCATCCACCCGTCTTGCATTCCCGCATTCCCGCCGGCCCCTCGGCCGGTTCAGGCGGCGCCGCAGCCAGCGGCGATCGCACCCGTCATCAACCTGTTCGACCGCTGAAAGACCAACCAAGGAGAAGACATGTCCCTTTTCGAATCCAGCAGCAAGGGTGTCAAGTTCGACACCATCGGCGCCAGCGTCCAGGGCACCGTGAAGTCCGCACCGCGCGAGCGGCAGCAGACGAAGTACGGCACCCAGGAGCCGGACTTCTGGCCCAACGGTGACCCGAAAATGCAGATCCTCGTGGACCTGCAGACCGAGCAGCGCGTCGACGCGAACGACGACGGGGAGCGCACGCTCTACGTCGCGTCGAAGAACATGAAGCGCGCCATCGGTGAAGCGATCCGCGCGGCCAACGCGTCAGACATCGCGCCCGGAGGCGTGCTGACCGTCACCTATGTCGGCAACGATCCCGCGTCGAAGAACCCCGCCAACCCGGCGAAGCTCTACCAGGCGCAGTACACGGCCCCGAGCTCCGCGTTCGTGCAGCAGGCCGCGGCCGCGCCCGTCCAGCAGCAGCCGGTGCAGCAGGCACCCGCCCAGCAGTTCGTTCCGCAGCAGCAGTTCGTCCCGCAGCAGGCACCGGCCGCCGTGCCGTCGGCTCCGCAGCCCGTGCAGCAGCAGCCGGTGGCCACGTCGGAGGCGCCGTGGTCGACGCCGCAGGCCCAGCCGATGCAGCACGCCGGGGGGCTCACGAGCGAGCAGGTCGCGCAGCTGCACCAGCTCCGAGGCGCCGGCATCCCGGAGGCGACCATCGCCACCGCGATCAACGCGACGCCCGAGGCGATCTCGCTGTACGACAACACCCCCTTCTGAACGAAGCGCCCGGATGGTCGCAGGCGAGGTTCGACTCCTCGCCCGGGCACATGAGCACTACCAGCAACGAGCACCCGATCATCGTCACCGCCAGGTTCAGCGGCGCCTGCGCGGACTGCGGCGGCCACTTCCAGGTCGGCGACCCGATCACCCGACCGAACCACTTCGAGATGTGGCGGCACGCCGCCTGCCCGCGCACGAAGTTCGACTTCGACCCGGGTGACGTCTGCCCCGTCTGCTTCACCGTCCGCGCCACCTCTGGAGCCTGCTCATGCTGATCTACATCGCCGGTCCCATGACCGGCCTGCCCGAGTTCAACTACCCGGCGTTCCGCTCCGCGGCCGCTGAGCTCAGCGAGCGCGGCTTCGAGGTCGAGGACCCTTCGACGAACGAGAACCCGACGCCTGGCGACTACCACGGCTGGCTCCGCGCCGGCCTCGCGCAGCTGATCCGATGCGACGCCGTCGCCCTGCTCGACGGCTGGGAGGCATCCGGCGGTGCCCGCCTCGAGGTGAACGTCGCCGCGACCCTCGGCCTCCGCGTCGCGCCGCTCGACGCATGGCTCGCGCAGGCCCGTCAGGAGATCACCGCGTGACCGTCCTGCTCTCCACCGCGCTCGAGCTGCACGCAGCTGGGCTCTCCGTCGTGCCCGTCGCCGCCGACGGCACGAAGCGACCACGCATCGCGTGGAAGGAGTACTCGTCCGCGGCCGCCGACGACGCGCAGCTGCGCGCCTGGTTCGACAACGACCTCGAGCAGGGCATCGGACTCGTCACCGGCTTCGGCGACGTCGAACTGCTCGAGGTCGAAGGCGTCGCCATGCCGATGATGGGCGAGGTCCTCGAGCTGCTCGACGGCACCGGCCTCCGCCCCATCTACGACCGCCTCATCGCTGGCTGGTCTGAGCAGTCACCGTCGGGCGGCCTGCACCTGATCTACCGCGTCGAAGGCGGAGCGGTCCCCGGCAACCAGAAGGTCGCGCAGCGCCCGAAGGATGAGGCCCCGTATCGGGAGACGCTGGCCGAGACGCGCGGCACCGGCGGGTTCGTCGTGCTCGCCCCGTCCGCCGGCACTGTGCACCCCACCGCGAAGCCATGGCTGCGCCTCGTGGGCGGTCCTGCCACGATGCCGACGATCACCCGCGAAGAGCGCGACCAGCTCCACGCCGTGGTGCATGCCGCTCTCGACACGATGCCCGCCGAGGAGACCGTAACGAGCGGGGGACCGGTCGACGCGAAGTGGTCGACGACGTTCCACGCGGCCGCCGGCGACATCACCCCCGGCGACGACTTCGAAGCGAAGACCGACTGGTCCGACATCCTCGTCGGCTGGGTGCACGTGTTCTCTCGCGGCACGACGAAGTACTGGCGACGCCCCGGGAAGAACGACGGCATCAGCGCGACGACAGGTCACGCCGGCGACCGCGATCGCCTGTTCGTGTTCACCTCGTCGACGGAGTTCGAGCCCGAGGTGCCCTACACGAAGTTCGGCGCGTACACGCTGCTCAACCACCGCGGCGACCACGCGGCCGCAGCGAAGGCACTCGCCGACGCCGGGCACGGATACCGCGCACCCCGCGAGCTCACTCCGTCGACCCGCACGACGTCGACCGGGACGCAGCTCGCCGTCGTGGGGGCGACGGCACCCGCGACCGCGCCCGCGGCGACGATCGGATCGGACAGCGCGGACCTCACCGACGACGGCAACGCTCGTCTCCTGGTCGCCGAGTACTCCGGCACGCTGCGCTACGTCCCCGACGCTGGCAAGTGGGTCACGTGGGAGGGCACCCGCTGGCAGTGGCACCCGGACGACGGGCCCGCGATCGAGGCCGCCCGCGACGTCATCCGCCGCATCCCGACCGACAACGCGCACCTGAAGGCCTGGCGTCTGAAGTCGATGCGTGCCCGCGCGATCGCCGACGCGGTGCGCCTGGCCCGGTCGACGCCGGCGATGCGTATCGCGGCCGCGGAGTTCGACCGTCACGCGTGGCAGCTGAACACCCCGGGCGGTGTCGTCGACCTGCGCTCCGGCGCGATCGCGTCACCGACGCCGGCGCTCTTCCACTCGAAGCAGACCGCGGTCACGCCGGACGGGGCGATGAAGACGCCGCTGTGGGACAGGTTCCTGCAGACCACGTTCCAGTCGAACCCGCACCTCGAGCGGTACATGCAGCGCCTCGCCGGGCTGATGTTCATCGGTGAAGTACTCGAGCACGTCCTGCCGTTCGCGCACGGCCCGGGCGGCAATGGTAAGGGCGTTTTCGCCGAGGTCCTCTCGGCGATCGCCGGCGACTACGCGACGTCCGCACCGCAGGGGTTCCTCGTCGTCGGGCCGACCAAGCACCCGACCGAGCTCGCGATGCTGCAGGGCCGCCGCCTGGTCGTCACGTCGGAGATCAACGAGGACACCAAGTTCGACGAGGCGAAGATGAAGGCCCTCACCGGTGGCGACACCATCACCGCCCGGTTCATGGGCAAGGACTTCTTCGACTTCAGCCCTTCGCACACGTTCCTGCTGCTCGGCAACAGCCAGCCGAAGGTCGAGACCGGCGGCGACTCGGTGTGGCGGCGTCTGCGCCTGATCCCGTTCACGCACTCGGTGCCCGAGGAAGACAAGATCGAGAACCTGCAGACGCGGCTCGTCGAGGAGGAGGGCCCCGGGATCCTGCACTGGATCATCCAGGGCGCCGTCGACTACGCCGCCGACGGCCTCCGCACGCCCGACGTCGTCCTCGCCGCCACCGACACGTACCGGGCCGAGGAAGACCAGCTCGGCCGGTTCGTCGAGGACCGCTGCTCCGTCGGCGGCGGCGACGTCGCCCGCGTGGAGATGAGCGAGCTGCGCAAGGCGTACGACGTGTGGTGCCGCGAGCAGCACGAGGACGCCGTCACCACGACCGCGTTCGGCCGGCAGCTCAAGCAACGCTTCAACATCGGCACGGCGAAGTCCAACGGCCGCCGGTTCTACACGAACGTCGTGCTCTACGCGCCCGAGGTGGAGGACGAAGGCGACGACCCCCGTGAGACCAGGTGGGACCAGCGATGAAGACCAAGGCGCCCCTGTTCATCAACTGCCCGCGCTGCGGGCGCCGAGTACTCGAGGTGCGCGAGGACTTCGAGCTCGGCGTGCTCGTCGGCACGCCTCGGCTCGACGCCGTCCACCTGGACCCGATGCAGATCACCGCCTGCATCATCACCGGCGTCCGGCTGTGGCAGATCCAGAAGCGCGCCGGCAAGACGATCACGAGCGGCCGCTCCCGCTGGTGGCCACGCGAACCCGTGCCCGGCTTCACCGTCCCCGAGCACACGTGCGGCCGCGTCTGGGAAGCCCCCGAGCTCGAGCTCGCACCCGACGCACCTGTCCGCTACGACAAGCCCCCGTTCTGAAGGAGATCACCATGACCATCACCCGCCCGCACGTCTGCGAGATCACCATGGCGAAGGCCGAAGCCGACGATCACGGCACCGTCGCCATCCACGTCGCGCCTGTGCCCTTCACCGTCGACGAGGCCCGCGAGTTCGCTGTCGAGGTGACTGCGGCCGCCGACGCCGCGGCCGCGTACATCGCCGAGCAGACCGAGCGAGGCGAACGATGAGCACGACACCCGGCATCAAGCTCGTCTGCACCCACCCCGGGTGCTCGAAGCGCTCAGTCGCTCGCCGTCTGTGCCATGCGCACTACCAGGCCGCGTGGAAGGCGGGGGAGCTCGGCCAGCACGTGAAGCTTCCGCCGCGCGAGAAAGCACCCACGCGTTGCCCCGAGAGCCACAAGCACGCGGCCGCGTCGACGTGCTTCATCCAGCACCAGTGCCGCTGCACGCCGTGCGTAGAGGCCCACAATGCGCGCGAGCGGAACCGGAAGAAGCAGAAGGCCTACGGCCGGTTCGACAGCGGCCTCGTGGACGCCGATCCCGTGCGTGAACACGTCCTCATGCTGGGCGAGTTCGGCATCGGCTACAAGCGCGTCGCCGAGATTGCCGGCGTAGGGATCACGGGTGTTCGCACGCTGATTTGGGGGCGCCAAGACCCCGGCGATCGCTACGGCGAGATCCCGAAGCGGGTCGGACGTGAGAAGGCGGCGAAGATCCTCGCCGTGCAGCCAACGATCGAGAACCTCGGCGCGCGTCAGTCGGTGCCGGCGCGGAGCACTCACCGCCGAGTGCAGGCTCTCGTCGCGCGCGGATGGTCACTCTCGAAGGTGGGACGCGAGCTCGGCTGGACCGTCGAGAACTTCCATGCCCTGATGCACCGGGAGATGGTCGGCGCCGCCACTCACCGAGCCGTCGCCGACCTCTACGAACGCCTCTGGGACGTCGAACCGCCTCGGGCATCGCACCGCGACAAGATCGCCCACACCCGCGCGCTCAACTTTGCGAAGCGCAACGGTTGGCTGCCTCCGCTCGCCTGGGACGACATCGACACGGACCCGACTCCTGAGCGCGACGTCGTGCAGCAGGGGCGCGTGACGGGTGAGGAGCTGCTCGAAGACATCGCCTTCCTGCTCGAAGGTGGCGAGAGCCCGGAACAGATCGCCGTACTCGTGGGCCGCAAGGTTGGCACCATCGCCAAGCTCGCCGAGCGCCACGGCGACCGCGACATCGCGAACACCTTCGGGTCGATCACTAAGCGGGTGGCAGCGTGACGATCCCGCTCGATGCGATCGATCCGGATGCCGCCTACCGTGAGTGGGTCGATCGGTTCCTCTGGCACGTCGACCAGTTGCCCGCCCTCGTCGAGACGACGGGCACGATCGCGCTGGCCGCTCGCGGCATCCGCGCGTCGCAGCTCGCCGAACGCGTATCCGGTGGCGGCTTCTACGACAACATCCCGCTCGTCGACGGACCCGAGTCCCGCAACGCGCGCGCCGTGTGGGACGCGCTCCGCGGCTACCTGGTCGTCGCGTCCTCCCGTCTCGGCCTCGAGGCCCCGGCGCTGCCCGCCGGGCTGCCGGACGACGTCGAGCTCGCGCGCGAGTGGGCGTTCGCCGCGAACGCCTGGCTCTCCGACGTCGTCCACGAGATCCGCTCCTGGCCCGACCTCGACGAGCGCGAGGAGCAGCTCTTCCGACTCGTGCGGCGCGCCCGGCACCGCCTCGACACGCACACCACCCGCCGATCCCGCCCGGAACTCTGCACCCGCTGCGGTGAGCCCGGCGTGCTCATCGACTGGATTGACGGACCCGACGGCCAGGCGCTGCTCTCCAAGGTCTGCGTCGTCTGCCGCACCACCTACACACCCGCGGACACCGTCGACGATGACAGGTAACTCACTTCGCGCCTGGGTCATGCTGAGCTGCAGGGCGCTCTTCCCACAACACAAAGGGTCGCTCGTCAAAGGCAGCCGGGTTGTTCACCCATCGAGCTACGACGATCGGCACCGTCGCCCTGATGTGAAGCGCGTTGATGTTCCGGTGGATCGGGTCACCGTCGTTCGTCGCGTGGTCGATCGTTCCGGTTACCCAGCTGAGGAGCCTGTCGCTGTTCGGCTGCGCCACCTCTGCCGCGACTGCCTCTGCGCTCTCGGTCCAGTGCGGCATGTTCCAGTTCTTCCCGGTCCGGACGTCGTCATGGCGAGACTCGTAGTACGCGATCACCGCATCTCCGAAGCGGCGTCGCTCCGCACGAAGCGCGAGATCCGTATTCAGCTCAGCAATCCCGATTGGCGGCTCGAGCGGCTGCGACGGCCGCCCATCCGAGAAAGACTCCGGGCGCGCGATCTGTTCAAGCCAGTAAGTCACGTCATCGGAGGCAAAGTGCATAGCCGCACTCTAGCGATCCGAGGGCGGCTTCCATGACCCTGCTCACCTACCGTGAAGCCGCCACCCGAGTGCGACGATCTCGCCGCACCATCCGCTACTGGAAGCTGCAGGGCATGCGCATGGGGTGGGAGCGGCGCGATGGACAGCTCGTGCGCGTCGTCGAAGAGGATGTCCTGCTCGCGTGGTGGCGCGATCGGATGGACAACGACCCCGTGTGGCAGAACCGGATCCGTGCGAAGATCCGTGAGCTACCCGCCCAGTCCACCCCGGGCAGCTGATCGCGACCTCAGAGAGATCGACCTCGTCGACACACCGGTGAAATCTCGGCTTTGACTTTCGCCAGGTTCTACACATGGCCAGCCGTTGCCCCGCAACCTTTCAACGCGCGATTAAATCTCTTTTCCATTCACACCCTGTGTACCTCGTTTTGCCCCGGAATTACGCGGATGAAATTCGAAATCCACAGGCTGTGAACAACCTTTTCCACAGGGATATGCACACCAACACGGGCATCTTTCGCGCGTTGTCCACACTCTTATCCACAGGCCACGTTGCGGTGCCCCCGGGAAGTGTGGATCCTTGATCACGCCCCGCGAGTGACGGGGGCTCCTGATACAACGAAGGAGCGGCTCCGAGACGCCAATCACGGGAGCCGCTCCATCACCCACCAGCCTGAGGAGGCAACGATGAGCGGTCTACAGCCTAACCATGGATCGGACGGCGCGAATCAAATCGCAGAGGCGATCCGAAGAGAAGCACGCAAGTCGAGAGTCAGCCAGGCGCGCTACGCGCAGCTGGTCTTTGACCGCTACGGCTGGGAGCCAGCCCGCATCGCCGAAGCCCTCGAGATCACCACCGACCTGGTGGTGCGGCTGCTCGCCGCGGACGGCGTCGCGAGATGCGTCGAATGCTCCTTCGGGCTCCACAGCTCCTGCATGGGCGAACTGAACTTCGGCCTCGAAGGGACGATCGCTCCGTGCGGCTGCGGATGCCGACACGCCGATCCCGAATTCGAATGTTGACACGACTCCGTTTGCCACCCCTACATTGATGGTTGTACAGGTGTCGGACGCAGGACGCCACACCGATCACTAACGTTTGAGGGCCCCGGAGCAGATCGCTCACGGGGCCTTCGACGTCACTGGACCTAGCCGGCCCCGACGCGTGGTACCAACACGCGCCGGGACCTAACCCCTCATTCGACGCGAATCGATTGGAGGGCTACGTGGACTCTATCCGCGAGCCCGGACACGGCACCACCGCCGTCAACCGCCGCAACATCGCCCACCTCCGCGACCAACGCGACCGCGCCGGCCTCCTGCAGCTCGCCGACATCCTCGCAGCGCAGACGTTCACCGACGCCGCCACGCTCGCCACCGAAGCCCGCGCCGCCGTCGACTGGATCGACGAGACCACCCCGCGCACCTACGAGCTCGGAGACGCCCACGGCATCCGCCCCGGCGACGTCCTCCGCTACCCGCACGACGGCCGCACCCGCGAGAGCGTCGTCATTGCGACCGACGGCCACACGGCGGCCACCACCCACGGCGACACCGTCGCCCTCTGATCCTCGACCGGGAGTCCGAGCATCCCACGGCGCCCAAGCGCTGTCGGTGGCGCGCGCCTGCTCCTCCCGGTCGAGCCCCCGACCGGTGTCAACGCGAGCCCCGCCATGGTCGCGAAGGACTCCCTCTTCGGAACCGCCCGGCGACTCTTCGGGCGGGGAGTACCTGCACCGCCTCGAGGGGCGCCCACCCACCCCGGCCGGCGCCCCTCGAACACCCCGCGCAAACCGCGCCCTCCAACCCCGCCCTGCCCACTCGACCGGAGGGCGCAGTTGTCACCCAAGGGCGCAGTTAGGGCGCAGTTCAAAACGACAACCGGACCCTCCGTTTACCCCGTCATTCCGGGGGAGTAGCCACTACAGGGCGCAGTAGGGCGCAGTTATCTGAATAGCTACAGCTCTTTGATTAGTAACTAAGGGACCTGGTTATACGCGCGCACGGCACGACTGACCTGCTCTGCCACCCAAACCGCGCCCTGCACCACGACCAGGAGGCACCCCGACGTGAGTGGCCAGCGCACCAACACCCGCCTCGACCACGAGCTCCGTCAAGCCTTCTTCGAGGAAGGCCAGCGACTCGACGCCGCCGGCGATCCCGAGGCGAACTGTTGGCTCTGCCACCAGCCCATCGACTACACCGCAGGCCAGGGCACCACCCCCGACTCGCACAACCTCGACCACTACTTCACGGTCTCCGAGCACCCCGAGCTGCAGTCCGATCCCGACAACTTCCGCCACTCGCACACCCTCTGCAACCAGCAGCGCGGCGCCGGCGCACCAGCCCTCGACCTCGGCGAACAGATGCCGCCCTGGTGGCTATGACGAAGGAGCCCAGATGAACCGCTACGCCGCCGCCGGCATCGCCACCGACGCACGAGACGGACGCCGCGTGCTCGTCGTTACACGCGACAGCACCGCCGTCCGTCTCGCCTTCGACGAGATCTGCCAGCTCACCCACGGCGCCGACCGGATCATCCGCGCCAACGGAGGCGAACGCATCGAGCACCGCAACGGCGGCCGCGTCCTCTTCACCACACCCCGCTCGACCGGCCACCGCGGCGTCACTGTCGACACCATCTACGTCGACGCTGGCGCCGACCCACTGCTCGACGAAGGCCGCTGGTCCGACCTCCTGCCCTGCATCGCGGGCAGCCGAGACGGCGAAGTCATCCGCGCCTGACCCGATGACCACCCCCACCCCTCGAAAAATCCAGGAACTGGGCCGGGGGCGGACCACAGCCCGGGGGAGTGGTCCTCTCTCCCCGGGCATTTCGGGCACCCCCATCGCGCACGCGCGCAAGGAAGTGAGGCATCGCATGGCCGATCCGACCGTCCCCCGCCTCGAGGTCACCGCTTTCGACGTCGCAGCGCTGCAGGTGTTCCACCGCAACCCGCGCCGCGGTGACGTGCGCGCGATCGCGCAGTCTCTCGCGACCCAGGGGCAGTACCGGCCGATCGTCGTGAACGTCGGCACGCACACGGGACGCGCGAACGAGATCCTCGCGGGCAACCACACGTACCTTGCCGCGTGCTCGCTCGGATGGTCGACCGTGCAGGCGACGACTGTCGACGTCGACGACGCGACGGCTCACCGCATCGTGCTTGCCGACAACCGGCTCGCGGACCTGGGCGCCTATGACGAGGTCGACCTCGCGGCCGCGATGACTGCCGCCGGCGACCTCGAAGGCACCGGGTACGTCGCGTCTGACCTGGACGAGCTGCTCGCGCAGCTGTCGACGCCAGTGTCTCTGACGGACCCGGACGACGTGCCGGCGCTGCCGGATGCCGACGCGGCGATCTCCCGTGCCGGCGATGTGTGGATGCTCGGCCCTCACCGGCTGCTCGTCGGCTCGTCTGGCGATCTCGAAGCGGTGCGCGCGGCGATGCCGGACGGCGTTCTCTGGGATTGCGTCTGGACGGACCCACCGTACGGAGTGGACTACGTCGGCGGTACGGGCATGACCATCCAGAACGACGGGCCCGCAGCAGCGATCGCCGTGTCAGTCGCGTTCCTCGAGGTGGCCGCGCAGCTCGCTCGACCCGGCGCGCCGGTCTACGTCGCGCATGCTGACGTCCTGCGCGTGCCGCTGCAGACCGCGATGGAGCAGCTCGGCATCCGCTACCGCCAGACCTTGATGTGGGTGAAGGACCGGTTCGTGCTGTCGCGCGCCGACTACCACTACCAGTCGGAGCCGATCCTCGCCGGTGAGGTCGACATTGAGCGCGACCATGACCCGATCGCTTATGGCTTCACGCCGGGTGGGGACGGGCGGCTCGGACGCGGTGGTCCGCGCTGGTACGGCGACAACCGCTCGTCGACGGTGTTCGACATCCGGCGCCCGTCTCGCTCGGCCGAGCACCCGACGATGAAGCCTGTCGAGCTCGTCGAGCGGATGCTCGTCAATTCGTGTGCGCCGGGTGCGTGGGTGGCCGATGGGTTCGGCGGATCCGGATCGACTCTCATCGCCGCTCACCGGCTCGGCCGAAAGGCGTTCCTCGTCGAGCTGGACCCGGCCTACGCCGACGTCATCTGCCGACGGTTCCAGGAGCACACCGGAATCGTGCCCGTCCGCGGCGGCGAGCCGGTCGACTTCACGGCGGCTGCGGCATGACCGAGCGTGAGCAGTGGAAGATCGCGCTCACGCTGTTCAAGGCCGGCGCCACGTACGAGGAGATCGCACCGAAGGTCGGCGTCAAGAACGCGGCCACGGCGCAGCGCATCGTTCAGAAGGCGATCGACGCTTCGACGATCGCGCTCGATCAGACAGCGTCTCGCATCATCGACCTCGAGCGACTGGAGACCCTGCACCGGGTGTACTGGCCGAAGGCTCTCGCTGGCGACGTGGCCGCGTTCGACCGTGTGCAGAAGATCGCGGAGGACCGCCGTCGACTGATCGGCGAACCGACCCGCATCAAGAACGCGATCACCGACGCGCTGGAGAAGTCGCTCGGTGCGCTCGAGCTGCAGGACGCTGACGAGGCGCTGGTCGCCTCGTGCCGCCAGGTCGCCCGTCAGATCGATCACGCCGTCGCCAACGGGACATCCCTCGAGGCGACGAAGGCTCTGTACCTGCTGCCGCACCTGTGGAACGGGCTGCGCGAGCTCGGCGCGACGCCGGCCGCGCGCGCCGCGTTGCAGGCATCTCTGCCGTCGCCGGATGCGCCGGCCGACACGGATGCGCCGAAGGGGGGTCCCGTTGACCTTGGTGACTTCAAGCAGCGGCGTCGCGGAGGCGGAGCAGGCTGACTTCGCCGGTCTCGTCGGCTCGGAGGAGCCGCGGCTCTGGACTCGTCCGCTGCGGCCGCTGACCGAGGAGACGTCGCTCGGTTTCGAGGTGATCGAGTTCGCCCTGGTGTTCCTCGGCATCGCTCTCTACCCGTGGCAGAAGTGGCTGCTGATCCACGCGCTCGAGCTCAACGTCGACGGCACGTTCCGGTTCCGGCGCGTCATCGTGCTCGTCGCGCGGCAGAACGGGAAGAGCTTGCTCGCCGCGGTGCTCGCCGCCTGGTGGCTGTTCGTCGACTCCGACCGGTTCGAGGACCGGCTGCCGCCGTTCCGCTTCAAGGTTCTCGGCACCGCGCAGAACCTCGACACCGCGCAGGACGTGTGGAACCTCACCGGGCGCTGGTGCGATGCCGAGAACGACGGGCACGTGGAGGCCCTCGCCAACCTGGTGCAGAAGGTCCAGCGGAAGAACGGCCAGCCCGGCATCTACCTCCGCAACGGAGCGCACTACGAGGTCCGCGCTGCCTCCCGAAAGGGTGGCCGCGGGAAGGCCGCGGCACGAGTCCTCATGGATGAGATGCGCGAGCAGCAGACGTTCGACGCCTGGGACTCCGTCGCGCAGACCACGAAGGCGATCTTCAACTCGCAGTTGTGGGGGATCTCGAACGCCGGCGACGTGCGCTCGGTCGTCCTCCGCAAGCTGCGCGCGAACCTGCTCGTCGAGATTGAGGAGTGGCTGGCGCGTGGGCTCGACGAGCTCGAGGCCTACGCGAACGGCGAGATCGCCGCATCCACGTCGGCGCTGTTCGAATGGTCGGCGCCTGACGGCTGCGCACTCGACGACGTCGATGCGGTCCTGCAGGCGAACCCGAGCATCGGGCACGGTGAGATCACCGTCGAGATGTGCCTCCAAGATTCGCGAGACATGCTCGAGGCGAGCTACCGCACCGAGGTGCTCTGCCAGTGGGTCACCTCCAAGGTGCACTCGTTCATCTCGCCGAAGGAATGGCGGCCGCGGCACACCCGTATCGCTGACATCGAGATCCCGCGCGGGGCCCGCACTGTCTGGGCGATCGACACCTCGACACCTGACCGCTCTACGACCTGGATCGCCGCAGCGGTTATGACCGCTGACGGGCGCCCGTTCACGACCGTGCACGCTCGCCGTGCCGGCATGCTCTGGGTGCCGGACTACATGGCCGAGCTCGCCGAAGCATCAGGCCACAAAGAGGTCGTGATCCAGGCCCGCGGCACCGCGGCCGTCGAGTTCATCGAACCGCTCAAGGCGCTCGGCCTCCGGGTTCATGCCCTCGACGGCGGAGCGTTCGCGATGGCGACCGGCAGAATGCGCGATCGCGTTCGAGATCGCCGGCTCGTCGTGGTCGAGCAGCCGCCCATCGATCTCGCCATCGAGGGCGGTGTCGTCACCCAGTACGCGGAGAACCTCGCATGGTCGCGGCACAAGTCCCAGCCGATCGACATCGCGGGCCTGGTCGCCATGACCGAAGCGCTCTACGGGCTCGAGGTCCTTGAGCCCGCACCGCCGCCCGTGATCCCACCGCCTCCGCCGAAGGCGACGACGCTGCAGCGCGCGCGGGGCGGAGACGCCACCCGCGCCCGGGGCGAGAGCATCCGCACCCTGCAGTTCTGAAAGGAGGCCCCGCGTGGCTAAAGAAATCGGCTACCAGACGACCTCGCTCCCGACCTGGGCGGCGCTCGCGGGTCAGTCCCACGAGACGAACGCGCAGCTGGTGTGGCCGCTCTCGATCGAGGCGTACGACAAGATGCGCCGCGAGGAGCCGCAGGTCGTCTCTGTGCTTCGAGCGATGATGCTGCCGATCCTCTCGGCGCGGTACCAGCTCGAGCAGGGCGATGCTCGCGACGAGGTCGTGGAGCGGATCGCCGCGGACCTCGGCCTCACCATCAAGGGCAAGGATCCGATCCCGCCGCACCGTACCCGCGGCCGGCTGTCCTTCCGGGAGTACCTGCGCCTTTCGCTGCTCTCACTCGTCTACGGCCACTCGGTCTTCGAGCAGGTGTACGAGCCCGATGCCTTCGGACTGCTGCGGCTCAAGAAGCTGGCATGGCGGCCGCCGCGCACGATCTCGCAGTTCATCGTCGCACCCGACGGCGGGCTCGAGGCGATCACGCAGCACGGGCTCCTGTCGGGCCAGCGCGGCCCGGTGAGGATCCCGATCAACCACCTGGTCGTGCACGTCAACGAGCGCGAGGGTGCCAACTGGATCGGGCAGTCCCTGCTCCGGTCGGCGTACAAGATGTGCGTCCTGAAGGACCGCGTGCTGCGCGTGCAGACGATGTCGATCGAGCGCAACGGCCTCGGCGTGCCCGTGTACACGAGCGCCCCGGTCCCCGACAACGCCAGCCCCGAGAAGCATGCCGAGTGGGTCGAGTCCGAGAAAGACGCCGGCCTGCAGATCGCGCAGGACTTCCGCGCGGGCGACGACTCCGGAGCGTCGATCCCGCACGGCGCGAAGCTCGAGCTGCTCGCCCTCACCGGCAAGCTCCCGGACACGAACCGGCCGCTGCAGTACTTCGACGAGCAGATCGCCCGTGCCGTGCTCGCTCACGTCCTCAACCTGGGCGGTGACGACTCGACCGGATCGTACGCTCTCGGCGACACGCTCGAGTCGATCTTCACCAACTCGCTGAACGCCGTCGCTGCTGAGTTCGTCGACGTCACCCAGCAGCACGTGATCGAGGACTACGTCGATCTGAACTGGGGGCCGGACGAGCCAGCTCCGCGACTCGTCGTCTCCAAGATCGGTGCCGAGAATCCGGTCACCGCAGACGCGATCCGTGCTCTCGTCGACGCGAAGGTCATCACCCCGGACGAAGCGCTCGAGGGGCACATCCGCGAGCTGCTCCGCTTGCCCGCTCGGCTCGCCGAGATCATCCCCGACCCTGACGGCCCGGCCGTCACGCCCAGTGGTACCGACGAGCTCGTCACCACGATCGCCACAGCGACCGATGCCGAGCAGGCGCGCTTCGCCGCGGAGACGCTGCAGAAGTCGTACCTCGGCGTCGACAAGGTGCTCACCCGCCGAGAGATCCGAGAGCTCGTGCGCCGCTCCGGCGCCGACATCGACCCGGACGCCGCGCCCGACCAGGAGCCAGACCCGGCTCCCATCGTTCCCGAGGAGGAAGCCGCATGAACCCCTTCAAGCCGAACCGGCCGCCGGCAGCGGCACTCACCGCACGCGCCGAGATCCCGACTCCCGTCGTGGCGAACGGTGTCGCGACGCTCCGGCTGTACGACGTCATCGACGCATGGGGTGGCGACTGGGGCGTGTCGGCCGGCGAGTTCAACGCCGCCATCGACGCGCTGCCCGACGGCATCACGGAGATCCGCCTGCTGATCAACTCGCCCGGCGGGGAGGTGTGGGACGGGCTCGCGATCCTGAACGCGCTGCGATCGCATCCCGCGCGCACCGTCGCCGTCGTCGAGGGCATCGCCGCATCCGCCGCGTCGTTCGTCGCTGCCGGCTGCGACGAGATGGTGATGTCGCGCAACTCCGAGGTCTACATCCACAACGCGATCGGATATGCCTCCGGCGACGCCGAGGTGATGCGCGCTGCCGCTGAAGACCTCGAACGGCTCGACCGGAACATCGCGTCGATCTACGCGGAGAAGTCCGGCAAGAGCATCGAGTACTGGCTCGCTGAGATGCCCAAGGACCGGTTTATGACCGCCGAGGAGGCGCTCGAATCCGGGCTCGCCGATCGCATAGACGGCGCCGACGCTGCACCCGTTGCCCGCGCGCGCTTCGACATGTCCATGTTCGCGCGGCCTCGAGGCGATCGCTCGCCGCAGGCCGCGCTCCCTGAACTCCCGAGCTCAACCGAGCCGGGTGACCCCAACCGAAAGGACGATCTCGTGGCTTACGAAGATCTGACGGCTGGCCTCCGCGAGCGGCTCGGTGTGACCGAGACCACCCTCACGGATGCCGAGCTCCTGGCCGCGCTCGACGAGTCTCTCGCCGAGCGCGCAGAACCCGACGAGGCGGCCGCCCCGGCGGCCGAGGCGACTCCGGCCGCCGCCCCCGTCGCCGATGGCTCGGTCGTCGTCGAGGCCGGTGCCTTCGCCGAGCTGCAGCGACAGGCTGCGCTCGGTGCGACCGCCCACGCGACGCAGCAGACCCAGCGCCGCGAGGGCATCGTGCAGAACGCGATCAACGAGGGCCGCATCGCCCCCGCATCGCGCGAGCACTTCCTCGCTCTGCTCGGGAAGGACGAGGCCGGCACGATGGCGGCTCTCGCGTCGTTCCCGAAGGGCACCATCCCCGTGGCCGAGATCGGTCACAGCGAGTCGGAGGCCGTCACCGACAACCAGCGTCTCGCCGCGAAGGCCGGCTGGGGCACGACCAAGAAGGAGGCCTGAGATGGCTGACTACCTGCCCAAGTTCAACCCCGGCGCGCAGGTGCCGCTGACCGTCGGCGCCACGCCGGTCGTTGGCGGACGCCTCGTCGAGGTGTCGACCGCGAACGCGATCGTCCCCTCGGGCGCCGACTCCGCCAAGGTCCTCGGCGTCGCCGCGGAGGACGCCGCCGTCGGCTCTCGCGTGACGGTGTTCGCTCGCTCCGGCGGCGTGCACCGGCTCACGGCATCCGGCGCGATCGCCGTCGGCGCACGCGTGATCTCGGCCGCGGCCGGGAAGATCGCGACCATCGGCGCCGGCACCAACGCCATCGGCATCGCCCTCGAGGCCGCTGCCGCCGACAACGACGTCATCGACGTCCTGTTCATCTGAGGGAGATGACGTGTCCTACACCTACCCGGTGAAGCACCCCGAGGGGACTCTCACCACCGCGGAGCTGCACCTGCTCCTG
Organism: Microbacterium sp. Ag1; assembly: GCF_001005635.1. Classification (NCBI taxonomy): domain Bacteria; kingdom Bacillati; phylum Actinomycetota; class Actinomycetes; order Micrococcales; family Microbacteriaceae; genus Microbacterium; species Microbacterium sp. Ag1. The sequence goes on from NZ_LBCR01000030.1 coordinate 174,913, forward strand.
TCCAACCCGACCGTCATCGCGCACCGCGTCGCCGAGCTCGCCGATCAGAAGTTCATCGCGGACTTCCTGCTCTCGGGCCGCTTCTCGGCGCAGGGCGGCGGCGTGTTCTACGAGACCGGCGAGCAGATCTTCGCCGGCGAGGACCCGGAAGCGATCTCGCCGCTCGGCGAGTACCCGACCGTGGTTCTCGAGTCGGGCGAGGTCGTCTCGGCACGCACCGTGAAGTGGGGCCTCGACTCCGTGGTCAGCGACGAGAAGATCGCCCGCCAGGGCATCGCCTACGTCAACCGCGGCATCACCCGCCTCGTCAACACGGTCGTCCGCCACGTCGACCGCGTCGCGATGGCCGTCATCGCCTCCCGCGTGACGAGCACCTTCGCGTCGCTCGAGACGTGGACGACCGCCGGCAATGCGGTCGAGGCGCTCATGACGATCCAGGCTGAGCGAGCCGCGCTCGGCTTCGGCATCGACCTCGACACCGTCGTCCTGCGCCCCGCGCAGTACGCGAAGGTCATCGGCATGCTGATCGACGACAAGGCGCTCCCGCGCGAGTCCGGTGCCACGGCGATCCAGGGCAACCTGCCCGTCGACGCGCTCGGCCTCACCTGGGCGACCACGCCCCACTTCCAGGGTGCGAACCCGCTCCTGGTCGACCGCGAGCAGCTCGGCGGCATGGCCGACGAGGACCTCGGCGGCCCGGGCTACGTCCGCACCGAGGCGTTCGGCGTCGAGGCGAAGACGATCCGCGAGGAGAAGCCCGAGGGCTACACCCTGCGCGCTCGTCGCGTCACCGTCCCCGTCGTCACCGAGCCCCTTGCCGGTGTCGCCCTGACGAACACGGGCCTGTGATGAGCGCGCTCATCGTGACGGCCGCAGTCGCCGTCCTGCCCACCCGCGACGGCCGCGAGCAGTACCTCTATGAGGGCGCGGTCTTCGACCCCGAAGCGATCACCGAGGCAGGCATCGAGCACGCTCGTGCGCAGGGCCTGATCGGTGACGCTCCGGAGGTCGTCGAGGAGGAGCCCGTCGAGGCTGCGCTCACGCAGGCCGACGTCGACGCCGCGGTGAAGGCCGCGACCGACGCGAAGGATGTGGAGCTCGCCGCAGTCCGCAAGGACCTTGAGGCCGCGCGGGCTGAGGTCGGCAAGGCCGACGCGCGCAAGGTCGAGACCCCGAACGTTTCGGCTGCGAAGACGACTGCTGCGAAGCAGTCCTGATCGAGGGGAGCGATGATGCCGATCACACACGGGGACATCAGTTCGGACGAGGATCTCGGCCGGCGTGTGCTGGTGCGGGCTCGCATCATCGCTCCCTGCCTCGACACTCTCGACGCGGAGGACGACACCGGCAAGGATGCGATCGCGATCCTCAAGGGCGTGATCGCCGCTCTGCCGGCTCCCGGGTACGAGCGCGCGAAGTCGTTCAGCCGCAACGGCACCGCGATGACGTGGCGGGAGATCGACGCCGCCTTCAGCGAGGACGCACGCGTGTCCCTGCAGTCGCTCTGCGGCGCGAATAACGCCTCCGGGCTACCGCGGGGTCGCTTCCCGAAAGCGCGGCCTCTGGCGCGCGTCTGGCCTGAGGGGGAGTACACATGAGCTTCCCCGGCGACTTCTTCTTCCCGGATGTCGTCGACGTCCAGGACCGCACAGCCGGCGCCGGCATGGGCGCCGGTCTCGGAGCGAAGCGGCGACTTCGTTCCGAGACGATCGATGTGCAGCAGCTCGTCCGCGATGACGACGGCCAGGAGGTCGTCTCATCCTCCCGGGTGACGGTGCCTCTCGAGTCGAATGTGCCGGTCGGCTCTTTGGTCACGGTGTGGCCGGGCGGATCCGCCGAGCGCACAGCACGAGTGCTGCGCGTCGGCCGTGATGAGAACCCGCCGCCGCTGCCTTCCCATCAGATCCTCTGGCTCGAGTAGGCCGCCATGGTACGTGAACTCAAGCCCGTCCTGTCGATGGTCGAAGCGACTGCGCAGGACGCGATGAAGGAAGCCGCCCGCAAGATCCTCAAGCGCTCGAATCAGCTCGCGCCGAAGGACGATGGTGACCTTCGCCGGTCGGGCCGCGTCGTCGTCGACGACCTCAGCGTCGCCGTCCGTTACACCGCCCCGCACGCCGTGTTCCAGCACGAGCACCTCGACTGGGACCACGACGACGGCGGGGGAGCGAAGTTCCTCGAGATCGCAGCTGACGAGACCGACATCGCCGAGATCGTCGCGGCCGCGGTAGAGGAGGCCCTCGATGGCTGACGCACCCGCAAACCTGACGCTCGACGTCGAGCTCACGACTCGGCTGGCCGAGATCCTCGGACGGGTGCCGACGTTCGCGTGGCGGCCGCAAGGTCCCGCCTACCAGTCGTCCGAGGTCGCGATCTTCTACGGCCGCATCCTCGACACCCCGGACCGCGCGATCGCTGTCCGCGTCTACAGCCCCGTCGACGAACCTCACCTGTCGAGGCGGCGCGTGCAGTTCCACGTACGCGGCCGCCGCGACGACATCGCCGACGCCGACCGTCTGGCCGACGTCCTCTTCCTCGTGCTGGACAACCGCCTCCGCGGAGATGGCATCGCCAGCATCACCCGCACCTCGTCCTCGCAGCTCGGTGCAGACAAGACCGGTCGCGAAGAGCGCACCGAGAACTACCTCATCACCCTCGACAACCTGGAGGCATCATCATGAACACCCGCGTCCCCCTCCCCGCAGGCACCGTCCTCGGGAAGTCCTTCGAACACGGCATCGACGTCAACCTCGGTACGTACGTCGCACCGATCTGGCAGCCGATCCGTCGGATCAGCGCCTGGGCACCCACGCACCCGCCGGTGAACACCGACGTGCAGACGTACGACGATCTCGGCAACCCCAACGAGGAAGTGACAGGCCGCGGCTTCGCGACCTCGTTCACCGTTCAGGGCAACCGCAGCCTGACGACCGGTCTCTACCTGCCGGAGCTTGAGGCGATCGTCGCCGCGTCGAAGGCCAAGGGCGAGGGCGCCGTCCTCGACGTGCGCTGGTACCACAAGCCCGAACTCGGCACGCCGAACCCGACGGACGCCGGTCGCGCGTACGTCACGGTGGAGATCACCCGATCGAACACCGACAACTCGGGCATCGAGGTCAAGTCGGTCACGCTCACCGGCAAGGGCGAGTTCACCCCGATCCCGAACCCGTTCCCGGGCTGGGGCGCGACCGCCCCGACGATCACCACGATCAGCCCCGAGGGCGCCGAGACCGGCGACCTCATCACCATCGCCGGCTCGGGCCTTCTCGGCACGATCTCGGTGACGATCGACGGCGACGCCACGACCGAGTTCGAGACGCTCAACGGTGCCTCGATCATCGCGGTCGTCCCCGCTGGCGGTCCCGGCGACGTGCCCGTGATCGTCACCACGGCGGGCGGCGCATCGGCACCGTTCACGTTCTCTCGCGGAGCGTAACCGGTGAGCGCCGCCGACTTCTCGACGTGGGCGGTGCTTCCCCTTGTCCTCACGTTGGGCGAGCGTACCTACACGGTTGCGCCGCCCAACGTGGGGGACATGGGCAAGCTCATCGCCTGCGCAGTTCTTGGCGAAGTGAAGCTCGGCCTCGCCGAAGGTCCCGTCCCCGAAGACGTCCAGTCCGTGCTCGACACGATTGAGCCGGATGAGCACCCCGCGCTCGGCGCGGCTGTCTACGCGGAGATGGTCGCCGACGACCTGCATCCGACCACCATCGATCGGATGGCCTACTACTCGGTGTTCTACTGGGCCAAGGGCAAGGACTACGCCGACGGGCTCGCTCTGCTTCTCTGGGGCCGCGAGCAGGCTGAGCGAGCGGAGGCTAAGCAGCCAGCCCCAAAAGGCTAGAGACGGCGGAGGACTGGGCACCCTACGCGGCGCCCGGCGCGGTGCTCGGCGAGGACGGCTGGTACTCCGACTACCGTCGGCCGCCAGCCAACCTCGCTCCCGAGCCCGCAGCTCCGCCGTCGACGACCAAGCCCTCTGACATCGACGGATCGTGGCTCGCCCTCGTCTCGCACTGGCGCATCGTTGTCGCCGAACTCATGGAGCGCGGCGTCGACCTGTACGACCCGGCAGTCCGCGCCCGTCCGTGGCCCGGTGTTCGCACCCTGATCTTCTCGCTGCTCGACACCAGCCCTCGGCTGCGGGCCGCGCTGCGGAAGGAGACCGATGCGCAAGCTGACGGTGGCTGACCTCGAACTCCTGTTCACCGCGAACACGGACAAGGTCGAGAAGGCCGAGAAGCAGGTCCTCGCGATCGGCAAGAAGATCGAGGCCAACCCGATCAAGGTCGAGGCCGACGCCAAGGGTGCACTCGGCAGCATGGACCGGGTAGAGAAGGCCGCGAAGAAGCTCGTCTCTGAGCGTGCCGTCCTCAAGCTCGACGCCGATGTGTCTCGGGCGGAGAAGAACCTCGCCCGCGCGGTCGACAAGCTTGAAGACCTGCATATCCGTGCCAAGGGTGGACTCGATGTCACGGCTGATGTGAAGCGGGCCGAGGCATCGATCCAGCGGATCGAGCGCATGCTCGACGGTTTGAAGCGGGCACGCAACGCGGTCGATATCGAGGTGGATGAGGAGCCCGCCGAGACGGGTCTGAAGAGGTTCCTGTCGCTGTTCAAGCGGCGCACCGAGGAGGCCGGCGACGAGGGTGGGCGCTCCCTCGGCCAGGGGCTCGACGCGGCCACGCGCGGAGCCGGGCAGAAGGTGGGCGACGTCGTCGGCGGCGACATTGAGAAGACTCTCGTCGACGCGCTGTCCGCGATCCCGATCGCAGGTGGCATCATCCTCGCCGGTGTCGCGATCGGCAAGGCAGTCACTGGCGCGATCCAGGACGGGCTCGCGGTCGAGAAGAACACCGACCGACTTCAGGGGCTCACGGGCATCAGTGAGGCAGACGCGCTTCGTCTCGGTCGTGCATCCGGGGAGGCGTACGCGAACAACTTCGGCGAGTCGATCGAATCCAACATGGACGCGACCCGGCTCGCCCTGCAGTTCCGTATCCTCGACCCGTCGGCCACCACCCGCGATGCGCAGCTGGTCGTGCAGGGGCTCGCCGGGATATCGGACGCCCTCGAGGAGGACGTTCGCCCGATCGCCCAGGCGGTCACGCAACTGCTCAGCACCGGCCTCGCGCGCAACGCACAGGAGGCCTACGACCTCATCGCGGCCGGCGCACGGAACGGGCTGAACCGCAACGAGGACCTGATCGACACGCTCACCGAATATCCGTCGCTGTTCCAGCGGCTCGGGCTCTCAGGTGAAGAAGCGCTCGGTCTCGTGAGCCAAGCGATGAAGGGCGGCGCGCGCAACAGCGACCTCGCCGCCGACGCTCTCAAGGAGTTCCAGATCCGCGCGACCGACGCGTCGAAGTTGTCCTCCGAGTCTTTCGAGGCTCTCGGGTTCAACGCGGAGGAAATGACGGCGAAGATCGCCCGTGGCGGGCAAGAGGCCCGTGATGGTCTCGCCGAGGTACTCGCGAAGCTTCGCGAGACCGAGGATCCGGTGCTGCGCAACGCGGCCGCCGTGGGGCTGTTCGGCACGCAGGCGGAGGATCTCGGGCAGTCGCTCTTCGCGATGGACCTGTCAACCGCCGTCGAGCAGCTCGACGGTGTCGCGGGCTCCGCGCAGCGCATGTTCGACACGCTCGCGGGTAATGACGCGTCCAGGATCGAGCAGGCGCAGCGCAACATCGAGGTGGCTGCCGACGGTATCAAGGGCGCGCTCGCGTCCGTCTTCGCTGAACCGCTCGGCGATTTCGCCACCTGGGTGTCGCAGAACCGCGGCCCCATCCTGCAGTTCTTCCAAGACCTCGTCAATGGTGCGATCGACTTCGGGATCTCCGCAACGGAATCCTTCGGGTCGTTCGTCGCCGGGCCTCTCGCCGAGATGGTCGACGGACTCGCCGGCCTGATCGACTTCTTCAACGGTGCGGAAGGCCGGCCGAAGGAACTGGATGACCTTGCCGAGGGCATGCGCGGTTTCGAGTCGACGACGGATGACGCGGTTACCGTGCTCGAGGAGATGCGGGGACAGTTCAACGAGTTCACCGACCCTCTCGTGCAGCTCGGCTTCGTCAACGACGCAGCCGTGCGAACCGCGGAGGCCGTCTCGCAGATCGGGACCGCGGCCGACGGCACTGCCGCGTCGACGTCTCTCATGGAGTCGCAGACACGGACAGCCGTCGAGAGCCTGCTCGCCGAGCTTGACGCGGCAGCGGCAGCGGGCGAGTCGCAGCAGAACCTCACCGATCGGTACAACGCAACGACTGAGGCGCTCGTCGCGCAGCTCATCCAGATGGGCTACACCAGCGAGGAAGCCCGCGCTCTTATCGAGACCTACGGCGCCGTGCCCGAGGTGGTGGACACCACGCTGCAGGCGCACACGGAGGCCGCGCAGACCGAGGTGAACGCTTTCCTCGAGACGAACCAGCAGCGGAACCTCCGCATCAAGGTGATCGCGGATGGCTCATCGTTCGTCATTCCCACGGTGACGGGCGGGCGCACGGTGTCCGCGCAGGCGAACGGGTCGGTACTGGAGTTCATGGCGCAGGGCGGTCTCACGCCGATGCAGCCTTTGGCGCAGATGGTCTCGCCGAACACCTGGCGAGTGGTCGGCGACAGGTCCGACGTGTCGGAGCTCTACGCACCGCTCGATGGTTCGGCGCGCTCGTGGGCGCTGCTCATGGAAGGGTTCCGGCGGATGCCGGGGAGCCCGCCAGTGATGATGGCCGACGGCGGCATCACCGGACAGACCAGCGTCCCCCGAGATGTGAAGGTCGATGCGCACTTCGTGCTCCCTCCCGGCGTCAACGTGCCGGAACTGATGAGGGCGGTGAAGTCCGATCTGGGCGACGTCCTGAAAGGGGTGCGGTGATGGTGAAGCCGACGACCGTCCACCTCCAAGGGGTCACGTTTCATGGCACCGTGCGGCCCGGGTTCGAGGGGTTCGCTCTCGTCGACTTCGAAGGATGGGGCGAACCCCCATCGATGGAGTCCGAGTCGATCAGCACTCCCGGCCGCCCCGGCATCACCGACGCGAAGGGGGAGCACGGGGCGCGGCTGGTCACGATGGGCGGATGGTTCCGCGTCGTCCGCATGGAGGACATGTTCGAGCACCGGCGGGCCTTCGCCGGGCTGCTCAGCGGAGGCCAGGCCAGCACGCTCGTCGTCGACGAGCTCGGTGAAACGGAGACTGCGACGGTGCGGAAGTTCGGGGAGGCCCGGTTCCGGCGGCGTGGGTCCACCGGGTTCGCTGACTGGTCGCTGAAGGTACGGGCTGCCGATCCGAGCAAGCTCGGGCTGGTGACCGAAATCTTCCACGGTGCCGACCTGATCTCCCACCACGGCAACTACTACGCGACCCCGACGATCCACGTCACCGCGACTACGACGATGACCGGCGGCTACACGATCTACGGTCCGGGCGGTAGGTCGTACGTCGTGACGCAAACCTTGCCGGCGGGATCTACGCACGTCATCGACATGAGTACCGGATGGATCACTCTCAACGGGGTGCAGCAGATCGGGGCCGTCTCCCGTGCGGACGTGTGGACGATCCCGCCCGGAGCCCCTCAGGTCTATCACGTCCTCGTGCCGACATCAGGGGCCGGCGTGCTGAGTACGACGGTCACCGACAATTCGGTGTGAGGAGGTGATTCCGTGGTTTGGTCACATGAGATCCGTGACGCGCTCACGGGTCGGCTGCAGCTTCCCGTGTTCCCCGTGGACTGGTCTTGGCGGACGGGGAAGGTCCCTGGCAGCGGGTCGCACACCTTCTGGACCCGGACATCGGGGATCAGCGACGAGGTATGGGGCGACTTGGTGCAACCGTGGTCGCGGTGCATCGTCGTCAGTTGGGATGGCCAGCCCGTCTACGCCGGCCTGATCACGGATCCGGAACTCGACGAGACCACCGGTGAGCTCACCGTCCCCCACATCGAGTTCGCCAACCTCCTGAAGGGCAGACTCGTCTACGGGCAGGCCGCGTTCGCAAGGGACGGGGTGTTCAACGTGTCGGGGAAGTCCGCACGTTCGGCGATCTCCGCTGTCGTGCAGTGGGCTACACAGGGCGCACCTGGGTACAACTATCCCGTGGTCGGATTCCTCGGCCACGAGCCCGGCCCGATCGCGAAGAGCTGGCCGTACTACGAGCTTGCATCCGCGGACAAGATGCTCGCCGAACTGACGAACAGCGACGGGGCACCCGACGTGTACTTCCGGCCACGGCTGTCTTCGCTCGGGCTGCTGGAATGGGCGCTCGAGATCGGCACGCCGACGCTTCCTGGCCCGACGGTCGAGTGGGTTGTCGGCGCACCGAAGTCGCCGGCGATCGGCACGAAGACGAAACTCATCGGTTCCGGTGTGAAGACGGGCATTATCGCTGTCGGAGCCGGCCACGAACATGACACGATCCTTGGTTTCGCGGGGGGACTGAACACGTTTCCCGTCCGCCTCGACGCCGTCCGGATGCATAAGACAGTCGCCGACGCGGCCGAGCTGGACGCGCTAGCGATGGGGTCGCTGCGGCCCATTCAGAAGCCGATCGTTCAGGTGAGTGTGACGTCGGCGCTCGCGGAGATCGCGCTCCCGAATGTGCGCGTCGGTACAGGGATCAACCTGCTCCGATCGAACGGAGTCTTTGCGGGCGGCGGGGTCCATCACCTCGAAGTGATCGCATTGTCGGGCGGACCCGGTATGAAGGTCGGATTGGAGACCCAGTGAGAACGATCGATGACTCTGCTTCCTTCGATCAGGCTGTCGAGGAGATCTTCCGACAGCTTCATGACCTCGCGCTCGCTAACCCGCTCCAAGCTGCGTCCGTCACCAAGGGGCGTGTCCGCTTCATCGGCGGCACGCTCCGCGTCGATTCCGGCGGCCGTGTCGAGATCGTCGGCACCCTGGAGATCGACGGGAGTACGACGGTCACCGGTGCATTCCATCTGGCGGCGACGAGCGATTGGTCGATCGACGGCGACGGGAACATTGCCGGTGACGTCACCATCACGGGGAACTTCAACGTCTCCGGCGGCGGGAAGATCACCGCGGGGAACGTGACGATCGAGCCGAACAAGATCACTGTTGCCGGCGGATCATCTCCGGCGACGCTGCAGGACGGCAAGCTGTCGTTCGGCACTGGCGGTGCCGTGGAGGCGGATACGTCGGTCGGCGGCGCGCGGATGGTCGCGGGCGATGCTGTGGTGAACGTTGGTTCCACTGCGTCGGTTCGGAAGGGGAACGCCTCGGTCGTGGCCGGACCACTCGGAGTAGACATCAACGCTGCTGCGTTGCGCTTGCTGATCAACGCGCCCGTAACGCTATCGGCGGGACTCATTCCGACTGTCTCCGGCACGGGACTCCCACCGAACGTGCTGATGATCACGTCAGGCGGAGCGCTGCGTCGAACCGCCTAGTAGCCCTGCGGGCAGTAGATGTCTTTCGCAGCCGCGGCGATGGTTGCGCTGGACTCGCGGATATCGAGACCATTCGGAATCTCGCCGTCGACGACATCGACCGCGGAGAAGTCGACGCCGGCATTCATCTGCTCGCATGCTTCACCGGCGGCAGCGATGAGCTGCTCATCGGTCGCATTCGGAATGACCGTGTCGTCGGGAAGCTCCGCGCGGACGCGATCGACAAAGAGTTGGTCCGGCGTCGCGGGCGCCTCGGACTCGGCTGCCGGTGTTTCGGCGACGAGTGGCTCGGTGGTCTCGACCGCGGCGGGCGCTACGCGCTCGTCTGTCGCGTTCCCCGCGCACCCGGTGAGGGCGAGCAGGATCAGGGCTGCCACGGTGAGCGTGGTGGCTGTTATCTTGGGCATGTCGACTCCTTACAGTCGGCTTTGCCCTTCACCAGTGTGCGCTGGTGGAGGGCTTTCTTGTGCCCGGAGTCTATCGCGGTCGTTCGATCGCGCGGAAGGGGGCCGGAATGGCTCTGGTCACATTCAAGCTCAACGACTTCGGCATAGCGTCGATGGCGAACCTCGCACCCCGCGCCTACCTCATCCCTGACGGGCCCGCGGTCATCGTGACGAGTGATGTCGACTACCTCCTGTCGTCGAGGCGGGTGCGGATGACCCTCGGCTCGGACGGGGTGACGTTCTCTGCGTCGGTGTTTCCGACGTCGTGGACTCAACCTGTCACGCACATGCGGCTCCTCATCGAGTGGCTAAACACCGACGGCGTCCCCGTAGGGCGCGACTTCCCTGAGTGGCGGTTCTTCATCCCCGTCTCGGACGTCAACCTGTCTGACCTGATCGACGTTCCCGAAAGCGCGTTCTTGGCGTGGCTCGGACCAACACCGCAACCAGACCCGATTCCCGGCTCCTGGTGGCTGGACAGCACGAACGGTGATCTCGCCGAGTGGGAGGAATGACAGATGGTCTGGGTAGTGAAGACGAACCTGCGCGGCATCGAGGGACGCCCGGGACCGCAGGGCCCTCCGGGACCAAACGCGCAGCTCGTGTCAGATGATCCCCGCATCCCGGCGAACAGCATCTCGGCGTCGTCGTTCGCGAAGTGGCGTGCCGCCCGTGCGGCGGCGCTTGCGGGGGCGGCACCGGCGAAGCTGCTGATCGTGGGGGACTCGACGTCCCAGGGTGCGGTGACGGTGCCCGGTTCCTGGCCGACCGCGCTGGTCGGAGCGTTGACCCGGCAGGGTCTCAAGGCGCGGTCGGGGATCGTGGCGGCGGCGACGAACATTCCGGACCCGCGGTGGACTCCCGCGTCGTGGATAAAGGCAGGGGACATCGGCCCCGGTGGTGGCCTGTGGTTCGCGAACGGTGCTGGGACGGCTGGCATCTTGAAGGCGACGCCGGGTGTGTCGTTCACGAACGTGGCCGTGCACTACCTCTGTCGTGCTGGGTCGGGGAGCAGCGTTGTGCGAAACGGCGCGACGACGCTGTTCACGATGAACGGTGCCCCCGGTGTCGACGGGCCGGACAACACATATGTGTCGAAGTCGGCGGCTGTCGCAGGGACCGCGGCCACGGTGATCGACATCAACACCCCGGCCGGCGGCGGACTTTACGTGCTGGGTTTCGAGACGTGGGACACAGGAAACCCGGCGCACGTCGCGGTGCACAACTGGGCACAGTCCGGCACGACCACGGAACAGTGGATCTCCCTGCCTGTGTCGCTCGACGCGATCACGTACCTCGCGCCGGCGCTCACGATCATCATGCTCGGTCTCAATGACTCGTTCGCGTCCGTGTCGTCGGCTACTTACCTTGCCCGGATGATCACCGTGATCAACCGGGCGAAGCAGACCGGCGATGTGATGGTGGTCACGAACCCGCGAACCGACCCGGCATTCCAGGCGGGCGTGGACACGCTGCAGGCCGCGTATGAGGTCGCGATCGTCGACTACTGCCGCGCGAACAGCATCCCGCTGTTCGACCTGTACCAGCGCATGGGTCCATTCACCCCGGCATCTTCCGGCCCGTGGTGGCGGGACCAGGTGCACCAGTCCGACACCACGAACCAGGACATCGCGCAGGTGATCGCGGGACTCCTCGCGTGAGGAGGACGCGGTGTGCTCGGTCTGGCTACCAGGCGAACCTTGCGTTGCCCAGGGATACGCACTCGTCGGAGCAGTAGAGCCCCGGCGCATTGCTCGCCTTGATCGGTGCGATGTCAGAGACGTCCTGCCCGCAGGACTCACAGTGCGCGGTCTTCGCGACGGGGAGACGGAGCAATCCAGCGATCAGGGACATGGCCACGACTCTAGCGGAAGTGGTGAAGATCTACGCCGTGGCGGGTGCGCGAATCTTGTCGCGTGCCCGCCACGGATCGATGTCTTTGGCCTTCATGGCCCACTTCTCTAAGCCGTGCCATGATGCCCAGGCGAGTACGCCCGCCCCGAGGAGAGAGAGCAACACGTAGGGCAGCAGCTTTTCCTGCAACCCGACATAGGCGAGCGCCTGCTGAACGGGCCAGCCATAGAGGTAGACGCCATACGAGTAGTCGTTCTTCGAGCCAACACGGTGAAGAATCTTGGGGAGCGCGGCGCCTAGCCAGATCGTCGCGTACACGAAAGCCGGGATGCCGACGACGTGGAACCCTACGCCGATCCAGAGCGACGCGAGCGTGATGACGAGAGCCGCGACGCCGAAGCTGTGACGCAGCGGGATCTTGTGGCTGTAGATCGCGGCCGTCGCACCGAGCATGAACACCCATCCGAGGGTGATCATGCTGTCATCCAGGACCGTGACGTAGGTGGTGAAGAAGTTCGGGCGGATGCGGACACCGAGCTGCATGAGCCCGAAGACGCCGGCGATGATCGGTACGACGATCTGAGCGCGTCGGAGAAAGCCCCATGCGGCGATGACACCGATCAGGATGTAGCAGATCAGCTCGTAGGCGAGGGTCCAGAGAGAACCGTTCACGGCTCCTGCTAGCCAGGGTGAGCTGGGCGCGACGCCGAGCGGCTTGGGGGCGAAGAGGTCGTGAATATCCCACTGCTGGATCCACAGGGTCGCGTTGCGCGCTACGTAGTTGAAGGGCCCGTTCGGTTCGGCCCAGAATGCGCCCATATCGCGACCGGCAGTTGCCCACACGATCGGTGACATGACGAATGCTCCGACGAGCAGAGCTACCCAGAAGGCGGGGTAGAGCCGCAGCACGCGGTGCCACGCGAAGCGGCCGAACGATAGGCGTGCTGCCGACTTCGTGACGACGTACCCGCTGATCCCGAGGAACCCGTAAACGGCGATGAGGCCGACGTGAGTCTGACCGTTCCACCATCCCCAGGTGGGGTCGCCGTCGCGTCCGCTGAGGGGGTACGCGTGGGAAACGATCACGGCTGCGGCGAAAACGAGGCGGAGCGCTCCGAAGGAGTTCTGCTTCCCGTTCAAGCCGTCACGGATCGAACGGACGTCTGATTGCACATCGAGACTCTATCGGCTCACAGATGCCCCAAACACCTGACTCCCAACCCCCGAGAAGCCCGGCCGCATGGTCGGGGCTTCGTCATGAAAGGACCCATCATGGGATACCAGCGTCCGTCCGCAACCTCCGCGATCTCCGACTCGTGGCAGGGCCACAAGAACCGCCGGCCCCCGTCGCAAGAGCCGGGCACGGACTACCCGTGCGCATACGGCTCGAGCATCGTCGCCCCCTTCGACGGCACCGTCGTCGAGGTGAAGACCTCGAACGGTGGCGCGACCGGCCGGTTCGTCACGATCGACTTCGTCGACGGACGCCGCGCCCGCGCACTGCACCTTTCCCGAGTGCTGGTCAGCGTCGGGCAGAAGGTCACGCGCGGTCAGGAGATCGCGAAGTCCGGCGCCTCGGCGAACGGCCGAGACTGGGGCGTCGGCGCTCACGTGCATCAGACGCTCTTCCCCTCGCACCGGTACGTGTTCGGGCCGAACGGGACGCTCGACTTCGAGCGCTACGTTGGCACCGGAGGATCCGCGGCGTTCGTCCAGGTCGTCGCCGACCGGCAGAACTACCTCAACGCCGCTCGCAACGAACGCCTCGTCGTCGACGGGCTGTTCGGCGCGGCCACCCGCGACGCGATCAAGCGCTACCAGACCTACCTCAAGGGCCGCGGCTGGTACGCCGGCGCGATCGATGGCGACTGGGGTGCGGGCACGCAGGCCGGTCACGACCACGCCTACGCCGAGTGGGTGCGCGCGACCCAGGCACCCCCGGCGCCGCAGTTCCACACGGCGACCGTCGCGGACATCGCGTCCCTGGCGAACACCCGCGGGCTGCAGAAGATCGCACGCCTCTACGGCTACAAGGGGGACTTCGACAACCAGTTCGGGGCGCGCTCGCGGGCGGGCCTGCAGGCGTTCCTGAACCACAACTACGGCGGGTCGCTCGCCGCCTGGCTCCGCGCGAAGTGGGGCTACGTCGGCAACGACCAGTGGGGGCCGGTCATGGCCGCCGCCGCAACCCGCGCAGACACCGCGAACTGGGCGGCGCTCTGATGCGCCGCGGCAACATCCAGCACGGGCGGAAGCGGCGGATGCCGTGGAGCGTGCGCGCGCCGATCATCATCCTTGCCCTTCTGATCCCGGTCCTGGTCTGGGAGCTGACGCTGTTCGGGGGTGCCTGATGGGTCGACTGTGGCGTGCGTCGATCTGGCACCCGGATGCCATCCCGCCTGACGAGTGGAAGTACCGCTCGCTGAAGCGCATCTGGCTCCCGGTGTATGACCTGATCGCGATCGGCGCGGGAATCTGGGCTGCCCTGTTCGGATCTCCCGTGCTCCACGAGCTCTTCGACGAGCCGCTCATCGACACCATGGGGATCCTCCTCGCGGTCGTGTCGACGGTCTGCCTGCTGGGCGTCGCCTTCCCGCGGCTCTGGCAGTGGGAGATCTGCGGGAAGGCGCTACTCGTCGGGCTCCTCGCGGCCTACGCGGGGGCGGTGGTGCTGTTCCGCGCGAACCCCACCGCGTCCGCGGGATTCGTCGCCTTCATCATCGTTCTCGCGCTGCCGCTCCCGATCTTCCGCCTGGCGCTGCTGGGCGAGGAGATCAAGGAACGGCGAGAGGAGGGCGCCTGAATGGATGCGCAGACGATCATCGCCATCATCGGCGCCGCGGCCCTCGTGTTCGGCGGCATTCTGACCTTCCTTGCCACCCGCGGAAAGACGAAGACCGACGCGAAGACCGCTCTCGACGCACGCATCGACGCACGTGTGAGCGAGCAGCTCGAAGGCGCATGGACCGAGATCACCGCGCTGAAGGCAGACGTGGCGACGCTCACCGAGAAAGACCGCCTCAAGTCCTCCGCGTTCGCGCGCATCCTGCGCGCCATCGCTCGCCAGTGGCCCACCGACCACGGCCCCGACCTCGACCCGTCCGACATCGCACTGATCGAAGACACCATCCCGCCGACGTGGCTGCGCCGGCCCCGCACCACCATCGAAGGAGAACCCATCCCATGAGCAAGCTCACAAGTCCCGCCTGGTGGAAGGCCGCGGTGATCCGCGCCCTCTACACTGCGATCGCCATCGCGATCCCGTACATCGCGGCCGTTCAGCTGATTGACGTGCCGTGGGCGCTCGCGCTGTCCGCGGCCACGGTCGGCGCGCTGCTGTCGATCGCCACGTCGCTGTTCGGGCTGCCCGAGTCGGAGGGCGTCAATTTGCCCTGGTGGCTGGCAGCACTCGAGCGCGTGACCAAGACGTTCGCGCAGTCGCTCGCTGGTGGACTCACCGGTGCGACGTTCCTGCACGACGTCGACTGGGCCATCCTGCTCCAGGCCGCCGCCGGCGCCGCGTTCATCTCCCTGCTGCGCCTCATCCTGGCAACACTTCCCGCCGATCCCACCGCGGCCCCGGTGATGCAGAACGCCTCCGCCGTGCGCGAGATCGTCCAGAATAACCACTTCGCACCCGGCGAGGGTCCGACCTCCGCGGCGGGTATCGCCGGGAGCCTCGTCGTCGACGAGCTCGGACGGATCGGCAGAGTTCCTCGCGGGGACGCCTGACCGCACCCGGTAGCCTATGGGCGTGCGGTGAACCGTCGTAGAGGCGGGGAGTGGGTGGAGACGCGAACGTCGGCCACGCGGGTTCGAGCCCCGTCACCGCTACTGGTAAGAGATCTGAAGCCCCTCCTGCACTTCGGTGCGGGAGGGGCTTTCTCGCGTTCATGGGCCGGTGTTAAGCTCGACGCGCACGCCGCGGGTTCCCGGAGTCTGGCTGAACGGGGCCGCCACGACGATCGGACGTCGATGCCGGTGCCGAGTTCGCGACTCGGCGCGTGGGTTCAAATCCCACCCCGCGAGTGCACCCCCTCGCTCCGTCAGTCGGTGCGCACGTAGAGCATCTGCCAGTCCTCCGGGACCTGCGCTTCGAGTGCCGCCATGTCTTCGGCTTCGATCTCGCGTTGGCCGTCTCGACGTTCGAACTTCCCCTCGACGGAGCGCACTGATTCGCCGGTCTTCATCGTGGGTGCACGGATGTCCGCGATGTCTTCGCCTTCGAGGGTGATGGAGTGTTTCTCGACGGGGCGGATGAGTCCGATGAGCATCAGACCAGCCTACGATGAGGCCATGACTACAGATGACGCGTTCTTCGAGACCCTCGCTGCTATCAACGCCGACCAAGAGCGTGCATCTGCGCGGCTCGATGCCGTTGGTGCCACCGGTGGCGGGGTGACCTTCGTCAGTCGGGACGACACGGAGACGCTCGAAGCCATCGCCCTTTTCCAGGATGCTCAGAAGCGCCTCTCGGCACTACTCGCCTCCGAGGCCAACTGACCCCCAGTCACGCATCGTCGGCGAGCTGCACGGCGTTGCCCCACACCCAGCACCGGAACGTCTGCTCGCCGGCGCGGAACTCGATCCCGGCCGCGAGCGGAGTGGAGCGCACGAGCTTCGCATCCACCCGCACCGACTCGGGGCCGAACCTCACCCACGCCCGGACCCGCTTCGGCCGCGGGTAGATCGTCATCGGCTGCTCGCGGACGTCCATCTCGCGATCGGTGAGTGACTGCAGCGGTCCGTGCTTCGCGGCGTCGAGGATCGATCGAGCTTGCGACTGCATGTCGCGGTAGGCGGAGAGCGTCGCCCCAGGGTTCCCCATTGCCGGTAGTGTCCTTCCTCCGGCCGAGAGACTTTGATTCTACGTCGACCCCGCGGACACGATGTCGGAGGCTTGGTGCAGAGTGAGCAGCATGACCCATCACGTCTCTCGCGCTGCCCGCGCCGAAATGACTCGTGCCCATGCCGGGATCGTCACCGCGTTCGTTGCTGGTGACGAAGCGGCCCGCTCTCAGCAAGTCGCGTCGATCGTCCGCGATCACGCCCGCACGGCAGCCGGGGATCCGGCAGCGTTCGCGGTCCTGATGGGCAAGCAGGTGGAGGCCGGTGCCGTCGTGACCTACACCGTGCTGCGGTCGCTCGCGAAGCGACTCGGGTTGACCGATGCGGAGACGCAGGAGATCATCGCGCAGGCGGTCGCGCAGGTCGACGAGACCGCCTTCCCCGAGTGAGGCCCGTCGACCTTCTCGCGTTCGAAGCGCGCTTCCCCCGGCACACGCCGGAGAAGGATGAGACGATTCGGCGCGAGCTCGGCATGACGCCGGTCCGGTTCTATCAACTACTGATCCGCGCGGCCGCGGACGCCGACGGGATCCGCGCTCACCCGATCACGGCTCGTCAGGTGCGCGATCGTGCCGCGAGTCGAGCGGCAGCGTGTGAGCGCCGAACACGGATCGCGGCGTGACCACGGCAGATGCCCACATTTTGCCCACCATTCCGCCCACCGCACCCGTCGAACGCCCGTCGCTTACCACCGCTTCCTTCGCGTGATTTCGGGGCCGCGCCGCGGACGTGCGGGGGTGGGCATAGTTCGATTCCCCCCAGCTCCACAAGGTCGCTGTCACAGGAATGAGGCCCGCCTCCCCTTGGAAACAAGGGGAGGCGGGCCTCTTCGCGTCTATATTGAGGTCTGTGGACACCACTGCTCCTGCGCGCCCTTCCGGCCTTTCCGAAACCGAGGTCGCGGAGCGGGTGGCTGCGGGCAAGACGAACGCGTTCGTCGCGGACACCAGTCGCAGCGCGTGGAGCATCGTGCGCGCGAACGTCTTCACCCTCTTCAACGGCATCGTGTTCGCCTGCTTCTTCGTGCTGTTCCTGGTCGGAAGGTGGCAGGACGCTCTCTTCGGTCTCGCGGCCTTCGCGAACGCGATCATCGGATGCATCCAGGAGTTCCGCGCGAAGTCGGCTCTGGATCGGCTCGCCCTGATGAACGCTCCGCGCGCACTGGTGCTGCGCGACGGCGACGAGCGGGAGATCGCACCGGGAGAGGTGGTGCTCGACGACGTGCTCGTGCTCAGAGCGGGCGAGCAGGTCCCGGCTGACGCGCGGGTCCTCACCTCGCGCGGCCTGCAGATCGACGAGTCGATGCTCACCGGCGAATCGGACCCCGTGGAGAAGCAGCCCGGCGACGATGCGCTGTCCGGCGCCGTGGTCGTCGCCGGGGAGGGGACGGCCATCGCCACGCGGGTGGGCGCTGACTCGTATGCGAATCACTTCGCCGGAGAGGCCAAGAGATTCTCCCTGGTCTCCAGCGAGCTTCGCACGTCGGTCAACCGGGTCTTGAAATGGGTGAGTTGGATCATCGGCCCTGTCGGCCTGCTGGTACTGAACGCCCAGATCCTCGTCCTCGGTGGGTATTCAAGGGTGTTCTCGACCGATGCCTGGGTGCAGGCCGTCGTCAACACGATCGCCTCCCTGACGGCGATGATCCCGCTCGGCCTCGTGCTCATGACGAGCATCGCCTTCGCTGTCGGCGCGTCGAGACTGGCTCGCAGGCAGGTGCTCGTGAACGAGCTGCCGGCGGTGGAGGGTCTCGCGCGCGTGGATGTCGTCTGCCTCGACAAGACGGGCACGCTCACCGTGGGGGAGATCGGCTTCGACGCGGTGCATTCTCTCGACGATGCCGCGACGGAGCTGACCGACGACGCGGCGGCTGCCTTGGCCTGGTATGCGGCGTCTCCCGACGCCAACGCGACAGCGCGGTCGATGCGAGCGGCCTATCCGGTCGCGTCACCGCTCTCGGTCTCGGGATACATTCCGTTCTCGTCCGCGCGGAAGTGGAGCGCCGTGTCGTTCGACGGCGTCTCCGGCACATGGGTGATGGGTGCGCCGGAGATGGTGTTCGGCGACGAGGCCACGTCACCGCGCACGGAGCTCGGGCGCACGGTGACCGGCCTCGCGGAGACAGGGCGGCGCACGCTGGTGCTCGGGCATGCGGACTCTGGGCTCTCGTCGGCCGACATCGACTCCGAGCAGCTCCCCGGCGGACTCCGGCCCGCCATGGTGCTCACCTTC
Source organism: Microbacterium sp. Ag1 (assembly GCF_001005635.1). Lineage (NCBI taxonomy): Bacteria > Bacillati > Actinomycetota > Actinomycetes > Micrococcales > Microbacteriaceae > Microbacterium > Microbacterium sp. Ag1. Next base: position 193,703 of record NZ_LBCR01000030.1, read on the forward strand.
CGGGAACAGGTTCGCCCCGACGCCGCACAGACCCTCGAGTACTTCGGACGCCAACAGGTCGGCATCCGCATCATCTCGGGCGACAATCCCCGCACCGTCGCCGCCATCGCCCGCGAAGTCGGTCTCGACGTGGCCGACGGGTTCGACGCCAGGGAACTGCCCGACGACGACGCGGAGCTCGCCGATGTGCTCGACCGGCATACGGTCTTCGGCCGTGTCACACCGGAACAGAAGAAGCGGATGGTCGTCGCGCTGCAGAGCCATGGACACACCGTTGCGATGACCGGCGACGGCGTCAACGATGCTCTCGCGATCAAAGCCGCCGACATCGGAATCGCGATGAACTCGGGGTCAGCTGCCACGAAGGCCGTGGCGAGACTGGTGCTGCTCGACGGGCAGTTCTCGCACCTGCCGGATGTCGTCGCCGAAGGACGTCAGGTCATCGCGAACATCGAGCGCGTGTCGATGCTTTTCCTGAACAAGACCGTCTACGCGACGCTGCTCGCGATCATCTTCGGAGTGTTCGTCCTCGAGTTCCCATTCCTGCCGCGCCAGCTCTCCATCACCGATGGCCTCACGATCGGCATTCCCGCGTTCTTCCTCGCGCTCATGCCGAACGCTGCCCGCTACCAGCCGGGCTTCCTCCGCCGTTCGCTGAGCTTCGCGATACCCTCAGGCGTCGTCGTCGCGCTGGGACTGACCTGGTACACGTTCGTCGCCCGCGGGCTCGGGGCGCACGAGGAGCAGTTGCGCACCGGAGCCACTGTGATCCTGGCCGTCGTCGGCATCTGGGTGCTGGCCGTTCTCTCCCGTCCGCTCAACCGCTTCAAGGTGGCTGTCGTGGGTGCGATGTTCGTCCTGCTCGTCGCGGTCTTCACGATCCCGCTCGCCCGCCAGTTCTTCGTGCTCGTCGATCCCGGCGCGGAGCTCGCGGTCGCGCTCACCGGGATCACGATCGCGATGGTGTTGGCGATCGAGGTGGTCCGGTTGCTGCATCGTCGTCTCGTGCTGTCCCCGGCGTCGAACCCCACCCACGGTGCGGCGACGCATGCACCCACGCCGTCCGATCCCGTTCCTTCCGGCGTCGCGACCGTGATCACGACGGTGGTCGCCGTCCTCGCCTACGGCTCCGGGTTACTGGCGACGGCCCTCGGCATCCTCGTGTTCCTGGGGCGCTACGACCCGGATGCGAGCACCTCCGCCTTCTCGCTCACCGGAGCCGCGATTGCGCTGTTCGGCTTGCTCATCCTGGCCGTCGCCGCCGGCGTCCGCCGAGGAAGCGGGCTCTCCCGCCTCATGCTCACGATCTTCCTCGGCCTCGCCGTCGCACTCAGCACCGTGGTGCTCGTTCGGGGAGACCGCTGGGACTGGGGTGCCGCGCTCACTGCAGTGGTCGCTACCGGCATCATCGTGCTCCTGTGGACGCCGCCCGTCTCGCGGACGTTCGGCCGTGTTCTCGAGAGCTCGATGGGGTCGCCGGGTCGCTGAAGCGTCTTCAGCGCGGCCATTCGATGAGGATGAGTCCCTGCCGAGTGTCGGCGAGCCGAACCCAACCGTCCCCGAACAGGTACGTCATCCCGTAGCCGTCCTCGTCGGTACCCATCGCGTATTGCGCATCCTCTGTGAAGTAGACGCCGTCAGGGCCGTCCTCTCGCTTCCACCCCTCGGCGAGCAGAGCGGCCTGCGCCGTCGCGGCGTCCGCACCGTCGATCGCCGACCAGCCGTAGAGCTGTCCGTGATCCGAACCGACGGAGTAGTCGGCCCAGAAGCAGAGCAGTCCTTCGGTCAGCTCGACGCCGCCGGCGACGAACTCCTTCGTCTCGGCGGTCCAACCGGCATCAGCGAGCGCGGTGACGGTGCCATCGGAGATCATCGACTCGCACGTGAGTTCTTCCTCGGCGGCCGGCGATGTCGGCGAGGAGGGCGGGACGGGAGACTGCGACGGGCGCGTGTCGCCGGCGTCGGGCGTCGAGGAGGGGCCTGGCTCGGGGGCCGCGCACGCGGAGAGCGCTGCGACGAGCAGCAGGACGCCCGCGGCGGCGGACATGATGCGGGGATTCATCGCGAGGCCTCGTCGTTCCGGTCGGGGCTGCAGCAGGCCGATCAGCTCTGCGTCAAGCTCAGGAACTCCTCGTGCAGAGTCCCGTTGGTTGCGAGTGTCGAGCGCGCGCTGATCGTCTCCGCGCCGTCGATCGCCGTCATCCGGCCGCCGGCCTCTCGGACGATGGGGACGGCAGCAGCGATGTCGTACTCTTTGACGCCGAACTCGGCCACCATGTCGATGCGGCCCTCCGCAAGGAGCATGTACGAGTACACGTCACCGTACGCTCTGTCCCTCCAGACCCGTGCGGCGACCGCGAGGAGCGTGTCGAGGCGCCCGGCATCCGACCACTGCGCGATGCTCTGGAAGCTCACACTCGCGTCGTCGAGGGAGGAGACCGAGGACGCCTGGATCCGGCGCGGTCCGTTCTCGCCGTCCGTCCAGGCGCCACCACCGGTCGACGCCCACCAGCGTCGACCGAGCGCCGGCATGCTGACCACACCGACCTGGGGCACGCCGTCCACCGCGAGGGCGATCATCGTTCCCCACAGCGGGACCCCGCGGAGGAAGTTGGCGGTTCCGTCGATCGGGTCGATGATCCACTGGCGCTGAGTGCTGCCCTGGGCGCCGAACTCCTCGCCGAAGATGCCGTCCTCGGGCCGCTCCTGCTCGAGGATGCTGCGGATCGCGCGCTCCGTGGCGAGGTCGGCATCCGTCACATGCGAGTTGTCGGCCTTGGTCGAGATCTCGAGATCCGATGCGTCGAAACGCGGGAGGGACTGGGCGTCCGCGGCGTCAGCCAGGCGGAGCGCGAGTTCGAGGTCGTGACGCAGGGCATCGGCGTGGGGAGAGGTGTTCACGGTCTAAGAATAGTCGTCGACTCCGCGGCGCCCGAGGGCCGAAAGACCATGTCTGCGGTCTCTCATCGTCGCGGCGCGCCCGGGTGCCGACGCCGATTTCACATGGACCCGGTCGGCTGGTAATGTAATTCCTCGGTCGGGGTTATCCCGGGCCACGCACCTCTAGCTCAATCGGCAGAGCAACTGACTCTTAATCAGTGGGTTCTGGGTTCAAGTCCCAGGGGGTGCACGGAACAGCCTCAGTAGATCTCGCCATCTACCGAGGCTTTTCTGCTTCCTGAGCACCTTCCCACACCTCGTCGAGCACGACTCCGATCGCCTCCTGCTCCGAGAGTTCGAGAATCGCGTAATAGATCGCGCACCCCGTCGTCTCTCATATGGGGACACATGCCTTGCGCCTCCGTACTGCCGTTCCACAGCGTCAGCACCGAGCCGCGGGCTTCATCAAGAACTGGGGAAGATCTTGTACGAAAGAAATGGCGGCGCCGTCGTGCGCCGAAAGACAACCGCGATGATCGCTGCGGCCGCCGCGGCGCTCACCGCCGTGATCACTCTCGCCGGCGCCGGGAGCGCTTCGGCAGCGGAGTACGACTATCCCGCGGCCATCGATCCTGCGTCGATCTCCGTGACGACCGTCAACGGCGGCGGAGGCGTCTCGCAGTGGGATCAGGTGCGTGTCGATGCCGACTGGGCGGTGCCGGATGGAGCGACAGGAGGCCAGACGTTCGGGTTCACACTCCCGAAGGAGTTCGCCCGCGCGGGGACCTCCTTCTCCGTGCCATCGGCTGAGGACCCGAGCGTGGCGATCGCCCAGTGCACGGTGAGCACGGATGCGGCTCCCGTCGTGACCTGCACCCTCACCGACTACGTGAACGGCCGAACCGGCGTCACGGGTTCGCTGTGGTTCGTCGCCTCTGCGGATGAGCAGACGACGCAGTCGACCGTCGAGTTCACCGTCGACGGCACGATCACACCGGTCGAGCTCCCCGGCGGGGGGATCGGACCCTCCGCACCGCTGCCCACCGAACCGCAGAAGGGGTCCTGGCAGACGGACGACGGCAGGATCGCGTGGGAACTGGCCCTCCCGGGAGCGAGCTTCACCGGAGCGGAGTCGATCGTGATCGATGACACCCTCGTCGGCGCCGGTGACGGGCTCGCCGAGCACCACAACGAGGACGGCCAGCTCGCTGTGCGCAGCGCCACCATGCAGGATCAGGACGCGCAGACGATCACGGACTGGACGGGGTCGTGGAACGCTGAGGGCACGGCATTCCACCTCGAGATCCCCGGTCCGATCGACCCGACCCGGATCTACTTCGTCAAGTACTTCACCGTGCCGAGCACCCATGTGGACGGGGCGACCTTCGCCAACACCGCCGATGTGAACGGGATCAAGCTCGAGGACAAGGAAGTGTGGAACGTCACGGGCGGGGGAACCGGCGACGGCGACGCCACCGGGGCATTCACCGTGACCAAGGCGATGTCCGGATCCGGCGCGCCGACTGTGCCCGCCGACTCCGTGTACACGGTGCGATACAGCTACGGCGATCCGGTCGTCGAGCGGACGGTCGCCGTCACCGCCGGTGCCACCTCGCCGCTGATCACGCTGCCCGCCGGCACCGTGGTCACCCTCGTCGAGCTCACCCCGCCCGCGATCGAAGGCATCGACTGGGGAACACCCGCGTTCTCGGGCACAGGTGTGCAGGTACGTCCCGACGGTGGAGCGCAGATCACGGTCGGCGCCGGTGCGACTCTCTCGGTGACCCTCACCAACACCGCGACCGCGACGCCGCCGGTCATTCCGCCGACGACACCGCCGACGACACCGCCGCCCGTGGTCTCTCCGCCGAAGGAGCTGCCCCTCACGGGCGGATCGTCGCTGGCGACCACGGGCGCCGATGCCCCCGGTGGGCTGCTGTGGGCCGGAGGATCGGCGCTCCTGCTCGGAATCGCCCTCACCCTGCTCGGAGCCGTTCGTGCTCGGAAGCGGGCAGCACACAGCTGATCGTCGAGAGAGCCGGGTCGTGGAGCATGCGCTTCGCGACCCGGCTCTCAGGGCGAACCGCAGCGTGTCCGGATGCGGGCCCGGCCCCTGCGTGAGGTGAGGGGGGCGGAACTCACGCGACGGAGATCACGCGATAGAGGTCACGCGACGGAGATCACTGTTCCCCGGGTCAGGGCGGCGAGCTGGTCGAAGGTCAAGGGCATGACCGTGTGGGGATGGCCTGCCGCCGCCCACAGCTCGTCGTGGGCCCGCAACGCCTCATCGATGTAGGTGCGAAGCGGTGTCGGGTGACCGATGGGTGCGACGCCGCCGATGACCTGGCCGGTGGCCGAGCGGACCAGGGCGGGCGGAGCCATCGTCACCTCCTCCGCGTCGATGCTCGCCTTCAGCGCGTCGAGGTCCACCCGGTGCCCGCCGCTGGTCATGACCAGCAGCGGCACATCGTCCGCGACGAAGACCAGGCTGTTGGCGATCGCCGCGATCTCGCAGCCGATCGCGGCGGCTGCTTCGGCTGCGGTTCGTGCAGACTCGGGGAGCACCCGGATCCGGACATCGACGCCTGCCTCCAGGAGCTGCCGGTGCACCTGCCTGCTGCGTTCGGGGAGTGCGGGGGTCTCGGTCATCGATCCACGATATCCAACGCTCGTGCCCTGGCGTCGGAGCGGTCTTCGGTGACCACTCCGACGCCAGGAGTCCGGATCAGCCGGCGTCTCCCACCAGGATGGCCGCCGCATCCTCCGTCACCGTGTCGTCGGGCTCGTCGTCGATGTGGGCGAGTACCCGCCGACCCAGGAAGACGGTGAGCGCGGCTAGCAGGACGGAGGCCGCGGCGAACAGATAGGGAACCGTTGCGTTGAACGCGTGCCACAGGAGGGCGGCGATCGGGGGAGCCATGGCGCCTCCGAGGAACCGGACGGCGGAGTACGCCGACGAAGCGACGGAGCGCGGCAGATCGGTCGCCTCCATCACCGCTTCGGTGAGCACGGTGTTCATCACGCCGAGCAGAAGCCCGCCCACCACGATGCAGGTGACCAGCGCCGCGGCATTCTCCACCACGAGCCCGGCAGCGATCAGATCGACCGCCAACAGGGGGAGGACGACCAGGATGATGCGCGTCCTGGGCATGCGGCGCATGAGGAGAGGTGCGACCCAGACGCTGGTGACCGCGAGTGCGACTCCCCAACCGAAGAAGGTGAAGCCGATGCCCATCGCGCCGAAGCCCAGCGGGAACGGGGAGAAGGCGAGGAGGACGAAGAAGCCGATGTTGTAGAGCAGGGCCGTGACCGCGAGCAGCGCGAGTGCCGGGCGGCGCAAGGCGCTGAACGGTGCGGAGAATTTGACGGGCTCGCGCTTCTCGCCCGGGCCGCGCAGCAGGACCAGCACGGCGACGAAGGCGATCGCCATCAGCGCGACCACTCCGAAGAACGGTCCACGCCAGCTCTGCTCGCCGAGGAGGCCACCGAGGAGCGGACCGACGGCGATGCCCAGGCCGAGGGCGGCCTCATAGAGGACGATGGCCGCGCTGCTGCCGCCTGACGCGGCACCGACGATCGTGGCGAGGGCCGTCGAGATGAAGAGCGCGTTACCCAGGCCCCACCCAGCACGGAAGCCGATGACGGCGTCGACGCTGCCGCTCAGTGCGCAGAGCAGTGCGAACACCACGATCAGCGCGAGTCCGATGAGCAGCGTCGCCTTGGCCCCGATGCGGCTGGAGATCCAGCTGGTCACGAGCATCGCGAGACCGGTCACGAGGAGATAGCTGGTGAAGAGCAGCTCGGTCTCGACGGGAGAGGCCTGCAGCGATTCGGCGATCGCGGGCAGGATCGGGTCGACGAGTCCGATGCCCATGAAGGCGACGACGCACGCGAATGCGACGGCCCAGACCTGGGCCGGTTGTTTCCACACCGATGGGGTGGCGGCGGTGTTCACCGAGGTTCTCCTGTTCGATCAGTGGCGGTATGCGCGGCGAGGATCTCCGCCGCACGTGTGAGGGCGGCCCACTCCTCGTCGTCCAGAGCGGCGAAGCGTGGAGCGAGAGTGTCGCGGAACTCGGCTCGCCAGGCGGCGAGCGCCGAGGTCCCCTGCGCGGTGATGTCGACGACGGTCGCGCGGGAATCGTCCGGGTCGGGGGAGCGGAGGATGAGTCCTTCTCGCTCCAGGCCGCCGAGGAGACGCGTCATTCCGGGTTGGGTCGTCCGTGCGGCGGCAGCCAGTTCGCCGACGCGCCGGGAGCCTGCCTGCTCGAGCAGGCTCAGCACACGCCACTGCGCCGCTGGCGCGTCGTTTCCGGCGTCCTGCGCGGCGATACGGCCGAGCGCGTACGCCGAGAGCACCAGGGAGGGGATGACGTCCGTGCGATTCATACCAACAAGTATATACCCACTGGTATGAATAATGGTCAGCGTCGGGCGGTGGCGATGCGCGCGGAGAGTTGATGTGCGTGTGCCAGGAGGGTGCGGCCGAGCTCGGCCATCCGGTCAGGGCCGAAGCGGAACTCCACACCGGTGAGGCTCAATGCCCATTCGGGGCGCCCCGAGCGATCGAACACGGCGGCGCCGAGTCCCCAGCTGCCTTCGACGATCAATCCGGGGTTCACCGCGTATCCCCGTTCCTTGGTCTCCGCGAGGCGCGCGCGAAGGGGGCGCATGCCGTGGGCCCGTCCCCACGAGCTCTCGAGGTCCGGGTGACGCTCGAGGTAGGCATCCACATCGTGGTCCGGAAGGAAGGCGAGAATAGCGAGGCCGGCGCTCGCGACGCCCAAAGGGAACCGGACGCCCTCGCTCAGCACGAAGGAACGGATGGGGAACGAGCCTTCCTCGCGGAGGAGGCAGACCGTCTCGTCCGCTCGACGTACGGAGAGGAACGCGCTCTCCTCGGTCTTGACGGCGAGTGAGCGGACCACGTCGCGGGCGAGAGCAGTCACGTCGTACCGAGCGGCCGCGACGGATCCCATCAGGAAGAGCTCAGGACCGGGCATCCACCGGGTGCTCTCGCCATCACGGTCGACCAGGCCCTCGGCGCGGAGAGCACTCAGCAGGCGGTGCGCTGTGGAGCGCGAGAGGTCTGCGCTGCGCGCCAGCTCCTGCAGCGAGGCGCCCTCGGCGCCGGCAGCCGTCACCAGACGCAGCAGGCGTGCGGCTCTGGCGATGGCCTGAGCGCCGGGCACGGCTGCAAGAGGTTCCATGATGTGGACGCTACCTCTAGGTTCTGCCACATCACAAGATCCTGCTTCTCCGGGCAGGTGCTCTGGACGGATGCTGGGGAGAGCACGGGATCGAAGGAGCCGACGTGATCGACAAGCACTGGGAGTCTGCCGAGGCAGCTGTCGCCGACATCAGGGATGGGGCGTCGCTGGCGGTCGGCGGCTTCGGTCTCTCCGGTAACCCGATCGCACTCATCGAGGCGCTCCTCGCACAGGGCACCACGGGCCTGAGCGTCGTGAGCAACAACTGCGGGGTCGACGACTGGGGTCTGGGTGTGCTGTTGGGCGCGCGGCGGATCCGCAAGATGACCTCGTCTTATGTGGGCGAGAACAAGGAGTTCGAGCGTCAGTTCTTGAGCGGGGAACTCGAGCTCGAGCTCACACCGCAGGGAACCCTCGCCGAGAAGCTCCGCGCCGGCGGGTCGGGGATCGCCGCGTTCTACACCCAGACCGGGGTCGGCACACAGGTGGCAGAGGGGGGACTGCCGCGCAGGTACAACCCCGACGGCACGATCGCCGTCGCCTCGGCCCCCAAAGACGTGCGCACCTTCGAGGTCGACGGGGCCCCGCGTGAGTTCGTCCTCGAGGAGGCGATCACCACCGACTTCGCGCTCGTGCACGCCGCCCGAGGCGACCGACACGGCAACCTCGTGTTCAACAAGGCTGCGCGCAACTTCAACCCGCTCGCAGCCATGGCGGGACGGGTCTGCATCGCTCAGGTCGAACAGCTGGTGGAACCGGGGGAGCTCGACCCCGATGGCATCCACCTTCCCGGCGTCTTCGTGCACCGCGTCGTCGAGGTCGGCACCGACATCCCCAAGCGCATCGAACGGCGCACCGTCGCCGTGGAAGGAGCCTGACATGGCACTGACCCGCGAGCAGATGGCCGCCCGCGCTGCGGCCGAGCTGCAGGACGGCGCCTACGTGAACCTCGGCATCGGTCTCCCCACTCTGGTGCCCAATCACGTGCCGCCCGGTGTCACCGTGGTCCTGCAGTCGGAGAACGGCATCCTCGGCGTCGGCCCCTATCCGCGGGAGGACGCGGTCGATCCCGACCTGATCAATGCGGGAAAGGAGACGGTGACCGCTCTCCCCGGGGCGGCTTTCTTCGACTCGGCGACCAGTTTCGGCATGATCCGAGGCGGAAAGATCGATGCCGCGATCCTCGGGGCGATGCAGGTCTCGTCAGCGGGAGACCTCGCGAACTGGATGATCCCCGGCAAGATGGTCAAGGGCCCTGGCGGTGCCATGGATCTGGTCCACGGCGCCGGCCGGGTCATCGTGCTCATGGAGCATGTCGCGAAAGACGGCTCCGCGAAGATCGTCGAGGAGTGCTCCCTGCCGTTGACGGGTCGAGGTGTCGTCGACCGGATCATCACCGACCTCGCCGTGATCGACGTGACATCGGAGGGACTCGTGCTCGTCGAGACCGCGCCGGACGTCACGGTCGATGACGTCGTCGCCGCGACGGAGCCACCCCTCATCGTCTCCCGCGCACTGCACAACGGAAGGACCACGCACCATGACTGAGAACGACGTCGTCATCGTCGCAGCTGCTCGCACCCCACAGGGACGCCTCAAGGGGCAGCTCTCCGCGTTCACAGCGCCTCAGCTCGGATCACTGGCGATCCGCGGCGCGCTCGAACAGGCCACGATCGATCCCGACGATGTCGACGCCGTCATCGTCGGTCAGGTGCTCGCGGCCGGGTCGGGACAGAACGCGGCGCGGCAGGCGGCGATCGGCGCGGGCATCGGATGGGACGTGCCGGCGCACTCGGTGAACAAGGTCTGTCTGTCGGGGCTGACGGCGATCATCGACGCCGCACGCATGATCCGCACGGGTGATGCCGAAGTGGTCGTCGCCGCGGGCATGGAGTCCATGACGCGCGCCCCGCACCTGCTGATGGGTTCCCGCGACGGCTGGACATACGGAAGCGTCGAGGTGCTCGACCACATGGCCTACGACGGGCTCACCGACGCGTACGACCAGGAGAGCATGGGAGCATCGACGGAACGGCACAACGCGCGTTTCGGACTCACCAGGGCGGCGCAGGACCAGGTCGCGGCTCTCTCCCACCAGCGCGCGACGGCAGCGCAGGAGTCGGGGGTGTTCGACGCGGAGATCGTCGCCGTGGACGTTCCTCAACGACGGGGTGAGCCCGTGCGCGTGACGAAGGACGAGGGCGTACGACCCGACACGACCGTGCAGACGCTTTCGGGACTCAGGGCGGCGTTCGCGGAGGGCGGCTCGATCACCGCCGGTAACTCATCGCCGATCTCCGACGGTGCCTCCGCGGTCGTCCTGACGACCCGCGGCGTCGCGACGGCGAAGAACTGGCCCGTGCTGGCGACCGTCGGTGCGAGCGGGCAGACGGCAGGACCGGACAACTCGCTCCAGGCGCAACCGGCGCGGGCGATCGAGCGTGCGTGCGCCAAACAGGGCATCTCGCCGTCCGATCTCGATCTGGTCGAGATCAACGAGGCCTTCGGCGCCGTCGTCGCACGTTCTCAGGACGAGCTGGGCATCGACGAGAGCATCGTGAACATCCATGGTGGTGGCATCGCGATCGGTCACCCCATCGGAGCCTCAGGCAACAGGCTCGTCGTGCACCTCGCGCACGAGCTGGCACGTCGGGGCGCGGGGACCGCGGCGGTCGGACTGTGCGGCGGCGGCGGTCAGGGAGAGGCGCTCATCCTCACCCGATGACGACGGTCCCGGCCAGCGGCCGATCAGGGACGTGAGTCTTTAGCGTGGTCCTGCGTGTCGGCGAGGGCCTTCTGCGAGCGGAACTGCAGTCGCTGGGCCTTCTTCGCCTTCTTGACCGACTGCGGGGAGTCGGCGTCCACCAGCACACCGCGACGTTCGCGGTTCATGTCGATCACGGCGCCGACGGCGAGGGCCATCGTGATGCCCCAGCTCACCCAGGACAGCACGGCACGCCAGGTGACGGGCTGCTCGCGGGTGCCGCGCAGCAGGGAGACTCCGGCGGAGATCGCAGCGACAAGTCCGGTGCTGAAGAGGTAGCGCATTCCCCCACGCTACCTTCCCGCACCCGTGGTCGCATGGAGCCTTGACAAGCCCCCGGTGGATCCGGCAGGGCACGAGCTGACGGACGGCACTCGGGCGCACCCGCTATCATGGCCTGGTCGCGGCTCGCCCGCGGCCGCACAACCGTGTATCTACCGGCCGTCGGCATTCCGGCGGACAGCGGCGGCACCCGACATCGCGTCTTCGACGCGCGAGAGCCATGACACGCGCAACAGCATCGCAGCACATCGCCGAGCCGACCCTTCTCCGTCTCGCCGGCCTTCCCTACTTCCTCATCGCCTTCATCGCCCGGCTGCCGTTCGCGATGATGGTCGTCGGCGTGCTGACGGTCGTCGTCTCCGCGCGGGGCTCCCTCTCGCTCGGAGGTCTCACCTCTGCGGCCGTGGGTCTCGGCACCGCATGCTTCGGGCCTCTGCTCGGGGCAGCAGCCGATCGCTTCGGGCAGCGGGTCGTGCTGATGGTGCTCGCTGTCGCGAACGCGGCCATGCTTCTGCTGTTCACCGTGGTCGTCTACGGAACGGCGCCGGACGGATTCGTTCTGCTCGCCGCCGTCGGCATCGGGGCGAGCGCCCCGCAGGTCGCTCCGCTGTCGCGCTCGCGGCTCGTCACGATCATCAGTGAACGGATGGCGGAGTCCCGCCGTGCGAAGACGGTATCGGGCACGATGGCGTACGAGTCGGCGGCGGACGAGACGGTGTTCGTGTTCGGGCCGTTCCTGGTCGGGATCCTGGCGTCGGCGATCGCGCCGTGGGCTCCGCTGGTCGGTGCGGCCGTCCTCACCGTGGTCTTCGTGGGTGCCTTCGCACTGCATCCCAGCGGTCGACACGTCTCGCAGGATCGCGACGCCGACGGGAAGGCGCCTTCGGCCGTCTCCGAGCTGTTCCGGCCCCAGCTGCTGATCGTGGTGGTCGGCATCCTCGGCGTCGGCATCTTCTTCGGCACGATGCTCACCTCGCTGACGTCGTTCATGGCCGACCGAGGGGCGCCGGAGCAGGCCGGCCTCCTCTACGGGGTCATGGGCGTGGGGTCCGCCATCCTCGCACTCGGTGTCGCCTGGCTTCCCCCGCGATTCTCGATGCGCGCGCGGTGGCTCGTGTTCTCCGGGATCCTGCTGGCGGGCACGCTGCTGCTCGGATTCGTCGACACCCTCGGCACCATGATGCTGGCGCTCGCGATCATGGGCATCGGCATCGGTCCCACTCTCGTCACGCAGTACAGCTTCGGTGCGGCCCGCAGTCCCCGGGGACGCTCCGCCACCGTCATGACGATGCTCGGCTCCGGCGTCGTCGTCGGGCAGTCCATCGGAGCCGCCTTCGCGGGTGAGATCGCCGAGAACGTCGGCACGCCCGCTGCGCTGTTGCTGCCGATGATCGCGGCACTGATCGCCTTCATCGCGGGTGTGGCGAACTGGTTCCTCAGCGGTAGAGGGGACGCGAGGCCCGCGTCAACCCCTGACGCGCGATCCGCGGAGATCGATGTTCCTCGATAGCCTGGAGGAAACCCCGGGAGGAGCCCTCGTGGCCGCAGCAGATTTCGTCGTCGTCGCCAACCGCCTGCCCGTCGATCGGGTGGTGGGTCCCGGAGGTGAGGAAACCTGGCGCACGTCTCCCGGTGGTCTCGTCGCCGCGCTCGAGCCGATGATGCGCAGTGTGCACGGGGCCTGGGTGGGCTGGCCCGGCCAGGCCGACGTCGAGCTGGAGCCGTTCGCGGCCGACGGCATCGACCTGATACCGGTGACGCTCAGCGCTCAGGAGGTCGCCGAGTACTACGAAGGCTTCGCGAACGACACCATCTGGCCGCTCTATCACGATGTGATCGCGCCGCCGCAGTACCACCGGGAATGGTGGGAGGCATACGTGACGGTGAACCGCCGCTTCGCCGAGGCTGCTGCCGCCGCGGTCGCGAAGGACGGCACCGTGTGGGTGCACGACTACCAGCTCCAGCTCGTGCCGCAGATGGTGCGGGAACTGCGGCCCGACGTCACCATCGGCTACTTCCACCACATCCCGTTCCCCGCTCACGGTCTGTACGCGCAGCTGCCCTGGCGAGACCAGGTGCTGCGCGGACTCCTCGGCGCCGACGTCATCGGCTTCCAGCGCGCGCAGGACGCCACGTACTTCCTGACCGCCGTACGCCGCCGCTTGCGCTACGAGGTCAAGGGCTCGCACGTCTCGGTGCCGGAGGGCGAGCAGACCAGGACGGCGGTGGCGAGAGCCTTCCCGATCTCCATCGACACCGAGCCCTACCTCGAGCTCGCGGCCAGGGAGGACATCCAGGCCAGAGCCGCCGAGATCAGAGCCAGCCTCGGCAACCCCAAGCGCATCCTGCTCGGCGTCGACAGACTCGACTACACGAAGGGCATCCGGCACCGCATCAAGGCCTATGGCGAACTGCTCGAGGACGGGCGACTGAACGTCGAGGACGTGACACTGGTGCAGGTCGCGAGTCCCAGCCGCGAGCGGGTCGATGCCTACGTGCACCTGCGGGACGAGATCGAGCTCGCCGTGAGCCGCATCAACGGCGACAACGACACCATGGGGCACTCCGCCATCCGGTACCTGCACCAGGGGTATCCGCGCGAGGAGATGGTCGCGCTCTACCTGGCGGCGGATGTCATGCTCGTGACCGCGCTCCGCGACGGTATGAACCTCGTGGCCAAGGAGTACGTCGCCACCAGGGCCGACAATCGCGGCGTACTCGTGCTGAGCGAGTTCACGGGAGCGGCGGACGAGCTGCGCCAGGCCGTGCGCGTCAACCCGCACGACATCGAAGGTCTCAAGGACGCGATCATGACCGCCGTGGACATGCCGGCGGGCGAGCAGTCGCGTCGCATGCGCTCGCTCCGGCGCCGGGTGCTCGACAACGACGTGACCGCGTGGTCGTCGTCGTTCCTCGCCGCGTTGGCCGAGGTGCGCGGTCGCTGAGCCCGCGCACGGCCCGCGATACTGGGAGAGCCCCCTTCGATTGGAGAATCCGTGACGCGCCCTTGGACCCCTGGAACAGCCGATGACGACCTGAGCGCTCTGGCCGGCACTGCACGGCTTGTGGTCGCGCTCGACTTCGACGGCACGGCATCGCCGCTGGTCCCGGATCCGATGGCAGCCAGAGCCCTTCCCGAAGTCGCCGTCCAGGTCGACCGCCTCGCCGCTCTTCCGGACACCGTCGTCGCCTACGTCTCCGGACGCAGCATGCACGACCTCCGTGTCATCACGGAGCACACCGACGACTCCGCGATCGCCTTGGCCGGATCGCACGGCGCCCAGTACTGGTTCCCGGGGGAGGGCGACGCTGATGCTCCCGGCGAACCGACGGACGATGGTGCTCGTGAGGAGCTGTGGGCGGCGGCGAAGCCGATCATCGACCGATATGAAGGCGCCGAGTTCGAGCCCAAGACCTTCGGCATGGGCGTGCACACCCGTCGTGCCGACCGCGAGACCGAGGAGCGCGTCTTCGCCGAGATCGATGCCCTCGTCGCGGAGCGGTTCCCGCACTGGAGACGGCGTTCGGGCCACAGGGTGCTCGAGTTCTCGTCGCGAACGGAGGGCAAGGACGCGGCGATGGCCGCTCTCCGCGAGAGGTTCGACGCCACCGGGATCCTCTTCGCCGGCGACGATGTGACGGACGAGGATGCGATGCGTGTGCTGCAGCCCGGTGATCTCGGCGTCCGGGTCGGACCGGGGGAGAGCGCCGCGACCCTTCGTGTGGACTCTCCACAACAGATCGCCGAGCTTCTGGAGGCGTTGGCGGACGAACGTGCCTCTCGGCGGCAATAGACTTCCGTCATGTCCTCGCATGATCCCTCCAGCAGCGCGCCCATCGACATCAAGCCCCGCAGCCGCGTCGTCACCGACGGCATCGAGGCCACGACCTCCCGCGGTATGCTCCGTGCCGTCGGCATGGGCGACGCCGACTGGGACAAGCCGCAGATCGGCATCGCGTCCAGCTGGAACGAGATCACTCCCTGCAACCTGAGCCTCGACCGTCTTGCTCAGGGGGCGAAGGAGGGCGTGCACTCCGGCGGCGGGTACCCGCTGCAGTTCGGAACCATCTCCGTCTCGGACGGCATCTCGATGGGCCACGAGGGGATGCACTTCTCACTCGTCTCCCGCGAGGTCATCGCCGACTCGGTCGAGACCGTGATGATGGCCGAGCGCCTGGACGGCTCCGTCCTGCTCGCCGGCTGCGACAAGTCGATCCCCGGCATGCTCATGGCCAGCGCCCGCCTCGACCTGTCGAGCGTCTTCCTCTACGCCGGGTCGATCGCGCCGGGCTGGGTCAAGCTCTCCGACGGCACCGAGAAGGACGTCACGATCATCGACTCGTTCGAGGCGGTCGGCGCCTGCCGTGCCGGCCTGATGAGCGAGGAAGACCTCAAGCGCATCGAGTGCGCCATCGCTCCCGGTGAGGGAGCGTGCGGCGGCATGTACACCGCCAACACCATGGCCTCCGTCGCCGAGGCACTCGGGCTCAGCCTGCCGGGCTCCGCCGCGCCGCCCGCTGCCGACCGCCGTCGCGACTACTTCGCGCATCGGTCGGGCGAGGCCGTCGTCAACCTGCTCCGTCAGGGCATCACGACGCGCGACATCCTCACCAAGGAGGCGTTCGAGAACGCGATCGCCCTCGCGATGGCCCTCGGCGGCTCGACCAACGTCGTCCTCCACCTCCTCGCCATCGCGCGAGAGGCCGAGGTCGAGCTGAGTCTTCACGACTTCAATCGCATCGGCGACAAGGTCCCGCACGTGGCCGACATGAAGCCGTTCGGCAAGTACGTCATGAACGACGTCGACCGCCACGGCGGCATCCCCGTGATCATGAAGGCCATGCTCGACGAGGGCCTCCTGCACGGCGACGCGCTCACGGTCACCGGCAAGACACTCGCCGAGAACCTCGCGGACCTCGACCCGCAGCCGATCGACGGCGAGGTCATCCACACGTTCGACAACCCGATCCACGCCACGGGCGGGCTCACGATCCTGCACGGCTCGCTCGCCCCGGAGGGTGCCGTCGTCAAGACGGCGGGTTTCGACGCGGCGGTGTTCGAGGGACCGGCCCGCGTGTTCGAGCGCGAGCGCGCGGCCATGGATGCCGTGGCCGAGGGCGAGATCGAACCCGGCACGGTGATCGTGATCCGCTACGAGGGACCCAAGGGTGGACCGGGCATGCGGGAGATGCTCGCGATCACCGCGGCCATCAAGGGCGCTGGACTCGGAAAAGATGTACTACTCTTGACGGACGGACGATTCTCAGGCGGCACAACCGGCCTGTGCATCGGCCACATAGCACCCGAAGCGGTGGACGCAGGTCCTATCGCCTTCGTGCGCGATGGTGATCTGATACGGGTCGATATCGCAGCTCGCTCTCTCGATCTACTCGTCGACGAGGCAGAGCTCGCCTCCCGCCGCTCTGGCTGGGAGCCGCTTCCCCCGCGCTACACCCGAGGCGTTCTTGCCAAGTACTCGCGCCTCGTGCGGTCCGCCGCCGAGGGAGCGACCACCGGCTGATCCATCGACAGGCTCAGGAACCCAGCCGATCGGACATCCGGCGTCCTCCACAGATCATCAGAAGGAAAGTCATGACTGCTGATTCCGCCCCGGCCGTGCCGAGGCCGCCCGCCCGTCAACCTGCCGCACCGGAGATCACGGGCGCTGAGGCCGTGGTCCGCTCGCTCGAGCTGCTCGGTGTCACCGACGTGTTCGGGCTTCCTGGCGGGGCTATCCTCCCCGTCTACGACCCGCTGATGGACGCTTCCGAGCTCCGTCACATCCTGGTTCGTCACGAGCAGGGAGCCGGGCACGCGGCCGAGGGGTACGCGTCCGCATCCGGCAAGGTGGGCGTGTGCATCGCGACCTCCGGTCCCGGCGCGACCAACCTCGTGACCGCGATCGCCGACGCCTACATGGATTCGGTGCCGATGCTCGCGATCACCGGTCAGGTGTTCTCGACCCTCATGGGGACGGATGCGTTCCAGGAGGCCGACATCGTGGGCATCACGATGCCGATCACCAAGCACTCATACCTCGTGAAGGACGCGGCGGACATCCCGGGCGCGATCGCTGCGGCGTACGAGATCGCCGGCACCGGGCGCCCCGGTCCGGTGCTGGTCGACATCACCAAGGACGCGCAGCAGGCGACCGCGCCCTTCGTGTGGCCGCCCAAGATCGACCTGCCCGGCTACCGTCCTGTGACCAAGGCGCACGGGAAGCAGATCCAGGCCGCGGCGGCCCTTCTCGCCGAAGCCAAGAAGCCGGTGCTGTACGTGGGTGGCGGCGTGATCCGCGGCAAGGCGTCCGCAGAACTCCTCGAACTCGCCGAGTCCACCGGCGCCCCGGTCGTCACGACGCTGATGGCCCGTGGTGCTTTCCCGGACTCGCACCCGCAGCACCTCGGCATGCCCGGCATGCACGGCACGGTTCCCGCTGTGCTCGCTCTGCAGGAGGCCGATCTCCTCGTCTCGCTCGGTGCGCGGTTCGACGACCGTGTCACGGGTAAGGCGGCGCTGTTCGCACCCAACGCGAAGGTCGTCCACGTCGACATCGACCCGGCGGAGATCTCCAAGATCCGCACGGCCGACGTGCCGATCGTCGGCGATGTGCGCGACGTGCTCACCGACCTCGACGCGGCGTTCCGTGGCGCGACGGCCGACACGAAGCCCGACATCGAGGAGTGGTGGTCGTACCTCGACGGTCTGCGTACCGAGTTCCCGCTGGGATTCGCGCCCACGACCGACGGTCTGCTCGCTCCTCAGCACGTGATCCAGCGCATCGGCGAGCTCACCGGGCCGGAGGGCATCTTCGCCTCCGGAGTCGGCCAGCACCAGATGTGGGCTGCGCAGTTCATCAAATACGAGCGTCCGAACGCCTGGCTGAACTCCGGCGGTGCCGGAACGATGGGCTACTCGGTGCCGGCGGCCATGGGCGCCAAGGTCGCCGAGCCCGATCGTCCGGTCTGGGCGATCGACGGCGACGGCTGCTTCCAGATGACCAATCAGGAGCTCGCGACCTGCACGATCAACAACATCCCGATCAAGGTCGCGATCATCAACAATTCCTCGCTGGGCATGGTGCGCCAGTGGCAGACGCTGTTCTACGACGGACGTCACTCGAACACCGATCTCAACACCGGTCACGGAACGATCCGCATCCCCGACTTCGTGAAGCTCGCCGAAGCCTACGGCTGCCTCGCGATCCGCGTGGAGAAGGAGGAAGAGGTCGACGCCGCCATCAAGCTCGCACTCGAGACGAACGATCGGCCTGTGGTGATCGACTTCGTGGTGAGTGCCGATTCCATGGTGTGGCCGATGGTGCCGCAGGGAGTCAGCAACAGCTACGTCCAGTACGCCCGCGAGCACGCGCCCGCATTCGACGAGGAGGACTGATCCATGTCGACCCATGTGCTGAGCCTGCTGGTGGAGAACACCCCCGGCCTTCTGACTCGTGTGGCCGGCCTCTTCGCCCGCCGCGGCTTCAACATCGATTCCCTCGCCGTCGGCGTGACGGAGGTGCCTGGCATCTCCCGGATCACCGTCGTCGTCGATGTCGATGAGCTCCCGCTCGAGCAGGTCACCAAGCAGCTCAACAAGCTGATCAACGTGATCAAGATCGTCGAGCTCGACTTCGCCACGTCGGTGCAGCGCGAGCACATGCTCGTGAAGGTCCGCACCGACAACGCCACCCGCTCGAACGTGATCGAGGTCGTCAACCTCTTCCGCGCTTCCGTGGTCGACTACGCCTCCGACGCGCTCGTGATCGAGGTCACCGGCGACAAGGGCAAGGTCGATGCCATGCTCCGCGCGCTCGAGCCCTTCGGCATCAAGGAGATCGCGCAGTCCGGTCTTCTCGCCATCGGACGCGGTGGCAAGAGCATCACGGAACGCGTGCTGCGCGGTTGATGCGCCCCCTCTACCTACACGAACCACAATCAAGGAGAAACACAAAGTGAGCACCGAGATCTTCTACGACGCCGATGCAGACCTGTCCCTGATCCAGGGCAAGAAGGTTGCCATCGTCGGTTACGGCTCGCAGGGCCACGCCCATGCGCAGAACCTTCGCGACTCGGGTGTCGAGGTCGCGATCGCCCTCAAGGAGGGCTCGAAGTCGGCGGCCAAGGCCGAGGAGGCAGGCTTCCCGGTCAAGACCGTCGCCGAGGCCACCGAGTGGGCCGACGTCATCATGATCCTCGCGCCGGACCAGCACCAGCGCACGATCTACAGCGAGTCCATCGCGCCGAACCTCACGGCCGGCAAGACGCTCGCATTCGCCCACGGCTTCAACATCCGCTTCGGCTACATCGACGCTCCCGAGGGCGTCGACGTGATCCTGGTCGCCCCGAAGGCTCCGGGCCACACCGTGCGTCGTGAGTTCGTCGCGGGCCGCGGCATCCCCGACATCATCGCCGTCGAGCGCGACGCATCGGGCAAGGCCTGGGACCTGGCGCTCTCCTACGCGAAGGCCATCGGCGGCACCAGGGCCGGCGTCATCAAGACGACGTTCACCGAAGAGACCGAGACCGACCTGTTCGGCGAGCAGGCCGTGCTCTGCGGTGGTGTGAGCCACCTGGTGCAGGCCGGTTTCGAGACCCTCACCGAAGCGGGCTACCAGCCGCAGATCGCCTACTTCGAGGTGCTGCACGAGCTCAAGCTCATCGTCGACCTGATGTGGGAGGGCGGCATCGCCAAGCAGCGTTGGTCGATCTCCGACACCGCCGAGTTCGGCGACTACGTCTCGGGCCCGCGCGTCATCGACGAGCGCGTCAAGGCGAGCATGAAGGGCGTGCTGGCCGACATCCAGTCCGGCGCCTTCGCCAAGCGCTTCATCGACGACCAGGACAACGGGGCCGAGGAGTTCCTGGCGCTGCGTGCCAAGGAGGAGCAGCACCCCATCGAGGTCACCGGCAAGGAGCTGCGCTCGCTCTTCGCATGGAAGCAGCAGGACGAGGACTACATCGACGGCAGCGCCGCGCGCTGATTCGATCTTCGAACGAACGGGCGTCCCTTCGGGGGCGCCCGTTCTGCGTCGAGCAGGTCCATCCAGTCTCTAAACATCGGATGTCTGTGCCAGGATGGGAGGTATGCGACAGGAATGGTTTGACCGGGCTCGGTTCGGCATGTTCGTCCACTTCGGCCTCTACAGCACCGCCGCACGGCACGAGTGGGTGCAGAACTACGAGCGGCTCACGGACGAGGACTACCGTCAGTACTTCGAGCACTTCGATCCGGATCTCTTCGATGCCGCAGCACTCGCGCGCACGGCGAAAGCGACGGGCATGGGGTATGTCGTGCTCACCACGAAGCACCACGACGGTTTCTGCCTCTGGGATTCGAAGCTGACCGACTTCACCTCGGTCGCGAACACCGGACGTGACCTGGTGCGCGAGTACGTCGACGCGCTGCGGGCGGAAGGCCTGAAAGTCGGCCTGTACCACTCGGTCATCGACTGGCATCACCCCGACTTCACGATCGACTGGAACCACCCGCGTCGCGACGATGAGAACGCTCATGAGCTGAACGCCGGCCGCGACATGGCCGCATACCGCGCCTACCTCCACGGTCAGGTGCGCGAGCTCCTCACGGAGTACGGCAACATCGACTACCTCTTCTTCGATTTCACCTACCCGGAGGAGAAGGACGGGTGGGCAGGCAAGGGCCCCGGGGACTGGGATGCGGAGGCACTGCTCGCTCTGTGTCGGGAGCTGCAGCCGAACATGCTGGTCAACGATCGTCTGGGTATCCCCGCGGACTTCGTCACGCCAGAGCAGTATCAGCCCACCGCGCCGATCGTGCGAGACGGCGTTCCCCTCACGTGGGAGGCGTGCCAGACGCTGAACGGATCGTGGGGTTACCACCGCGACAACATGGACCAGAAGTCGTCGACGTTGCTCGTGCAGATGCTCGTCGACTCTGTCTCGATGGACGGCAACATGCTGCTGAACATCGGCCCGGACGGGCGTGGGGCGATCGCTCCGCGGGATGCGAGCACGTTGGCGGAGATCGGGGAGTGGATGCGCCTGCACCGGAACGCGGTGGTCGGCGCGGGGTACGCGGCCTTCACCCCACCGCGTGAGGGCGCCTACACGCGCAGGGGAAACCGGCTCTACCTGAGCCTCTTCAGCTGGCCCATGGGTTTCGTCCACCTCCCGGAGCTCGCGGGCAAGGTGTCGTACGTCCGGCTTCTCAACGACGGATCCTGGCTCCAGACGAGCGTGTCCGACCCCGATCGCGAGGCGGATCTCATGACACCCGCAGGCGAGGCCGAGGGGACTCTGACCGTCCACCTCCCGGTGCGTCGACCCGATGTGCTGGTCCCCGTGATCGAGCTGACCCTGATCGAGGACTGATCCGCACCGTGGCGGTGGCTCAGGCGGCCGCCACGGGGATGTCCATGCCCTCGAGCGCGAGTCGGGCCGCGCCGTGCAGGATGGCGTCGGCGCCCGTCGCCGCGGACTCGATGCGCAGTCGTTGGGTGGCGAGCGGGTGGCAGGCCTCGTAGACGCGGCTGCGGACGGCCGCGATGAACGGTTCGGATGCGCTCATGCTGCCGGTGAGGAACACGGCGTGCGGATTGAAGAAGTTCACGACCCCGGAGAGTGCCTGGCCCAGGTGGGTGCCGGCGGTTCGGACCAGAGTCGTGGCGAGGGGATCGGCGTCGCGCGCCAGGCTCAGCACGTCGGTCGTCGTGCGCACGGCGTCGTTCCCGCGCTCGCGCATCTGTCGCACCAGACTCGCCCCGCTCGCCACGGTTTCCAGGCATCCGGTGTTTCCGCAGGAGCAGGGGATGTCGCCGCTGCCGTCGATGCGCGTGTGGGTGATGTCGCCCGCGGCCGACGTGGCGCCGCGGTGCACGTGCCCGTCCACGATGATGCCGCTGCCGATGGCGGTTCCCGCCTTCACCGTGATGCTGTGACCGGTGTGGCCGAAACGCTCACGGTGCTCGCCGAGCGCGGCGAGGTTCGCGTCGTTGTCGACGGCGACAGGGACCCCGTAGCGCGCGGAGAGGTGCTCGCCGACGCGGAACCCCGGCCATCCGGGCATCCGCGAGGGTTGGTCGACGGATCCCGTGGAGATGTCGACCGGACCGGGGAGGCTGATCCCGATCGCATGGATCCTCCCCGAGGACAGGAGACGGTCGAACACGACCGCCAGGCGATCCAGGGTGGCCTGCGGTCCCTCGGTGACATCGACGGCGATGGATTCACTGTCCAGGAGGGCACCACTGAGGGAGTGCCTGCCGATGCGGGCGTGTCCGCCGCCGAGGTCAGCGGACAGGACGAAGCCGTCCGCCGCGATCTGAAGGACACGTGGGCGCCGCCCTCCGCGTGACGTGCCGTCTCCGGCTTCTCTGAGCATGCCGGCATCCAGCAGGGACTGCACGCGGAGACCGACCGTCGATGCGGCCACGCCGAGCGAGGCGGCGAGCTCGGAGCGCGATCGCGCCTCACCGCGGGCGACGAGGTCGAGGATGCGTCGCGTGTGCGGATCGTCGACGGCGGTGTCAGCGGAGTTCGTCATGAGAGCACTTTCCTGTCGGAGCATCGTCAGCGTAGCGGGGGTTCGTCGTGTTTCCCGGGAGTTACGAATTATCAAGCTCCGATAAACATCGGATGTTCGGCTTGCGGCCACTTGCGAAGTATGAAACGGTAACTTCATACGAAATCCTACTAGGTTACTTCGACCCGCGAATTAACCGGTTCCCTTTCCAGGAGGCATTCAATGAAGAAGTTGCGTGTAGGGGCTGTGGTCGCCGTCGCCGGCGTCGCGGTCGCGATGACCGGCTGCGCGAGCGGCAGCGGCACGGGTGGTTCGGCAGACGGCGACACCATCGTGGTGGACATGTGGGCCGGGAGCGAGTCGGACGTGGACGCCCTCGAGGCGCAGGTCGCGTTCGCGCAGGAGCAGAACCCCGACATCAAGATCAAGCTGCAGACGTCGCCGTGGAGCGACTTCTTCACGAAGCTGACCACCAACATGGCCAGCGGCAACATGGCGTGCGTCACGGGCATGAGCGGCGCGCAGCTGGGAGGCTACACCGGCGGCTTCCGCGAGCTGAGCGATGCCGACCTGAAGACGGCGGGAATCGACTGGGCCGACTTCAATCCGAGCGCCGACGGGATCCTCAGCTTCGAGGGCAAGACGTACGGCGTGCCGTTCGACGTCGCCACCATGCTCGTCTACTACAACCAGGACATGCTGACCGCCGCCGGCGCCGCAACCCCTGAGATCGGGTGGACGTTCGACGACTTCGACAAGATCGCCGCCGACGCCACCAAGGACGGCAAGTACGGCTTCGGCATGGGTATGGGCGGCTACCAGTGGATGTCGATGCCGATCGCCTACTCCGCCACGCAGCCGGCCTCCGAGGACGGCACGTTGCACATCGATGAGAAGGCCTTCGTCGACGCGTCGACCTGGTACGCCGAGCTCGTGACCGAGAAGAAGGTCGCCGCACCCGTGGCCTCCGCTTCCGACACGGGGTGGGGAGAGAACCAGTACACCGGCGCCAACGCGGCCATGGCCGTCGACGGCACCTGGAACGCGGTGAGCTACCTCGACAACGAGTCGGGCTTCGCCGCCGGCATGGTCCCGCTGCCCGCCGGAGTCGACGGCAACCCCGGTCCGATCCTCGGCTCGGGCTACGGCATCTCGGCCAACTGCAAGAATCCCGAGGCCGCGCTCAAGGTCATGGGCTCGCTGCTCGGCGAGGACGCGCAGGACTACATCGCGTCGTCCGGCCGCTCCTACCCGGCACGCACGTCGTCGCAGCCGCTGTACTTCGAGTCGATCGACGAGAAGTACCGCGACCAGGTGAAGTCCGTCTTCGAGGCTGCGTTCGGTGACACCGTCCCCCTCTACATGACGAAGAACTGGCAGAAGCTCGACAGCTACATCCA
The DNA here is from genome assembly GCF_001005635.1 of Microbacterium sp. Ag1. Lineage (NCBI taxonomy): Bacteria > Bacillati > Actinomycetota > Actinomycetes > Micrococcales > Microbacteriaceae > Microbacterium > Microbacterium sp. Ag1. The sequence continues at coordinate 217,742 of NZ_LBCR01000030.1, forward strand.
GCCCAACCTCGTCAGCGTCTACAACGGCCAGATGACGATGGAAGAGCTGCTGTCGAACGCGCAGGCGCAGTTCGGCGAGTGATCGGGCCTCGGCCACCACAGCAGCAATGCAGTAACAGAGGAAGAAACTGAGATGACGATCACGACGAGACGTCGACGATCGCTCGCCAAGGTGGAGGCCGGTCAGGCGCTGGGATTCGCAAGCCCAGCCCTGATCGGGCTCGCCCTGTTCACGATCGTGCCCGTCGGGCTGTCGATCGTGATGAGCGTCTTCGACTGGCCGACCTTCGGCGAGCGGACCTTCAACGGCGTGGACAACTACGTCAAGCTGTTCACCAGCAGCCCCGACTTCTGGCCGGCGCTGCGCAACTCGGCGGTGTACACCCTGCTGTACGTGCCGTTGAGCGTCGCTCTCTCGCTCGTGCTCGCTCTCGGTCTGAACTCCCGGATCCGCGGTCGCGGCGCACTGAGGGTGCTGTTCTTCATCCCCGTCGTCACGCCGATGGTCGCCAACGTGCTGGTCTGGAAGATGATGCTCCAGCCGCAGGGACTCTTCAACGGCCTCTCGCAGACCTGGTTCGGCATCGAGCTGCCCAACTTCCTCGCCGATCCGTCGTGGGCCATGATCATGGTCGTCGTCATGAGCGTCTGGCAGGGACTCGGCTACAACATGCTGATCTTCTCGGCCGCCCTCGAGCAGCTCCCCGAGAGCGTGCTGGAGGCGGCGAGCATCGACGGCGCACAGGGGATCCGGCGGGTGTGGAGCATCATCGTCCCGATGATCTCGCCATCGATCTTCTTCGCCACCATCATGACGATGATCACGTCGCTGCAGGTGTTCGTGCAGCCGCAGATGCTCACCGGCGGCGGTCCGGGCAATGCCACGAAGCCGCTCGTCATGTACATCTGGGAGCAGGGATTCACCTTCGGCGATCTCGGCCTCGCCGCTGCAGCCGCGTGGATCCTGTTCGCGATCATCATCGCGATCACCGGGCTCCAGTTCGCCGCACAGAAGAAGTGGGTGCACTATGAGCACTGAGACCCTCGTCCGGCCCGCCGGACGCACCGGCCGCGCCGACCGCGAACGCGAGCGCGCACGCGGTGCGGCGACGACCCCCGGCGCCCGCGCCCGTCTGATCCTCGCGCACGTCGCGATCTACGTGGCTGCGCTGATCTTCATCTCGCCGTTGATCTACGCGTTCTTCTCGGCTCTCAAGCCGAACGCGGAGATGTTCTCGATGCCACCGACCCTGGTGGGCTCCGAACTGCGGTGGAGCAACTTCGTCGACGTGTTCGCCTACGGGCCGTTCCTGACGTACATCATGAACTCCTTCATCGTCGCGATCGGCGGAACGCTCGTCGTGCTGATCGTCTCGACCACAGCCGGATACGCCTTCGGGCGCCTGCGGTGGAAGGGCCGGGACGCGGTGTTCGTGCTGTTCCTGGCCACCCTGATGGTTCCCGCCGAGGTGCTCGTCATCCCCATGTTCCAGGTCATGCAGTGGTTCAACTGGGTCGACACATACCAGGCGCTCATCCTTCCCTTCGCGTTCGGCGCCTTCGGCACGTTCCTGATGCGGCAGTTCTTCCGCGGCATCCCCTACGAGCTGGAGGAGGCGGCCCGTGTCGACGGCGCAGGCCCCGTGAGATCGTTCCTGCAGATCATCCTTCCGCTGTCGAAGTCGGCGGTGGCGGTGCTCGCGGTGTTCACGTTCCTCTCGTTCTGGAACAGCTACCTGTGGCCGCTGATCGTGACGGTCGACTACAACGCGCACGGCACGCTTCCGGTCGGCCTCGCGAGCTTCGCCGGGCTCACCGGCACGCGGTGGGACCTGCAGATGGCAGCCGCGATCATCTCGATGGTGCCGACCACGATCCTCGTGATCGTGCTGCAGAAGCACCTCGTCAAGGGGATCGCGATGGCCGGGCTGGGTGGTCGCTGAACATGATCAGTCAGGAACAGGGGACCAGCACGCTCATCGGTGGCGCAGCCGGACCCGGTGCGGCTCTCGTCGGGATCGACATCGGCGGCACCAAGATCGCCGCCCTTCTGGTGAACGGTGACGGTGCCGTGCTCGGCCGGGGCAGCGTCGGCGCACCGGCCGCGCTCGGCGGTGCAGCGATGGCGGATGCGGCAGCGACCCTCGCCATGTCGCTGGCAGCGGAAGCGGGAGTATCGCTGGCCGCAGCCGGAGTGGGGGCGGCCGGAGTCATCGACCACGAGACGGGCACGATCCGTGCGGCGTCGGCGACCTTCGTCGGCTGGACGGGGTTCGCCCTCGGGCATGAACTGGAGTCACGCCTCGGCGTCCCCGTGCGGGTAGAGAACGACGTGAACGCCTTCCTGCTCGGTGAGGCCGCGGCGGAAGGGCGCACGGATCGGGACGTGCTCGGTGTCATGCTCGGCACGGGGGTGGGCGGCGCCGTCCTCATCGACGGCGAACTTCACCACGGACCGCACGGTGCCGCCGGTGAGATCGGACACACACCCGGGTACAGCGACCTCGTCTGCACCTGCGGCCAGATCGGGCATCTCGAGACGCTGGCCTCCGGCACTTCCATCGCGCTGCGCTACCAGGAGAGCACGGGCGCCTCGGTGCGCGACGCTCGCGAGGTCGCCGACCGTGCGCGCCGCGGCGACACGGAGGGGATTGCGGCGTTCGACGCTGCGGGTCGGGCGCTCGCCCTCGCCTGCGCGACCGCGGCCACGATCCTCGACCTGCCCTGCGCGATCGTCGGGGGCGGGGTCACGGCCGCATGGGACCTCCTCGCGCCGGCCATCGCGCGCACGCTCGCCACCGACTCGCCGGTGTCGGGTATCCCGCTGCGCATCATTCCGGCCGTCCTCGGTTCCGACGCGGTCGCTCTCGGTGCGATCGAGACGGCCCGCCGTGCGCTCGTGCCGGCAGGCGCACGCTGAGAGACGACCCCACGCACGACCCTCGCACCACAAGGAGCACCTCACGTGACCGCACGTCCTGAAGCCCACGAGATCTGGATGGGCCCGCTTCCCACCGTCGCCGACGGCGGTCTCGCCCTGCCACGCATCGGCATCGCCGGGATCTCCATCGAGTCGAGCACCTTCTCGCCTCACATCTCCGGTGACGAGGCGTTCACGGTTCGTACCGGCCCAACGTTGCGGGGGTATTACCCGTTCCTGGACGATGGACGCGAACTCGCCTCCGCCGCGGACTGGGTGCCGCTGACCCACGGACGCTCTCTTCCTGGCGGAGCCGTCGCGCCGGAGACCTATCGCCGGATGAAGGATGCGATCGTCGCCGGCATCCGGGAGCACGGTCCCTTCGACGGGTTCTTCTTCGACATCCACGGCGCCATGAGCGTGGTCGGCATGGACGACGCCGAGGGCGATCTCGCGCTCGCGGTGCGCGCCGCCCTCGGTCCCGACACGCTGGTCTCGACCTCGATGGATCTGCACGGCAACGTCTCGGAGGTGCTGCGTGACGCGGTAGACCTGCTGACGTGTTACCGCATGGCGCCGCACGAGGATTGGATGAACACCAAGGAGCGTGCGGTGTGGAACCTGCTCGCCCGGCTGAGGGGACCGCACGGCTCCGACCCACTGCGGCGGCGCCCCTTCTCCGCCTGGGTACCCGTGCCCGTGCTGCTGCCGGGGGAGAAGACCAGCACGCGGCTGGAGCCGGCGCGCAGCATCTACGCCCAGCTGCCCGAGATCGAAGCCCTCACCGGGGTGGTCGACGCCTCCGTCTGGATCGGCTACGCCTGGGCTGACGAGCCGCGGTGCCAGGCCTACGTGGTCGTCACCGGGGACGACGAGCAGGTGATCGCACGGGAAGCCGAGCGTGTCGCGCGGATGTTCTGGGACGCGCGCGAGGACTTCGTCTTCGTGGCCGAGACCGGCTCGCTCGATGACGCCCTCGACAAGGCCCTCGCTCCGGGAGCACCGCGGCCGTACCTGATCTCGGACTCGGGGGACAACCCGACGGCCGGTGGCGCCGGCGACGTGACCTGGACGCTCGGGCACCTGCTGGGACGCGCCGAGCTCACCGACTCCAGCCGCACCACACTGGTGGCCTCGATCTTCGACCGCGAAGCCGTCGCACGGGCTGTCGCGGCCGGCGTCGGAGCCACGGTGTCGCTCGATGCCGGAGCCCGGGTGGATTCGGGTCCACACGGACCTGTCACGATCACCGGGACCGTGTTCTCCATCAGCGACGGCGACCCGGATGCGGGTACGCAAGTCGTCATCGCCGTGGGCGGTCTGCACGCGATCATCACCGAGCGCCGCAAGCCTTTCCACCACCTCTCTGACTTCCGGATGCTGGGCCTCGAGCCCACCACCGCGGACATCGTCGTCGTGAAGATCGGCTATCTCGAACCCGAGCTCTACGAACTCGCCGCGGGGTGGACTCTCGCGCTGACCCCTGGTGGCGTCGACCAGGACCTGCTGCGGCTGGGCCACCACCGTCTGCAGCCGGGTGTCTACCCGTTCGACGCCGACGGCGATCCGGACCTGACCGCCACCGTCGTCCGCCGCGGAACCGCAGAGGAGCAGAACGCATGATGAACTTCGAGAAGCGGACAGGACCCGACTTCGGCGCTGACGCCCCGGTGTACCCGACTCAGGGTGTGCCCGACTGGTATCGGGACGCGAAGCTCGGGTTCTTCGTCCACTGGGGGCTGTACTCGGTGCCGGCGTGGGCGGTGCAGCACGGCGATGGCGTGAACATCCCGACCGAGGATGCGTACGCCTGGCATCAGTACGCCGAGTGGTACGGCAACACGGTGCGGATCGCGGGCAGCCCCACCTGGGAGCGCCACCAGCAGTTGTTCGGCCCCGGCACCTCGTACGAGGACCTGGCCGATCGGTGGGACGCCTCGGCGTTCGATGCGGATGCCTTCGTGGGCGAGTTGGTCGGTGCCGGGGCCAAGTACATCGTCCCCACGACCAAGCACCACGAGGGTTTCTGCCTCTGGGACACGGCGACCACCGGTTTCAACGCGGTCGCTCGTGGTCCGCGCCGCGACCTGATCTCCGAGTTCCACGACGCCACCCGTCGCGCGGGGGCGAAGTTCGGGGTGTACTACTCCGGTGCGCTCGACTGGCACGTGAGCGACTTCCCGCCGATCGAGTCCGACACCGATCTGTTCCGCTTCCGTCGCAACGATGCGCACTTCGCCCGCTACTCGGCTGCCCAGCTCGAAGAGCTCGTGTCCCGCTTCTCGCCGGACGTCCTGTGGAACGACATCGAGTGGCCCGACGGTGGCAAGGGGCACGACGAGTATGCGGTCGCCGCCCTCCTGCAGCGGTACTTCGACGCGGTGCCCGACGGTGTCGTCAACGACCGTTGGGGTGTCCCGTACCACGGCTTCCTCACACGCGAATACACGGACATCCCCGAGATCATCCCGGATACGTGGGAGTCGACGCGTGGACTCGGCTACTCCTTCGGCTTCAATCAGGCAGAGGACGAACGCCACTCGCTGTCCGGCGCGGCGCTGATCCGTCTGCTCGTCGACGTCGTGGCGAAGAACGGCAACCTGCTGATCAACGTCGGCCCCGCAGCGGACGGCTCCATCCCCGAGCTCCAGCGTCGTGCGATGCGCGAGCTGGGTGCATGGCTGCAGACGAACGGCGACACGGTCTACGGCACGCGCCCGTGGATCCGGATGGGGGAGCGCAGCGGTGCCCCGCGTCGCTACACCACCACCGGGTCGACCGTGCACGTGCATGCTCTCGACCCGAGCATCGGGACGCTCGATCTGCCGGACGAGCTCGTGCAGTCCGACCTGCGGTGGACCGACGGCAGTGCGGTCGAGAAGGCCGACGGTGATCGTGCGGTCGTGGTGATCCCCGCGCGTCTGCGTGGAGAGGCCGTCGCGGTGCTGTCCGCAGGCTGAGACGGACGGTTCGCGACGAGACGAGGGCCCCTCCGACGGCGTCGGAAGGGCCCTCGGCGTCTTCGCACGGAGTCAGCCCCGCGTGAGCTCCTCGAGCACCTCGATCACGTGACGGTACGGCCGGCCGGTGGCGCGGGACATTCCGATCTCGCAGGTGCGGTTCGCCGAGACGAAGGCGTCGAAGCCGCCCTGGGCGCGCTCGGCCGCTGCGATCTCCGCGGACTCCTGTGCCGTCGCGCTGGCGGTGAGCTCCGGATGCAGCATGCCGCGGTCGCCCGCGAATGCGCAGCAGCCCCACCCCTCGGGAACGAACACGTCATCCGCGACGGCGGCGGCGATCGCGGTCAACGCTCCCGTCGCTCCGAGCGCCGTCGTGGAGCATGTCGGATGCACGGCGACGGTGGGCAGCTTCGCGGGCACGGTCAGCTTCGGCAGTACTTCGCGTGCCACGAAGGTGGTCGCATCCTCGATCCGCAGCCCGGCGTATCGAGGGCTCTTCGCGACGGCCTGTGCGAGCATGACGTCCAGGCCCTCGGTGCAGGAGGCCGCGTCGCACACCACGGGAAGCTCGCCCGCGCGACTGGCCTCCCACAGCGAATCGAGCACCCGGTCCGACATCAGGGCATAGCCGTGGAGATGCCCCTTCGACTTCCAGGGTGTCCCGCAGCAGAGGCCGCCGTTCTCCTCCGGGATCACGACGGGGATACCCGCGCGGTCCAGGAGCGCTCGCAGCGCATTCCGTGACCCCTCGCCGTCGCCCTCCGCGCCGAACATGGTGCCGATGCACGCGCCGAAGAAGACGGCCTGCGCATCGGTCGGCGCCTCCGGACGCGGTGGCTTCGAGCCGCCGTGGGGGAGTCCTCCGTCGTACAGCGGTACGGTGTCGGCCCCCAGCACCGCGCGGCCGAGGTGCGTGACCCCGCGCACCAGGGGGGCGGGGAGGGCGTCCGCGACGGTGAGCGCGACGCCGCCGGCGCGGGTGACCGTACCCCAGTGCTTGGCCGCCGTGCCCCACACGGCCCCCTCGATCGCGTTCGACTGCTCCGCGCGAAGTCGACGCACCAGGTCGCCCGTGTTGATGTCGACCGGGCAGGCCACACCGCACATGCCGTCGACCGCGCAGGTCTGCACGCCGTCGTAGTCGTAGTCCTTCTGCAGATCGCGCAGCAGCTCGGTGTCGCCTTGTTCCTCGGCCCACGCCATATCGCGACGGATCACGATGCGCTGTCGAGGCGTGAGCGTGATGCTCTTGCTGGGACAGGTCGGCTCGCAGTACCCGCACTCGACGCAGCGGTCGACTTCCTTCTCCACCGTCGGCACCCGTTTGAGGTCGTGCAGGTAGGAGTCGGGGTCGTCGGAGAGCACAACGCCCGGGTTCAGGATGCCGTGCGGGTCGAGGAGGTTCTTGATCTCCCACATCATGTCGGTGAGCTGGTCGCCGTACTGTCGGCGGACGAACGGCGCCATGATCCGACCGGTGCCGTGCTCCGCCTTCAGCGACCCCTGCTGCGAGAGCACGAGCTCGACGAGGTCGTCGGTGAAGCGCCGATAGCGCGCGACGCTTTCCGCATCGTCGAACCGCTCGTTGAGGAGGAAGTGGATGTTGCCGTCCTTGGCGTGTCCGAAGATGACCGAGCCCTCGTAGCCGTGCTCGGAGAAGAGCTCGATGAGGCGCTCGCAGGTGTGGAGGAGACGCGGCACCGGGACCACGATGTCCTCCAGCAGGGCGGTCGTTCCGGACGGTCGGGCGCCCGCGACCGCCGTGTAGAGCCCCTTGCGAACGTGCCACAGCGCGGCGCGTTCGGCCGCATCCGTGGTGAGGCGCGGGGCGACGGCGAGCGGGAGGGCTTCGAAGTGCGTCTGGGCGGCGGAGCTCGACGCGACGAGGGTGTCTGCGTCCTGAGCATGGACTTCGACCAGCAGAGCGGCGTGTCCCTGCACCTCGATCTCGGCGATGGCGTCCGGCACGTCGCTCAACCCCTGCGCGACTCGCAGCGAGGCGGCGTCCATCAGCTCGATCGTGGCGAGACCGAGTCGCGTGAGATCAGGCAGAGCCGTCATCGCGGCGGACAGCGTGTCGAAGACCAGGAGGCCGGTCGCGATCGAGGGGAGCACCTCGATCGTGCGGAAGCGGGCTTCCGCCACGAAGGCGAGCGTGCCCTCGGAGCCGATGACGAGATGCTCCAGGATGCGCACCGGATCATCGAAGTCGAGCAGTGCATTGAGCCCGTAGCCCATCGTGTTCTTCATCGAGAACTGCTGACGGAGGAAGGCGACGTGCTCGGGGGATGCCAGCAGACGCTCCCGCAGGGAGAGCAGGCCCTCGGCGATGGCGGGTTCCGCCGCGCGGAGCATCTCGTTCGCATCCGGGTGGCCGGTGTCGAGGATCGTGCCGCTGGGAAGCACGATCGTCATCGACTCGATCGTCCGGTACGAGTTCTCGGTGATACCGCACGCCATGCCGCTGGAGTTGTTGGCGACGACGCCGCCGATCGTGCACGCGATCTCACTCGCCGGATCGGGGCCGAGCTTGCGGCGGTACCTCGCGAGCCTGGTGTTCACCTGGCGCACCGTCGCACCCGGACCCACCCGGACCGCAGCGCCGTCGTCCTCGACACGGATGTCGCGGAAGCCGCTGCGCGTGTCCACCAGGATGTCTCCGCTGACGCTCTGACCGGACAGGCTGGTGCCTCCGGAGCGGAACGTCATCGTGCGACCGGCAGCTCTGACCGCTCCGAAGGCACGAGCGACACCCTCCGCGTCAGCGGGGGAGAGGACGGCATCGGGGATCAGCAGGTAGTGGGACGCGTCGTGCGCGCGGGCGAAACGGTCGATCGAGCGTGCGTGCACCTGTGTCGTCGGCCCCAGCAGGGCAGGATCCAGCGGCTCGGCGAGGGTGGTCTTCACGGTGCTCCTCTGCTCCGTCATGAGATTGTCAGACAAGTGTACCGACTGCTCGGCTCTTCGATAGGCTGACCGGATGAGCACCACCTCGGAAGCGCCGCTCGGAGTCGTCGGCGTCGTCGATGCCGTGACAGCGCAGCTGCGCGGTCACATCCTGAGCGGTGCGATCCGCTCCGGCTCCCCGATCACCGAGGCCGCGGTGTCGCAGAGCTTCGGAGTCGCACGTCCGAGCGCGAAGGCGGCGATCGAGCAGCTCGTCGCCAGTGGCCTGCTCGTGCGCACAGCGCACCGGAGCGCGCGCGTCGTCGACATCGACTCCGTGACCGTGCGCGACGTGTATCGCACCAGAACCCGCCTGGAGAGTGCGGCGCTTCGCGAACTCGCCGCGTCGAAGAGCGTTCCTGCCGCGGCCCTCGCGGCGAACGCGGAGATCATGGCGATGCCCGGCGGACCCGACCCTGCGACCGTCGCTCCCGACCTGCGCTTCCACACGGCCCTCATCGACGCGCTCGACAGCGAGCGCACCGGCCGTATGTACCGCAGCGTCCTCGACGAGGTCCGGCTGTGCATGGCGCAGGTGCAGGGCCGCCGTCTGCTCGATGCCGCGGACATCGCCGCGCAGCACGCCGACATCCTCGATGCCGTGGCGTCAGGAGACGGGGAGCGGGCGGCCGCCCTCCTCGAAGCCCATCTGTCGTCAGCGGAGGATCGGCTCGTGGAAGCGCTCGACGCGGACTAGCGTCGAGCCGGCGTCACGGCGCCGGTGCCTCCTCGACCACGATGGGTGCCTCTGCGGGGTCGGCCCAGACCGGTGCGGGGAGGACCGTGTCGACCTGGCCCGCCTGGATCGCCCGCAGAGCCTCGGTGATCTCCTCATCGTTCTCCGGCACCGGGAGACCGCAGGCTCGCAGCTCGGAGCCGAACTGCAGGGTGAGGCGGATCTTCCCGGCCTCGACGGCCTGTGCGGTCGTGCCGGTGCGGATCTCGCTCCCCGTCTGGATCGCGGGCACCTCGTCGCAGACGTGGTAGACCTTGCCGCCGTCGACCCAGACGACCTCGTCCTTGCCGAGGAGCTGGATCACGGCCGACTGGTCGGCCGTGTACTGCTCGACGGACGGCGGGTTGAAGTCGGCGCCGACGAACAGCGCGAGGGCGGCGAGCACGACGCCGACGATCCCGGCTGTGGCCTTCTGGCCCTTGTCCATGTCCTTGTTGAGGAAGATCAGGATGACGAGCGGGAGGAAGGCGACCACGGCGATGATGGCCCCGAGCTGGTTCTGCACGAAGAACCGTGTCTTGTCCGCTCTGCGGGCCGGGTCGAGTCGATTCGCCTTCTTCCAGAGCACGGAACCGGTGATGGACAGAGCGGCGATGACCACGAGGAGCACGAGGAGTGTGATGAACGCCCACTGTGGGAAGGTCGCCGTGACACCCTGCTCCTCCAGCAGTCCGGTGTCGCGGTTGCGCACCAGAGTGCCGTCCTCGCCGACGAAGACCCGCTGACGCAGGAGCCAGAAGATGCCGACGCCTTCGCCGATGATCGCGACCGCCCAGAGGATGCCGGCGATCCAACGGAACCGCGTGGCCTTCGCCTTGGCTTCCGGAGTCGGGACCCAGCCGGCGGGCGGCTCGGGAGTCGAGGTGGTGGATCGGGAGGTGGCGGGTGCAGAGCCTGCGGGTGTCGATCCGCTGCTGGCATCCTTCTTGTCGTTGTCGGCCACGATGCTCCCCCATAACGTCCGATGCCCGCCGTTCCGGCTCGAGGCAACCCCGATCCTAGTGGACCGCGTGTCCTACGCTGGGGACATGACTTCCGATTTCGACGACGCCCTCAGCTGGGACGGCGACGAGGCCTCGAACCCCAAGGAGCGCGCCCTACCGCGCGGCTGGAAGGCCGTCGGACGGGGGAGCGACGAGGTGGGGACGATCGAGGAAGGCGACACCACCGCCGAACAGGCGCCGGCAGTCGAGCAGGTGCCGGCAGACGAACAGGCGGCTGTCGAGGAGCAGGCGGCTGTCGAGGAGCAGGCGGGCCTGAGCACGCCGATGCTCCTGCTCGTCGGCATCGTCGGGGGCATCTATCTCCTCTACACGATCGGCTGGATCGTCGGCGGACTGCGGCTGCAGCCCCTCGCGTCATTCCTGGTCTCCGATGTGATGTTCCTCCCGTGGTTCTTCCTCGCGATCGCCGCCCCGGCCCTCTGGTTCCTCGCGAGCTGGGTGCTCACGCGGGGGAAGGCAGGCTGGATCCGCGTCGCCGTGCTGCTCGCCGGCGTCGTCCTGCTCGTTCCCTGGCCCTTCGTCACCGTGGGGGTGATCGGATCATGATGGCTTCCGCGGTCGGAACATCGACGTCGGAGGGTTCTCCCCGCTGGCTCATCGGGCTCGTCACCGGACTGGCCGGACTCTTCTACGCCTACGCCGTGTGGAACGCCGTGGCGCACCTGATCACGATGGCTCAGACGGGGCTGACCGGGGGAGGTTGGGCGACCCTGCTGTTCGGAGTCGTCTTCCCCGCGATCGTGTTCGTCTTCGCGTATGTCATCGGACGGCGTCGCACGGTGGGCGAGCTGGCCCTCGTCTTCCTCGCCGGACTCGGCGTCGTCGCCGTGTTCTGGATGAGTCTGATCGCGCTGAGCCTCACGATGCCGAGCGCCTGAGCCGCCCGTCGAGACGCGTCACACGGGACGGAGCGCTGTCGGCGCTCCGGTAGAGTTGTGGCGATCGCGCCCCCATGGTGTGCGGCGCATCGGCCCCTGCCGCGCTGCCCCGAAGGATCCACTGTGCCGAAGCCTGTCGTGCTCATCGCCGAAGTACTCTCTCCCGCCACGATCGACGCTCTCGGTCCCGACTTCGACGTCCGCAACGTCGACGGCACCGACCGCGAGGCGCTGTTCGCCGCACTCGCCGACGCCGACGCCGTGCTGGTCCGCTCGGCCACGCGCATCGACGAGGAGGCGCTGAGCCACGCGCCGAAGCTCAAGGTCGTCGCCCGCGCCGGCGTGGGCCTCGACAACGTCGACATCAAGGCGGCCACGGCTGCCGGGGTCATGGTCGTCAACGCCCCGACCTCGAACATCGTCTCGGCCGCCGAGCTCACGGTCGGCCACATCCTGAGCCTCGCCCGCCGCATCCCTGCCGCGCATGCCTCTCTCTCCGCCGGAGCGTGGAAGCGCAGCTCCTTCACCGGAGCCGAGCTCTTCGAGAAGACCGTCGGCATCGTCGGCCTCGGTCGCATCGGTGCTCTCGTCGCCGCGCGCCTCGCGGCCTTCGACATGCGTGTCGTCGCCTATGACCCCTACGTCACCTCTGCACGCGCCCAGCAGCTCGGCGTGCAGCTGCTCTCCCTCGAAGAACTCGTCGCCGAGTCGGACTTCCTGACCATCCACATGCCCAAGACCCCGGAGACGACGGGCATGATCGGCGCCGAGCAGTTCGCGGCGATGAAGCCGACCGCGTTCGTGGTGAACGTGGCCCGTGGCGGCCTCATCGACGAGGAGGCCCTGCACGCGGCGCTCGTCGCCGGGGAGATCGCGGGAGCCGGTCTCGACGTCTTCACCTCGGAGCCGCCCGCTGAGGGCGGCACGGCTCGTCCGCTGCTCGACCTCCCGAACGTGGTCGTCACGCCCCACCTCGGCGCGAGCACCGAGGAGGCGCAGGAGAAGGCAGGCGTCTCGGTCGCTCGTTCCGTGCGCCTCGCCCTCGGCGGTGACCTCGTCCCGGACGCCGTGAACGTGGCCGGCGGCGTCATCGACCCCTACGTGCGTCCCGGCATCTCGCTCGTCGAGAAGCTCGGCCAGATCTTCGCCGCGCTCGCGACGTCGCCTCTCACCAGCCTCGACGTCGAGGTGCACGGCGAGCTGAACGACTACGACGTGAGCGTGCTCAAGCTCGCCGCGCTCAAGGGCGTGTTCACCAACATCGTCAGTGAGACGGTGTCCTACGTCAACGCTCCGCTCCTCGCCGACCAGCGCGGGATCGCGGTGCGGCTGCTCAAGGACGATGTGAGCGACGAGTACCGCAACGTCATCACTCTCAGCGGTGCGCTGTCCGACGGCACTCAGCTCTCGGTGTCCGGCACGCTCACCGGTCCGAAGCAGACGGAGAAGCTCGTCGGCATCAACGACCACCGGCTCGAGCTGCCGATCGAGAAGCACCACGTCGTGATGCTCTACACCGACCGCCCCGGCATCGTCGCCGTGTACGGCCAGAAGTTCGGCGAGGCCGGCATCAACATCGCCGGAATGCAGATCGCCCGTCAGGCGGCAGGCGCCCAGGCGCTCAGTGTGCTGACGCTCGACTCGCCCGTCTCGGACGAGCTGCTCGACGACGTGCGCGGTGCCATCGACGCCGACCTGTTCCGTCAGATCGAGATCACCGAGATCTGATCGGCAGACGCAGCAGAGAGGGCGGGAGCGTGAAGCTTCCGCCCTCTCTCGTGTCTGCGGTGATCCTCAGGCGGTCGCCTTCAGAACCAGGGTGATCAGCTCCGCGAGTTCATCGCTGCGGGGCACGAGTCGCTCGGGGCCGTGCACGTCGAGCGAGTTGTTGAAGTAGAGGCCGTCGCTCACCAGCATCACCAGATCGAGGCTCGCGTTGTCGCGCACGTGCGGGCGGATCGTCTCCGCCCAGCGGCGCCTCGTGTCGCGGAGCATGTCCGCTGCGGGGATGGACCCGCCCTGGGCGAGGCGCGTCGTCGCGATCAGCACGCGATCGAGTGCGTCGTCCTCCATCACGGAGGTGCGCACGTAGTAGGCGACGGGGCCTTCCTCCGCGGCGGCCATCCGTTCGAGGTCCATGGTCGTGAGGCGATCGAGCCGTTCCACGAGGCCGGCCTCGAGCTCGTCCTTGGAGCCGAAGTGATAGAGCAGGCCGCCCTTCGACACACCGGCCGCTTTCGCCGTGGCGTCGAGCGTCGCGGCTCGTTCGCCGTCTTCGATGAGGATCGCTTCGAAGGCGTCGAGCACCTTCTCGCGGGCGAGCGGAGGTCGGGGCATCGTGGATCCTCTGCGGATTCGGGGGGCGGGACTTCTGTTACTATACCATCTGGACGGTTCACTAACCGTGCGATCAAGATCCTGAGAGGTGTTCCATGACCCGTACTGCGTCGATCCCGACGACAGAGACGGATGCTCCCCGCGTCGGAGCCCGCGGCTGGGCGGCGCTCGTCGTCCTCATGCTGCCGGTGCTGCTGGTGTCGGTGGACAACACGGTGCTGAGTTTCGCGCTCCCCGAGATCTCCATCGCGCTCGCGCCCACAGGGGCCGAGCAGCTGTGGATCATCGACGTGTACCCCCTGGTGCTCGCGGGCCTGCTCGTCACCATGGGTACCTTGGGAGACCGATTCGGGCGTCGGAAGATGCTGCTGATCGGAGCCACCGGTTTTGCGGCGGTCTCCGCCCTCGCAGCCTTCGCGCCCACGGCCGGTCTGCTGATCGCCGCTCGTGCTCTGCTCGGCTTCTTCGGGGCGATGCTCATGCCGTCGACCCTGTCCCTGCTGCGCTCGATCTTCCAGAACCGCGACCAGCGCCGCATGGCGATCGCGGTGTGGGCCTCGGCCTTCTCCGCAGGATCGGCGCTCGGACCGATCGTCGGCGGTTTCCTCCTCGAGCACTTCTCCTGGGGGTCCGTCTTCCTCATCGCGGTGCCGGTGCTGATCCCTCTGCTCGTCGCTGCGCCGTTGCTGGTGCCGGAGAGCCGCGACCCCCACCCCGGTCGCATCGACTTGATCAGCATCGTCTTGTCGATGGCCACGATGATCCCGGTGGTCTACGCGATCAAGTCGCTGGCCGTGGATGGTCCGAGTCTGAAGGCCGGTGCGTGGGCACTTCTCGGCCTGGCGATGGGTTTCCTGTTCGTGCGGCGCCAGCTGCGTGCCAAGACGCCGATGCTCGACATGGCGCTGTTCAAGCGGGGGTCGTTCTCCGGGGCGATCCTGGTCAACCTGCTCAGTGTCGTGGCTCTGGTCGGCTTCCTCTACTTCGTGTCGCAGCATCTGCAGCTCGTCCTCGGGCTGTCGCCGATGACGGCAGGTCTCGCGCTGGTGCCGGGAATGGTGGCGATGATCGTGGCCGGGCTGTCGGTCGTGCCGATCTCGCGCCGGATCCCGCCGCACATCGTGATCCCCGCCGGGCTCGCGTTCTCCGTCGCCGGCTACCTGATCGTCGCTCTCACGACGCACGAGCACGGCGTCCTGCCGCTGGTGATCGCGTTCGTGGTGCTGGGCATCGGAATCGGCGCGGCCGAGACGATCTCCAACGAGCTCATCCTGTCGAGCGCTCCTGCGGCCAAGGCAGGAGCGGCCAGCGCGGTGTCCGAGACGGCGTACGAGCTCGGAGCGGTGCTCGGAACGGCTGTGCTCGGCGGCATCATCACGGCCTTCTACCGCGGAGCGCTCGTTCTCCCTGCGGGTCTTCCCGCCGACGTGGCGCATGCAGCGGAGGAGACTCTGGCTGGCGCCTACACCGCTGCGCAGGCTCTGCCGACGCAGCTCGGCGATGCGCTGTGGCAGGCCGCGTCGGACGCGTTCGGCTCCGGCGTCACCGTCACCTCGCTCATCGGTGCCGGCCTCGTGGTCGCGGCCGGAGTGATCGCGGCCGTCACACTGCGCAAGGCACCCACGCACTGACCAGTACGCTGGGGGGACCGGCTCTCCTGCTCTCGGGCGGGAACGAGTCGGTCCACCCCCGTGCAGTGCGCAAGGAGTCTCATGTCGCGTGTCGTGAAGCTGGCCGTCATCCCGGGTGACGGCATCGGTCCCGAGGTCATCGCCGAGGCGGAGAAGGTGCTCGACGCCGTCACCGTCGACAGCGACGTGACGTTCGACAAGACCCGCTTCTCGCTCGGTGCCGGCCGGTTCCTCGAGACCGGCGACACGCTCACGGATGACGACCTCGCCGCGATCTCCGCACACGACGCGATCCTCCTGGGTGCCGTCGGTGGCACGCCGGGCGACCCGCGGCTGAAGGACGCGAACATCGAGCGCGGACTGCTGCTCAAGTTGCGGTTCACTCTCGACCACTACGTGAACCTGCGCCCCTCGAAGCTCTTCGCCGGCGCATCCGGTCCGCTGTCGAACCCGGGGGAGATCGACTTCGTCGTCGTCCGCGAGGGCACGGAGGGTCCCTACGTCGGCAACGGCGGGGCGATCCGGAAGGGGACGCCGCAGGAGGTGGCGAACGAGACCTCCGTGAACACGGCCTTCGGTGTCGAGCGGGTCGTGCGCTACGCATTCGCCCTCGCGGAGCGTCGTCGCAAGAAGCTGACCCTCGTGCACAAGACCAACGTGCTCGTGCATGCGGGCGGCATCTGGCAGCGCGTCGTGAACGAGGTCGCCTCCGAACACCCCGACGTCGCCGTCGACTACCTGCACGTCGACGCCGCCACCATCTTCCTCGTCACCGATCCCTCGCGCTTCGACGTGATCGTGACGGACAATCTCTTCGGTGACATCCTCACCGACCTCGCCGGCGCCGTCACGGGCGGCATCGGCCTCGCCGCCTCGGGGAACATCAACCCCGATGGCGCCTTCCCGTCGATGTTCGAGCCCGTGCACGGCTCGGCTCCGGACATCGCGGGTCAGCAGAAGGCCGACCCGACCGCCGCGATCCTCTCCATCGCGCTGCTGCTCGACCACCTCGGCCTGACGGCCGAGTCGGCGCGTGTGAGCGCCGCGGTCGAGGCGGACATCGCCGCCCGCAGCGGTGCCCGCACCACCGCGGAGATCGGCTCCGCGATCACTGCCCGTCTCTGAACGGCGGGCGTAGGCTGACAGGGCGCGAGGATGCGCCCACCCCACGAGGATTGGATGATGACATGACGACGATCGACGCCGAGACGAGCGTGGCTCCTCTGGAGTTCGCCGTGACGAAGAACCTGAACGCGGCCTCGCCGGCACGCGTCGCCGAAGTGTTGGAGGACCCCGGGTTCGGGGTCGTCTTCACCGACCACATGGTCGACATCTGCTGGTCGGCCAAGGGTGGATGGCACCGTCCGCGCGTGCAGCCCTACGGTCCGATCCCGCTCGACCCCGCCGCCTCCGTGCTGCACTACGCACAGGAGATCTTCGAGGGCATCAAGGCCTACCGGCACGCCGACGGCTCGATCCACACCTTCCGTCCCGACCGGAACGCCGCGCGTCTGCAGGCCAGCGCCCGCCGCCTCGCGCTGCCGGAGCTGCCGACCGAGTACTTCATCCAGTCGCTGCGGGAGCTCATCGCCGTCGACGGTCGGTGGGTGCCCTCCGGTGCCGACCAGAGCCTGTACCTGCGACCGTTCATGTTCGCCAAGGAGGCCTTCCTCGGTGTGCGGGCGGCGCAGAAGGTCGCCTACTACGTGATCGCGAGCCCCGCCGGTGCCTACTTCACCGGGGGCGTGAAGCCTGTGCGCATCTGGCTCTCCGAGGACTACGCCCGCGCGGGTCGCGGTGGCACCGGCAAAGCGAAGACGGGCGGCAACTACGCCTCCAGCCTCCTTCCCCAGGCCGAGGCCAGTGCGAAGGGCTGCGACCAGGTCGTGTTCCTCAACGAGAACCGCGACGTGGAGGAGCTCGGCGGCATGAACGTCGTGTTCGTCTTCAAGGACGGCCGGGTCGTCACGCCGGAGTCGGACAGCATCCTCGAGGGCATCACCCGCGACTCGCTGCTGCAGCTGGCCGAGGACCGCGGCTACACGGTCGAGAAGCGTCCGATCTCGATCGACGAGTGGCGCGCGGGCGTGGCCTCCGGCGACATCGTCGAGGTGTTCGCCTGTGGCACGGCCGCGGTCGTGACCCCGATCGGCGCGCTCGTGGGCGAAGGCTTCGACGAGCCCCAGCCGCTGGGTGAGCTGGCGCTGTCCCTCCGCGAAGAACTCACCGACATCCAGTACGGGCGCCGCGAGGACAAGCACGGCTGGCTCCTCCGCCTCGACGCCTGAGTTTCCTGCTGCCGAGGCCCACGTCCCCCGCCGACACCCATGCTGTCGTCCGCCCGGGGCCGTGGGTCTCGTCGCGAGCAGGGGGTCTCGGAAGTTGCTGGGGCTCCAGGCCTGGCGAGGCGCTCGATAGGCTGATCCCATGAAGATCGCCCGGTTCAGTCACGACGAAGCCATCATGTACGGGATCATCGACGAGCGTGAGCTCGTGGTGCTCGCCGGAGACCCGATGTTCACGGGGTACGAGACCACCGGTGCCCGCGTGCCGCTCGCGGATGCCGCTCTGCTCGCTCCGGTGATCCCGCGGTCCAAGGTCGTCTGCGTCGGCAAGAACTACCACGATCACGCGGCGGAGATGGGGGGAGAGGCCCCAGAGGAGCCGCTGCTGTTCCTCAAGCCGAACACCTCGGTGATCGGGCCCGGAGACACGATCGTGCGTCCGGCGCTCTCCAAGCGCACCGAGTACGAGGGTGAGCTCGTGGTGGTGATCGGCAAGATCGCGAAGAACGTGAAGGCAGAGAACGCACTCGACTACGTGCTCGGATACACGATCGGCAACGACGTCACCGCGCGTGACCTCCAGCGCAAGGACGGTCAGTGGTCGCGGGCCAAAGGCTTCGACACCTTCTGCCCGCTCGGTCCCGTGATCGAGACGGACTTCGATCCGGCGCAGGCCACGATCGAGACACGGGTGAACGGCGAGGTGCGGCAGCAGGCGCCACTCACCGACATGATCCACTCGGTGCCGGCGATCATCGAGTACGCGTCGGCGGTGTTCACGCTGCTTCCGGGCGACGTCATCATGACGGGGACTCCGGCGGGCGTGGGCACGTTCGTGGCGGGAGACGTCGTCGAGGTCGAGATCTCCGGACTCGGCATCCTTCGCAACACCGTGCGCGACGCCGTACCCGCGTCATGACCGATGTCGCCCTGACGGCGACGCAGCAGCAGGCGGTTCAGCGACGTACCGTCCTGGTCCTGTCGCTGGGGCAGGTGCTCGGCGGGATCGCCTTCGGTGCTACCGTCTCCCTCGGCGCCCTCCTCGCGGCGGACATCTCGGGGAACGATGCCCTCTCCGGTCTCGCGACAGCTTCCGTCACACTGGGAGCGGCCGCGTGCGCCATCCCGCTCGCACGTCTCGCCGCCCGTGTCGGGCGTCGTCGTGCGCTCACTCTCGGCAACCTGTTCGCCCTGGTGGGCATCGCGGTGGTCATCCTCGCCGCGTCTCTGCGGATCTTCCCGATGCTGCTCGTCGGCATCCTGATGATCGGGGCCGGCAACGCGGGAAACCTGCAGTCGCGGTTCGCGGCGACCGATCTCGCCGCGCCGCAGCACCGCGGACGAGACCTTTCCATCGTCGTCTGGTCGACCACGATCGGCGGGGTCGCCGGTCCG
The DNA here is from genome assembly GCF_001005635.1 of Microbacterium sp. Ag1. NCBI lineage: Bacteria > Bacillati > Actinomycetota > Actinomycetes > Micrococcales > Microbacteriaceae > Microbacterium > Microbacterium sp. Ag1. The sequence goes on from NZ_LBCR01000030.1 coordinate 236,834, forward strand.
CTGCTTCTCGGGCCGGGGGAGATCGTCGGCCACGCGGTGGGGATGCCGCCGCAGACGGGTTCGTACCTCTTCTCCTTCGTCGCGCAGTGCGCTGCGCTCGTGCTGTACGTCGTCGCTCTGCGTCCGGATCCGCTGCTCGCGGCGCAGCGTCTCGCGAAGGCCTCAGCTTCGACGGACGGGGCGGTGGCCGTGGATCGGCCGCGCGTCGCCCGGTACGCGATCTTCGCGATCGCCGGATCCCACGTGGTCATGGCCTCGGTCATGGCCATGACTCCGGTGCATCTCTCGCACATGGCGCACGGCGCCGGGGGCATGGCAGCGACCCCCGCCGATGTGTCAGCGCTCGTGGGGATCACGATCGCGTTGCACGTGGGCGGCATGTACGCCCTCTCGCCCCTCTTCGGCGTGCTGGCCGACCGCTGGGGCAGGCTCCAGGTGGTGCTGCTCGGACAGGTGCTGCTCGCCGGTGCTCTGGCGTTCGCGGTGTTCACGGGGACGGAGGCCTGGGGCGTGATGGTCGCGCTCATCCTGCTCGGGCTGGGATGGAGCGCGGCGACGGTGGCCGGTGCCGCCCTTCTCACGGAGTCGTCCGCACCCGAGCTCCGCACACGGAGGCAAGGGCGCAGCGATTCCCTGATGAGCTTGTCCGCGGCGGCGGGATCGGTGCTGGCGGGCGTGGTGCTGGCGAACTTCCAGTACGCGGGACTCGGTGTGGCGGCCTTCGTCCTGGTCATCGCGGTCGTGGCGCTGTCCCCGCTCGCCCGCTCCGGCTCCCGATGAAGAACTGGGCCGGCGTCGGCGCGGCGTATTCCGCATCGTACGCCGCGCTCTGCGCAGGGACCTTCCCGGCGATGCAGCTCGCCCTCGGCGCACCGCGAGGGCGCAGTCTGCTCGACGTCGGCGCGGGTGACGGCAGGCTCGCTGCAGCATGGGCCGACGCGGGATGGCGCGTGCAGGCGTGCGAGCCGGAGGCGTCCATGCGCGCGGTGTCGCGCCGCGACCGTCCGCAGATCGTCACGATCGATGCGGGGCTGCCGGATCTGCCGTTCGCCGACGGCGCGGTCGATGTGGCCGTCGCGAACTTCGTCTTGAACCATGTCGGCTCCCCACGCAGGTCGGCGGCCGAGCTGCGGCGCGTGAGTCGTGGCCCCGTGGTCGCGACGATCTGGACGCTGTCGCCCTCATGGTTCTGGGCGGAGGTCACTGAACGCGCGGGAGTGGCGCCGTTCACCGGTGCGAAGCTCCCTGCCGACGAGGAATTCGAGCGGAGCGCCGCCGGCTTCGCGCAGATGCTTCGGGACGCGAGCCTGGAGCGCGTGACCGCCGCCGAGCACGGCTGGACCTGGCGCGCGGACCCGGATGCACTCTGGCGTTCGGTCGAAGGGGGCGTGGCCGGTGCCGGTGCTCTCTACGCCCGGCTCGGACACGATGATCGTCGGCGATTCCGTGCAGCGTTCGAGCTCGTCGTGGGCGAGCGCAGCGTCGAAGGCCTCCTGCCCCTGGAGCATCGTGCGGCGGTCGCCGTGAGCATGTCGCCCTGAGCATGTCGCCCTGGGTTCCGGCGGATGCGTTGCGCTCTGCGCTACGGTCAGAGCCATGTCCTCTCTCGCCGGACGGATCGCCGCAGGTGCCGTGCTCGCCGCCACCGTCGGTGTTCTCGCCGGGTGCGCGCCGAGCATCGGGACCCTGATGAGGGACAGCCTCGCCGACTCCGTGGAAGATGCGCAGGACGTGCTGTGGGAGTACCGCGACCAGATGGTCGAGGATCCGGAAGCGACCGTCGCCGGACTCGACTTCATCGTTGATGCGCGAGTCGGGGCGGACACCGGCAGCCACCTCTACACCCTGCTGGCCGTCGAGGAGGCCGGGGACGGCGTGGCCCTGACGCTCGCGGTGGAAGGCGGGGCGGAGACCGGCGGAGGGCTCTGGTACCAGCAGTCGACCGCCGTTACGTGCGTCGACTTCGTCTTCCCTGAGGCTGCCGCCGAGATCCGGACGGAGGGCGCTGCCTGCGGTGACGCCGTTGATGTCGCCAGCTACGACGAGGTCGTCCCGTTCTCAGACCTTCAGGTGCGGGAGACGGTGACGGCGGCGGATCACCCGCCTCCGATCTGCCAGTGTCACAGCGGTGGCGATTGCGACTGCCCAGGAGGCTGAGCCCTCGCGCCCGCCGACGGGCGAACGCGCGGTCCCCGTAGAATCGAAGGGCTATGGCTACCCCTCACCCCCTCACCACGACCGTCAGTGGTGCCGACGTCCGCGTCCGCTTCTGCCCCTCGCCGACCGGATTGCCGCACGTCGGCATGGTCCGCACGGCTCTCTACAACTGGGCGTACGCCCGTCACAACGGCGGGAAGATGGTGTTCCGCATCGAGGACACCGATGCCGCCCGTGACAGCGAGGAGAGCTTCCGCCAGCTGGTGGACGCGCTCACCTGGCTCAAGATCGATTGGGATGAGGGTGTCGAGGTCGGTGGACCCCACGCTCCGTACCGGCAGTCGGAGCGCCACGACATCTACCGCGAGGTGATCGACAAGCTCATCGCCACGGGAGCCCTCTACGAGAGCTACTCCACTGCCGAGGAGATCGACGCGCGCAACGAGGCCGCCGGGCGCGCCAAGCAGCTCGGTTACGACAACTTCGACCGCGACCTCACCGACGAGCAGAAGGCGGCGTTCCGTGCGGAGGGTCGTCAGCCGGCGCTGCGCCTTCGGGTGCCGGACGAAGACGTCACGTATGTGGACCTCATCCGCGGCGAGGTGACCTTCCCCGCAGGATCGTTCCCCGACTTCGTGGTCGTGCGCCCGAACGGTGTGCCGCTGTACACGTTCGTGAATCCGGTCGACGACGCGCTCATGGGCATCACGCACGTGCTGCGTGGTGAAGACCTGATGCCGTCCACCGCCCGGCAGCTCTCGCTGTATGCGGCTCTCATCGATGCGGGTGTGACGACGTTCGTCCCGCGGTTCGCGCATATGCCGTTGGTGCTGGGGGAGACCGGCAACAAGAAGCTCTCCAAGCGCGACCCGCAGGCGGATCTGTTCCTGCACCGCGACCGCGGCTTCATCCCCGAGGGACTGCTGAACTACCTCGCCCTGCTCGGCTGGTCGATCGGACATGACCGCGACGTGTTCTCGCTCGACGAGTTCACCGCCGCGTTCGACATCGTCGACGTGAACCCGAACCCGGCGCGCTTCGACCAGAAGAAGGCCGAGTCGATCAACGGCGACCACATCCGGATGCTCGGCGAGAAGGACTTCGCCGAGCGGACGATCCCGTACCTCGCCGCAGCCGGACTCTTCGACGAGCCGACGCACGAACAGCTGGTGACGGCATTCCGCGTCGCGCCTCTCGTGCAGGAGCGGGTGCAGCTGCTCGGCGAGGTGCCCGGCATGGTGGGCTTCCTGTTCACCGACGAGGTCTCGTACGCGGAGGACGCCCTCAAGGGCCTTCCGGCAAATGCTGCCGAGGTGCTCGACGCGTGCGTCGTGGCTCTCGAGCCCCTCGACGACTTCACCCCGGAGAAGATCCAGGAGGCCCTCGCCGCTGAGCTCGTCGAGAGGCTCGAGCTCAAGCCGCGCATCGCCTACGGTCCACCCCGTGTCGCCATCACCGGCCGCCGGGTCTCGCCGCCGCTGTTCGAATCGATGGAGCTGCTGGGCAAGGAGGAGTCGTTGCGTCGGCTCCGCTCGCTCTCGGTGTTCCTGGCCGGCTGAGTCGCGACGCGCCCGGGCGGCGGTCCTCGGCCCACCGGTTTTGGTGTTCCGCCGCCGCTCGGGTAGGCTTGACTCTCGGTGCGAGGCCCTGGTTTCGCCCTTGGGGTATGGTGTAATTGGCAACACGACGGTTTCTGGTTCCGTTATTCTTGGTTCGAGTCCAGGTACCCCAGCAAGATGAAAACCCCCGCTCAGGCGGGGGTTTCTTCGTTTCCGAGACCATCGCGTCGCGTCGAGGGACGACGAGGGCGCCGACTATTCTGGAAGGTGTGACAGGCACTCGAGTGGAAGCGGCATTCTCCCGCGCCGTCACCGCCTTCAGCACTCCGACTCTCGACCTGCTGCACGGCCGTTTCGCCCCCTTCGTCGTGGCGTCGCTGTCTCTTCTGTTCACGGCGGACCGGGTCTCCATCCCGATTGCCGACGCCCAGGCCGAGCTCGCGGAGATCCTCGATGAACTCAGGGATGCGGGCGACGATGACGACGATCGCCGGGTCCCTTCGGGAACCGGCCGCGACGTCGCGAGGAACTGGGTCCGCCTGGGCTGGTTGGTGCAGCAGATCGACGAGGACGTCGAGGTGTATCGACTCTCCGCGCACGCTGTCGAGGCTCTGGAGATCGCGGGGCGCACGGGCGGCGGGCGCACGCGCGTATCCAACTCCCGAGTGCGCACGCTCCTCGAGGCCGTGGAGCATCTGGCCGACAGCGCCGAGGCAGACCCCGTTCGTCGACTCGCCCGCCTCCGGGAGGAGCGCGCCGCACTCGATGCCGAGATCGATCGGATCGAGGAGTCGGGCAGAGCCGATCCACTCGATGATGAAGAGCTCTTCGAGGAAGCGGAGAACGTGCTGCATCTGGCGCGCGAGCTTCCCGCCGACTTCACCCGGGTCGCCGAATCCCTCAAACTCATGCAGCGCGACGTCGTCGCCCATCTGCGCCGTGATGAGCGGCCGACGGGTGAGGTGCTGCGCGAGTACCTGCAGCGTGCGCAGGATGTCATGAACTCGACGCCGGAAGGACGCGCCTTCGCCGGCGCTCTCAAGCTGATCGGCGATCCGGAGCGCATCGATGCCCTCACCGACCAACTGCATGGTCTGCTCCGACAGCCGTTGGCCCGGATGCTCGACAGCACGCAGCGGGCCGAGCTCGACGCGATCGGACGCCGCGTGGAGCTCGGGGTCGAGGAGGTGCTGGCTGCGCAACGTCGAGCCTCGCACGTCATCACCGGCCAGGTGAAGACGCACGATCCGCTGCGGGACCGTCAGATCGACGACCTGCTGCGTGACGTCATCGCCGCGTTGCACGTGTGGGACGGGACGGGGGCGAGCGACGCACCGGTGCGCAGTCTTCCGCTCGCCGACCTGGGGCACCTCAGGCAGACCGTGAGCAGCATCCGTCCACCCGCGGTCCCCGCCCCTCTGGCCGACGCCGGGGACGTCGAGTTCGCCGACGTCGACTCCCGCGCGTGGGGTGGTCCGAGGTATGCGGAGCTCGAGCAGTACGTCGCGGGGCTCGGACCCGAGTTCGATCTCGCCGCCGCATTCGCCGAGAGCGACGACGACACCCGGCGCCCTGTCGACCTCGTCGGACTGCTCGAGATCGCCCACCGCAACGGCATGACCGAGAGCGAGACGGTGTCGGTGGTCGAAGCTCTGCGCCCCGACGGCTCGACGCGACGCTTCGCGTTCGGTGCCGTCACGGCGCGCAACACGAAGGAAGACGCACATGCCTGAAGAGAGCCCCGCGCCGGAAGCAGCGGTCGATGACCCGTTCATCGCTCCCGTCCCCATGGAAGAAGACATCGAGGAGCATTTCGCCGGCGACCGCGGCACCCTCGATCCGGAGATCCGCCGTCTGCTCGCCCACATCCTTCAGCGGCGCTTCATCGCCGCGGAGCGCAACCGCAAGGAGTGGACGCTGCTGCTCGATCATCAGCACGTGATCGAGTCGCGTCTGAACGACCTGTACCTCCGACTTGTCGTCGATCACGGTCGCGGTTTCGCCTACAAGCAGCAGCTGCGCTCCGATGAGATCGATATGCCGGTGCTGCTGAAGGACTCCCCGTACACACGTGCGGAGACGCTCGTGCTCGTGCATCTGCGCACCGTCTACCAGCGGGAGTCCGCCGCCGGTGAGTCGTCGGTGCGCATCGACATCGAGGATCTCGAGCAGACCGTGCTGAGCTACTTCACCGATGTCGATGGCGGAACGGCACGGCAGCAGAAGGCGATCAGGAACGCGATGGACAGACTGGATCGCGAGGGGATCGTGCAGGAGGAGACCAGCGGGCGCTATCGGATCACGGCGCTCGTCGAGGTCGTCCTCAGCGCCGAGACCCTGAAGGAACTCCGCGACTGGCTGCGGTCGCAGGAAGCGGTGCAACGATGACGATGGTCGACACGCTCTTCGGGCTCATCCCCGCCGGCTCGCGGGGACAGCAGTGGATCGCGGACGAGCTGCAGCTGATCAACTGGGGTGGATACGACGGGGGCCCGCACCGGGTGCGCTTCTCGCCGAACGCCACGCTGCTGTGCGGCGGCTCCGGCTCCGGCAAGTCGACGCTGATGGACGCGTACATCGCGCTGATGATGCCTCACACGACGCCGTTCAACGGTGCGTCGAACGGCGGAGTGACCGGCCGACCGCGCGGCGAGGAGCAGCGGAACATCCTCTCGTACGGGCGAGGGAAGATCGACGAATCCCGCACGGAGGACGGCACCAAGCTGCGAGTCCTCCGCGGCGACGGCGAAGACACATGGAGTGCCATCGCGACGACCTGGCTCGACCACGACGGGTCGCGGTTCACCGCCGTGCGGGCCTGGTACATCCCGGCGGATGCCCGCGTGCTGGAGGACACGACCCGGGTTCGAGCGACCGTGAACGGGGCGTTCGACCTGGCACAGCTGGAGAAGGCCGCGACGCAGCGGCTCTCCGATGCGTCGGTGCGGGCAGCGGGACTGGAGACGCTGGCGACGGACCGGGAGTTCTCTGCCCGGCTGCAGGCGGTGCTCGGGATCGGGGCGGCCGGGTCCGGGGCGAAGGCGATCAGCCTGCTGGCCAGGATCCAAGCGGGGCAGCAGATCACCACGGTCGACGATCTGTACAAGAAGCTCGTGCTGGAAGAGCCGGAGACGATGGCCACAGCGGATGCCGTCGTGGCGCACTTCGATGAGTTGGAGAGCACGCGCACCCGGATGCTGACGGCGAAGCAGCAGGTCAGCGCACTCGAACCCATCCGCGGAATCAAGGAGCGCATCGCGGCTTCAGCCGAACGGGTACGGATCATCGACGAAGTCGGAGTCTTCACCGATCCGTCGTCCCTCGCCGCGCTCTGGAACGCTCAGCGCCGCTTGGATCTGCTGCGCGAGGTCGAGGTCGAGCTGGGTGACCGCTCCCGCGCCCTCAGCCTCGCCGTGCGGGAGAAGCGCGCCCTCGTCGACGCCGCCGATGCCGAGCGGGAGGGTCTGCTCGATGTCCTGCGGCAGTCCGGCGGTGACCGCCTCGAGACAGCGCAACGGGAGCTCCGCGTCGCCGAACGTCGCCTGGACGACGTGCGGCGGGAACGCGCGAAGTTCGACGCCATCGTGCGGGATCTCGGTGCGGAAGTGGAGAACGCCGACCAGTTCGAGGCCCTCGTGGCCGACAGTCGGGGTTCATCGCCGAGATCGGGGATCCGGGACGCGCGCGCGGCCTTCGCCGATGCCGAGACCGCCCGCAGGACGACCGAGCTCGAGATCTCACGCCTGCGTCAGGAGCGCGAGCGCACCGGTCTGGTGCGCGGCAGCATTCCCTCCCACCTCGACGAGTCCCGCGCCATGCTCGCGGAGGCGGCTGGTCTCGACCCTTCGGAGCTTCCCTTCGTGGGAGAGCTCATCGAGGTGCGGACGGAGTTCGAGCCGTGGCGCGAGGCCTTCAACCTCGCCCTCGGCGGCTTCGCCAGGACGCTCCTCGTCGACGCGGAGAAGCTGTCGTCCTTCCGGGCGGCGATCAACTCCACGCGCACCCCGGAGCGCCTGAACTACGAGGGCGTCCCCACCGGACTCCTCGAGGTGCGCAACGCCGATCCGCAGACCCTCCCCGGGAGGCTCGACTACCTGCCGACCCCCTTCACCGGGTGGCTCCAGCAGCGGCTGCAGGACCGGTTCGGATACGTGTGCGTCGACTCATCGTCCCAGTTGGACGCCCATCAGAAGGCGCTCAGCATCAACGGCCAGGTGTCGCAGGGCAGCAGGGGAGCCCACGGCGGTCAGGGACGCGCCAACGTGCTCGGCTTCACCAACGACCGTCGGCTTCGCGAGATCGATGACCAGCTGCGGCTGCTGACCGATCGTCACGACGGCTACGCATCGACGGCGCAGGACGCCGAAGCCGCCCTCGACCGCATCGAGGCACGATCGACCGCATTCGCGAAGATCGAGGACCTCACGTGGGAGCAGATCGATGTCGCCGCGGTCGAGGCCGAACGGGAACGTTGGCTCTCCGTCGAAGCGGAGGTCACGACAGCCAGCCCCGAGATCGCACAGCTCAAGCGTCAGGCGGAGGATCTGCGGTCCCGCGCGAGCACGCTCCGGGACGAGGAGGCGCGCCTCAGCAACGAACTCACCCAGACCCAGGAGCACTGGGGACAGGTCACCGACGACGTCGACGCCTGTCAGAGAGTGATCGATTCCGCGGCAGCCACGGACCTCTCGCTCGGCGAGACACATGCGTCGTTCCTGGACGGCCGGTTCCTGCACGCCGAGAGCGGGGCGAGCGTAACCGCGTCGGAGCGGCTCACACACCTGGACACCGCGCTCAGGACCGCCGCTCAGCGCCTGCACGAGGACCGTCGTGAGGCCGCGGAGGCCCACGAGCAGCAGCGCGAGAGCATGCGGCGACTGATGACGGGGTTCCTCGAGCGCTGGGACAACCTCACGATCCTGCCGGACCCCGACGAGTCCGTCGGCGAGTTCGAGAGCATTCTGGAGGCGTTGCAGACCAACGGGCTCCACGAGCTGGAGACCGAGTGGCGTGACAGTCTGCTCAAGCTCTCGGGGAACGACCTGACGAGCCTCGACTCGACTCTCAGCCGGTCGCTCCGCGAGATCAAGGATCGCATCGACCCGATCAACCGCATCATGGAGGAGCTGCCGTTCTACGACGACGACCATCGTCTGCAGATCACCCCGCGCGAGAATCAGAGCGAGGCACGCAAGCGGTTCCGCCGCGAGCTCCGCGAGGTGCGGGGACTGATCGACGCTGCCGAGACCGACGCCGAGCGCGAGGCCGTGTACCGCAAGATGAGCCGTCTGATCGGACGGATGCGCCGTACGGCCCCCGACTTCGCCGAGCTCATCGACGTGCGCAACCACGTGCGCGTGAGTGCCGAGCGGGTCACAGCGACGACGCGGGAGCATGTCGCGCTCTACGACCACATCGGCGAGAAGTCCGGAGGGGAGTCGCAGGAGCTCGTCGCGTTCATCGTGGGAGCAGCGCTGCGTTACCAGCTCGGAGATGCGGGCGCTGCCCGGCCGCGCTACGCCCCCGTCTTCATGGACGAAGCGCTCATCAAGGCGGATGCCCACTTCACGAAGCGCGCGATTGGCGCATGGCGTGGACTCGGCTTCCAGCTCGTGATCGGCGCGCCGAACGACAAGTACAGTGCGATCGAGCCGCACGTCGACGTCGAGTACGACATCCTCAAGGACACCCGCGGGCGCTCCTGGGCGAAGGCGAAGGTGGGTCTGCCGGACGCGGCGATCTGAGCGCGGCGGTGCGGGGCAGGAGGGTCCGCCTGCCTACTCGCACTCGCCGAGGAAGCCGAGGTAGCACACGGCTTCGTGGGTGACAGCCGCCTCGTAGTCGTTGTTGGACACCTGCCGCGTCGCGATCTCCGGGGTGCGCGTGAGGTGCCCGAAGTCGCCGAGCGAGGCCACGACCGTTCCCTCCGAGTCCTCGGCGCGCATACGGTCGATCTCGGCACGATGCTGTCCGCAGAGGGTAGCCGCGGCGGGGACCAGCTCGACCCCGGCGCAGGCTCCGGCGTACTGGGCCTCCATCGCGTTGATGCAGTCGGTCCAGTCCTGATCGACGGCGCACGGGCTCACACCGTCGTCGGCCACGAGGTAGAGGCCGGTCTCGTACTCCTCGCTGTGGAAGGTCTCGGGCTTCTCCGGCGAATCCACCTTCGTCCAGTGCCGGGCGGTGGTGAGGGCGACGACCACGACGATGAGGGCGATGAGCAGGAGTGCGCCGATCACCGACAGCGTCACCCAGAGCCCGACCCGGCTCTTCTTCTCCGGCTCGACGCCTGGCGTGACATGCGGTCCAGCGGCAGGCGGAGTGCCGCCATAGGCCGGGGGAGCGGCAGCGAAGGCGGCGGCGTGCATCAAGTCGTGGGTGCCGAGCGGCGCGGCCTGCGCTGTCACGGCCAGCCAGTACTCGTACCAGCTCAGGGTCGCCTGCGCGTCGGCGGCCACCTGCTGCGCCTCCGCATCCGTGAGGGGGAGGCCAAGGCCCGGCCGGGCACCGGGGTCCTGCAGCGAGGTGCGGAATTCGTCGAGAGACAGCGCCATGCTGGCGATGATGGCAGAAACCACGCTCGGCGGACAATCCGCTCGTGGATCGCGATGTCCCCGGCATCCGGAAGAATGTCGAGGTGATCGGTATGAGGAGCTTCTGGAACGCCCTGCCAACGGAGGGGCGCTGGCTGCTGTCGACGGTCGCGATCCAGACACTCGGACGCGGCATGACGCTCCCGTTCACGATCATCTACTTCCACGAGGTCCGTGGGTTCGACCTCGGGGTCTCCGGCGCTCTCATGAGCCTCATCGCGATCACCGGACTCGTGGTGACGGGCCCGGGAGGAACACTGATCGATCGGTTCGGTGCACGCCGGGTGCTGATCGTCGGGCTGCTGTCGATGATCGTGGGGTGCGCGCTTCTGGCATTCGCCACGCACCCTGTCGTCGCCGCGATCGCCGTCATGCTGATCGGCGTGAACTTCGGTGTGTCGTGGCCGGGTTTCAACGCGCTGATCGCGTCGGTGGTGGAGGGCGAGGTGCGCCAGCAATACTTCGGCGTCAACTTCGCTCTCGTCAACTTCGGCATCGGGGCCGGCGGAGTGATCGGAGGCTTCTTCGTCGACGTCAGCGACCCCGCGACGTTCACCACGATCTTCCTCGTCGACGCCGCGAGCAGCCTCGTTCCCCTCGCCCTGCTCCTGGGCCCGCTCCGACGTGTGCGCACTCAGCATGAGGCCGAAGAAGACGCACCGCCTGCCGGTGGATATCGCGAGATCCTGCGTCGCCCCGCCGTGCTCTGGCTGACCCTGCTCACGTTCCTCTCGGTGTTCATCGGCTACGGGCAGATGGAGGCGGGCTTCCCTGCCTTCGCCCGACAGGTGTCGGAGGTCTCGACGCAGGTGGTCGGCATCTCGTTCGCCGTCAACACCGCGGTGATCGTGCTGCTGCAGTTCGCCGTCCTCAGACTCATCTCCGGCAAGCGTCGTACGCGCGTGATGCAGGTGATGGCACTCATCTGGGCGCTGTCATGGGTGCTCCTCGGGGCGACCGGATTCCTGCCTGGCACCCTCGCCGCGGCGATCGGCGTGATCGCCTACATGGGTGTCTTCGCCTTCGGCGAGACGATGCTCCAGCCGACGGTTCCCGCGATCTACAACGATCTGGCTACCGATCGCACGCGTGGTCGGTACAACGCCATCAACTCGGCCGCGTTCCAGGGAGGGGCGATCCTCGGGCCGCTCGTCGCGGGTGTGATGCTCGGAGGAGGACTCGATGCCGGATTCATCGGCGTCATGATCGCGGGCAGTCTCGCCGTCGGAGTGCTGGCGATCGTCCTCGAGCGGGTCGTCTCCCCGACCGCCAACGGCGTCACCGGCATCCATCGAACGGACGAGGCGGACCGGCTCCCGACCCAATAGGCTCCGAGCATGGCTCTGGAGTCCCTCTTCCTCCGACTGGATCGGATCGCCGGTGGGCGGCAGGCCGGCGTCGCCATCAGCGAGACCGACCGCACGCATCCCAAGACGGTGCGCGCGTTCACCTGGATCATCTGGCTCCTCATCGTCGAGCTCGTCATCGGCGTCGGGGCCGTCGTCGTCGCGCTGGTGCTCGCGGTCGACGGCGAGTCGGTCTCGTTCGCCGTCTGGATGCGCACGCTCGTGGTGCTCGCGATGACGGCGACGCTGTTCTACTTCGCCTGGCGTGCACAGCGTGGCTGGCGGTGGGCGTATCAGCGCCTTCGTCTGTTCGCGCAGATCTTCCCCGTCATCACGCTCGTCATGGCGGCGATCCCCGGGCTCTACCCGCTCTGGATGGTGTCGGAGCAGATCGTCTTCAGCCTGATCATGATCGGCATCGCCGACTTCCTCACCAGCGACCACATGCGCAGCGCCTTCGCGGCGCCGCGCGCGGAAGCCGGGAGCGAATAGCACGGGGGCAGGGTACAGCGCCACTCCCTTCCGCGGATCCGTGCCACGGGGCATCCTCGAGCGCAGGCAGTCGAGGAAGGGCTCACGATGGCGAAACTCATCCGGGTTGTCCCCGGACAGGATCCGGGGTTCCGGCGCGTGCGATCGGGATCGGGGTTCCGGTACGTCGATCCGGCAGGGAACACGGCGCCCGAGGCCGATCGCGAGCGGATCAACGACCTCGTCATCCCACCCGCATGGCGGGATGTGTGGATCGCCGCGGACCCGCTCGCTCACATTCAGGCGGTGGGCGTGGACGGCGCCGACCGCAAGCAGTACCTGTACCACCCCCTGTGGCGGGTGAGCCGAGATCGCAAGAAGTTCGTGCGCGCCCTCGATCTGGCCGCCGCGCTGCCGCGCGCGAGAGCGCAGGTGACCCGGGCATTGGCCCAGGAGGGGCAGACGAAGGAGCGCGCCCTCGCCATCGCCTTCCGCCTTCTCGACGACGCAGCCCTCCGTATCGGGTCGGAGCGTTACCTGGTGCGACACGGCAGCCGCGGTCTCACGACACTGCGACGAAGAGATGTGCGTGTGGCGGGGAGTGATGTCGCATTGTCGTTCCCCGCCAAGAGCGGCCGCACGGCGTCGATCGAGATCACGGATGAATCCCTGGCCGATGCCCTGACCGACTTCGCCGCGGGCAAGTCGGGCGCTTTCCTGCTCGCGTACCGCCGAGGCCGGCGTCGCGTGCGTCTCACGCCCGCAGAGGTCAACGCCTATCTCCGGGAGGTCACGGGGGAGTCCTTCACGGCGAAGGACTTCCGCACGCTGCACGGCACGATCATCGCCGCGGACGCCCTCGCCCGGATCGGCGAGCTCGACAGCCGGAACCACCGGAGTAAGGCAGAGCGCCTTGCCGTGCAGGCGGCGGCGACGGCGCTCGGCAACACGACCGCGGTGGCACGAGCGAGCTACATCGATCCTCGGGTCTTCAGCCAATACGGACGCGGACGGACGCTCGACCTCTCCGTGACGCCCGAGAGCGCCATCAGGAGACTCCTCGGTGGTCCGGAGATCTCGAGGAAGGTCACCCGGCGATCCGGAGCCAGACGACGGCGATGAGCATCGGCACGAGGGGCGTGGCCACGGCTGCGATCACGGGCCACCACCGGGTACGCGTGTCGACGTGGCGTGCGCGAGCGGCGAGCATGTCGCCGTCACGCCGGTAGGTCCCCGGATCGAGAGGCGTCGCGGCCTCGTCGCGGTACAGCAGGGTTCTTCGCCCGACGCGATCGTGAAGCGCCGCGATCACGGTGAGGAAGCGCCGCAGTTCCTCCCCATCGGTCAGATCGACGGCGGGGAAGTAGACATGCAACGTGCTGTCCACGATCTCCAGGTCGAGGTCGGCGCTCTCGTCGACGAGGATCGCCATGAGGTCGGGAGTGAGCACATAGAGCGCGTCCGTCTCGTATCCCGGCGGCACTGACACGTCGAACACGTCGCTGAAGTCCCCCTCGAGCCGGATGCGGGTTCGGCCGGTCGGACGCCGAGGGAGCACGCTGAGCGCCCCGCCACCGCGCCGCGACCGGAGCATGATCCTCGGAGCCTCGGACGGCAGCGGGATGCGGACAGCGCGCACGGTGTGCATCGTCGCGCCCTCTCCATCGCCGACCACGAAGGTGCGTTCGACGCTGTCGAAGGGGACGGCGCTGTGTCGGGCGTCCAGGTGGTCCTGCGCGGTGCGGTCGCCGCGATCGACCTGCTCGTCGATGGAGCCGCCCCACGGGTGGTCGCCGATGTCAGCGCGATACCGCCAGCCCAAAGCCGCGGCGGTCTCGGCGAGGGCGGTGCGCCGTCGACGATGCCGACTGATGGACATCGTCGACCACGCGACGAGTGCGGCGCCGAGCAGCATCGTCGCGACCTGGGCGTACACGAGCGTCGTCCCGGACAGCGCGAATCCGATCGGCAGGAGATAGAAGGCCAGGGCTCCGGCGATGACGAGCGTGGCGACCGACGACGCGACCAGTGTCAGGCTGCCCCATCCGCGAGCCGTCGCGAGTGGGGCGGCCCGACCGGCCGAGAAGGGTGCCACGTCAGGGCTTGTACACGATGGCGATGTTCAGCTGTCCGCCCTCGCGCGCCCAGGCGAGCCACCGGGGCTCGCCCGGACCGGTGAGCCGCTGGATCGGCACGACGTGGATGCCCTGATCGAGGCGGCTGAGCTCGCGGAACTCGGGCTTCTTGGAGATCCAGATGGTGCCGCCGCCGTCCCACGGCTCCAGGCAGGTGTACACGTATCCGTGTGCACGCAGATTGACGCGGTCGACGAGCGCCTCGGCCTGCTGCTTCAGCTCGTCGAGGACCTCGGTCGGGATGGCCCCTTCGAGCGTGAAGGCGGCGACGTCGTAGACGTTCCCCTCGCCGAAGTCCCTTGTGGCGAGCAGCGCCAGCTCGGTGACGCCCTTGTCGGCGGCGCGGGTCCACAGGGCATGCGAGTTCTTGGCGCGCTTGTTCATCAGGAACCCGCCGAAATTCAGCTTCTGGTACGAGAAGTCGTCGAGCTTGGCCGCGATCTCTGTACGTGTCGTCATGGGGATTCTCTCCTCTTCCGGGAGGTCGGGTGGCCTCTCCGTCGAGAGAGCCTAGGTGTGCGCTGGGCGGGCCCGTCGGAGTCCGAACGAGCCCGAACGCACGGCGCCGAACCCGCCGACCGCGTGTCCTAGGCTCGACTCATGCCCGTGCCCCGCACCCTCGACGAGCTCTGCCTGGGCCTCGGGCGGATGCGTGTGGACGCGGGCTCGCCGTCGTATGCCGAGATCGCCCGTCGGATCGGCGGGGTGCGTCACGGTGCCGAACCGCCGAAGGTGACCGTCTACGACTGCTTCCGTCCGGGACGGCGACGCGTGGACCATCGTCTGGTGGGCGATATCGTCCGCGTGCTCGGGGGCGACGACGAGGAGGCTGCGCAGTGGCGGGAGACCGCGCGGCTTCTCAACGGTGCGCGATCGGGGGTGCACGTCGAGGTGGCACTCGGAATCCGGGATCCCGCGGGCGCGGAGATCGGACGCGAAGAGCTGCTGACCGCTCTTCCCGATGCCGACGTGCTGGTTCTCACCGGTCTGCCGGGGGCGGGGAAGACCACTCTCGCCTCGGCGCTGGCCGGCCGTTCGCCGGTGCTCACCGTGCACCTGCGCGAATCCGACACCGAACGCCCTCCGGCGGATCCGATCGACGTCCTGCGGCGGATGCTGGGGGCTCTCGGAGTCCGCTCCCTTCCCTACGAGCTGCCGCGTCTTCGTGAGCAGCTGCGGATCAGCGCGCGCGAGTTGACGGTCGTCATCGAGGACGCGGGTGACCCGGTGCGGTTGGCTGCGCTGCTGGTTCCCGGTGTGCGGTTCATCGTGACGGCGCGCGTCGACCTCGGGGGCCTCGAGGAGCGTCTGTCCCCGACGGCTCTGCGCGTGGAGAGGGTCGTCGTCCCGCCGATGTCGCACGCAGAAGCCGAGCGCCTGCTCGATCACCTCCTCTCCCTCGACGGGGCTTCCTCGACCGTGATCAGAGGGAGCAATGAGCGTGCGGCGGCGTTGCGGCGCATCGTCACCGTGGCGGGTGGCCTGCCGCTCGATCTGGTGATGCTCGCGGGGATCATCCGTGAACACGAGGGGTGGTCGTTCGCGGACCTGGCATCGCGGTTCGAGCATGAGCCACGCGACGTGCGCATCCGACCTGTTCTGGAGGCGGCGACACGATCCCTGCCGACGGGCGAAGCCGATCTCCTCGCGAACGCCGCGCTGCTCGACCGAGAGGTGGAGGAAGGTGTGCTCATCGCAGCCGGAGGCCCCGCCGCCGCACGCGATCTGCACCGTCTGTATGCCCGGCACCTCGTGGAGCTGCGCCAGGGACGGGTGCGGATTCACGACACGGTGTTCTCCTTCGCCGCAGAGCGGTCGCGCTCCCTCCGCCCGTCATCCGTCCGCAGGGACTTCGTCCGCGACTCCGCGTCGGCCGTGCTGGTCCGGATGGAAGAGGATCCCGACTTCGCCGCGCGTGAGGTGGGGACGGTGCTCGCGGTGGCGTCGGCGGCTCGCGAGCACGGTCTCGATTCCGAAGTGGAACGGCTGGCGATCGCATCGCACCCGGTGCTGTCCCGCTGGTCGCTCTGGAGCGAATCGCTGCAGCTGCACGATCTGGCAGCCCGCGGAGACGGCCTCGACCTGGTGCCCGACATCGCTCTCGGCGTGGCGCACTGCGCGGAGAAGCTCGGGCGGCTGGACGAAGCGCTCATCATCCTGCACCGCGTGCGTCGTATCGCTTCGGGCGCGGCTCTCGCCCGCACCTGGAACCAGATCGGCAACGTTCAGCGCTGGATGAGTCATCTCGAGCAGGCGCTGGTCTCCTATGAACGGGCGATCGCACACGCGCGCGACGCGGGGGACAGGGTCGTCGAAGGGCGGGCAACCGGCAACCATGCGGACACCCTTCGCATCCTCGCCCGCTACCCGGAGGCGCTGCAGGGCTACACCGCTGCGCTGAGCATGGCGAAGGCGGAGAGGGACGAGCTGAACGTGGCTGTCGTGCGCGGCAATCGCCCGCTGCTGTTCCTCGCGATCGGACACCTCGATGCTGCAGACGAGGAACTGCAGGAGCTGATGGACGAATCGAACGGTGAACCGCTGCCGTTCGTCCGCCGGACGCGTGCGCTCATCGCGGAAGCACGGGGTGACGACCTGCGGGCCCGTGGACTGTGCGCCGACGCGATAGGCGCCCTGCAGTCCGCAGGAGAGTTCGCGACATCGGCCGATCTCGAACTCCTCGGCGCCCGGATCGACGGGCGGAACGGCCAGTCCGACCGCGCGCGGACGACGGCGCAGCGGATCCTCCGGGAGGCGGAGCGAGCGGGGTCGCCCTTGATCGCCACCGAGGCTGCGAATTCGCTCGCCGAGATCCTGGTCCTCGCTGCGGCGAGCGACTCCGCGTCCCCGCATCTCCTCGCCGAGGCCGAGCGGCACGCAGAAGAGGCGCGGAGCGTCGCGGAGGCGACCGGAGACCGCGCCGAAGTCGCACGCAGCGACGCGATCCTGTCGCGCATCGCGTTCGCACGTCACGACGACGACGCAGCAGCGGCCCGGTCGCACGCGTCCGCACAGGTGTACTCGGCGATCGGACACCGGCTCCGACCGACGTGAGCGTGAGGACGATCCGTCGGGCATCCGGGTGACAGGATGGATGCATGGACACAGCCAACCTCACCCGCGAGGAGACGGCCGCGCGATCCGCCGCCGTCACCGTGCATCGCATCCGCGTCGAGCTCGACCTGACCGGTGCGCCGGAGCGCGCCCGTACCGGGTTCCCGACGGTGACGACCCTCGAGTTCGATGCGACGGGGGAGAGCACCTGGCTCGACTTCATCGGCGAAGAGGTCCGGAGTGTCTCGGTGAACGGCGTCGATCAGGAGGTCGTCTACGACGGCGCGCGCATCTCGCTCTCCGGTCTCGCGGCCGCCAACGTCGTGCGGGTCGAAGCGGTCGCGGCGTACAGCCGATCCGGTGAGGGACTGCACCGTTTCCATGACCCTGTGGACGACGAGACCTATCTCTACACGCAGTACGAGCCGGCGGACGCGCGCAGGGTGATGGCATGCTTCGAGCAGCCGGACATGAAGGCCGAGTACACGTTCGTCGTGGACGCCCCCACCGGGTGGCAGGTGCTCTCGAATCAGTCGCCTGCGCACACCGACCTGGGTGTCGGCGTGCAGCGTGTGGAGTTCGCCCCGACTCTACCGATCTCGAGCTACATCACAGCGGTCGCTGCCGGTCCGTACTCGCGCGTCGACGGCGAGTGGCGGCACGATGAGCAGCACATCGCCCTCGGTGTGCTCGTCCGGCGTTCGCTCGCCTCGCACCTCGACGCGGACGAGATCCTCGAGGTCACCAGGCAAGGGCTGGACTTCTTCACGGAGGCGTTCGCCTACCCGTACCCGTGGGGTAAGTACGACCAGATCTTCGTGCCGGAGTACAACCTGGGCGCGATGGAGAATCCGGGTCTCGTGACCTTCACGGAGGCGTATCTCTCCCGCGGGGCGGCCACGGATGCACAGCGCGCTGCGCGGGCGAACACGATCCTGCACGAGATGGCGCACATGTGGTTCGGAGACCTGGTCACCATGACCTGGTGGGACGACCTCTGGCTGAAGGAGTCGTTCGCCGACTACATGGGCGCGCACGCGTCGGCGGTGGCGACGCGCTACCAGGACGCCTGGGTGACGTTCGCCGCGCGACGGAAGGCCTGGGCCTATCAGCAGGATCAGCTGCCCACGACCCACCCGATCGTCGCGGACATCACCGATCTCGAGGCGGCGAAGCTGAACTTCGACGGGATCACCTACGCCAAGGGTGCGGCTGTTCTGAAGCAGCTCGTGGCATTCGTCGGCGATGACGCGTTCTTCGAGGGCGCCCGCCGGTACTTCGCCGCCAACGCGTTCGGCAACACGACGCTGAACGACTTCCTGGTGCAGCTGAGCGCGGTCTCGGGCCGCGACATGAGCGACTGGTCGGCGGCATGGCTGCAGACCTCCGGAGTGTCGACGCTGTCGACGGAGACGGACGAGGAGGGACGCTCCGTCCTGGTGCAGACGGACCCGAGGCCCCACCGGCTCCGCATCGGCATGTACGAACGTCTCGACGGTCGTGTGCTCCGTCGCGAGCAGCAGGAGCTCGACGTGATCGGTGAGCGCACCGCGATCGAGCTGCCCGACGCCGATCTGGTGCTGCTCAACGACGACGACCTCACTTATGTGAAGGCGCGTCTGGACGCACGCTCCCTCCGCACGGTCGAAGAGTCCCTGTCCGCGATCGATGATCCGCTGGCACGTGCCCTCGTGTGGTCCTCGCTGTGGAACGCGACCCGCGACGGCGAGCTCGACGCGCTGCGCTACCTCCGAATCGTGCGCAGCCATGCGGCGGACGAGTCCAACATCGGGCTGTTGACGGGCGTGCTGCCGAACGCGATCTACACGATCCGTCACTTCGTGCCGGACGCGAGTCGCGACGAGGAGCAGCGCCGCTGGACCGACACGGTGTGGAGCGCACTGGAGGCCGCCGATGCCGGCAGCGACGCGCAGCTCTCCTGGGCCCGAGCGTTCGCGACCGCGTCCGCTTTCGACGATCGTCGTCACGAAGAGGTGCGCGCACTGCTGGAGGGGAATGTCCCGGAGGGGCTCGTGATCGATCCCGACCTGCGCTGGCAGCTCCTCACCGCGCTCGTGACCGTGGGGCAGGCTGATGACGAAGACGTGACGGCGGAGCAGGAGCGGGACGACACCGGCGACGGACGCACGGCTGCACGGCGCGCCCGTGCCTCACGGCCCGACGCGGATGTGCGGCGCGACGCATGGGACTCCGCGTGGAACGACCTCTCGCTCAGCAATGATCATCTCGATGCGGTGATCGGCGGCTTCCGTGCAGGGGGACGCCGTGATCTCATCTCCGAGTTCGACGACGAGTATTTCGTGCGGATCGGCCGAGCCTGGTCAGAGCGCAGCATCGAGATCGCGCGGCGCCTGGTCATCGGGCTCTTCCCCGCGTCGGAGTCGGTGGAGCCGGTGGATGCGTGGCTGGCCGCGAATCCGGCAGCGCCTGCCGCCCTCCGGCGGCTCGTGATGGAGCAGCGGGACCATCTCGCGCGCGATCTCCGCGTGCGTGCAGCTTCGGTCAGCTGATCAGTTCGGCGGCCGTCTGATGACCGAGCGCGCGCAGATCCGCGCGATCATCGCTCGAGTGGCAGAGGATCGCGGCCATGGCCGCAGCCCAGGCTCGTGCCCTGACCCAGGTCGCGTCGTCGTACCTTCCGCCGGTGGCTCGGCGGAAGACATGTCGACCTTCGGCGTCGAAGGCGAGCCACCCTGCTGCGAGGTCGTAGGCGGGGTCGCCGGAGGTCACGTCGCCGAAGTCGATCACGGCGGACAGCCTGTCGCCGTCGATCAGGATGTTTCCGGGATGCAGGTCGCCGTGGATCCAGACGGGCTCCGTGGCGGGCTCGGCCTCGAGTCCCGCTGACCAGAGTTCCCCGAGAGGCGTGGCGATCGCTGCGGTCAGTTCGGCGAGTCGATCTCTGATGCTCTGGTCGCGTGCCGCCAGCGGGACGCCGCGCACAGGGTTCACGGGTGCGTCGGCGGGCGCTTCGCGGTGGAGCAGGAGGAGGGCTGTCGCGAGTTGGGAGGCCCACGAGGTGTTGTCGCGGCGGGGGAGCCCGAGCGCCTGCCTCCCCGGCAGCCAGGGCACGATCGACCAGGGCCAGGGGAACTCCGGCGTCGGGGCGCCTGCGAACACCGGTAGAGGCGTGTGGATGTTCACCGCTGCGAGATGCATCGCGAAGAGGGGGAGTGCGTGCTGCTCGTGACGGATGAGCGGCGCTGCCCTGAGCCGGCGGGGCATGCGCACGGCGAGGTCCGATCCGAGACGCCAGGTGACGTTGTCCCAGCCCTCCGCGAAGCACGTCAGCGGGAGGTCGCCGAGCTCGGGAGCCACCGTCCGAACGAGCCGTCTCACGCCGTGCTCGTCCAGGGTGAGCTCCGCGGCGGGGGAGTCGACCATGTTTCAGAGGTCGAGGGAGTCGCCGGGTTCCAGTACGAAGAACTCGCCGCCGCCCTGTTCGGTCGCCCACTGCAGCCGCTGACGATGCATGTTCTTGCCGATCACGGAAAGCGTCATGTCGTGGGTTCCGAACGCCCGGCGCGGCGCGACAGCCAGCACATAGTCCATGGCCTCGCCGATCTTCAGCCAGGGTGCGCCGAGGGGAGCGGCGAGGGTGCCGACGGAGACGCCCTCAGGGACCGCGTACGAGTCGCCGGGGTAGTAGAGCTCGTCGTTGATCAGCACGCCGACGTTCTCGACCGTCGGAAGCGAGGAGTGGATGACCTCGTGGGTGCCGCCGAAGAACCGCAGTGAGAAGCTGCCGACCTCCACCGAGTCCCCGGGGTTGACGACCGTGATGTCGTAGCCCTCGGCGGCGCGGGCGACACCGGCCGGCGCGAAGATCGGCGTCCCCGGTGCGTCGCGCAGGAGGCGGTCGAAGTGCTCGGATGTCCAGTGGTCCGGGTGCTCGTGGGTGATCACGATGGCCACCAGATCGGTGAGGTCGTTCAGCGGAGCGGTGAACGACCCGGGATCGACCAGGAGGGTCTCATCGTTCGCATCGATACGGAGGGCGGCATGTTCGAACTTGGTGACGCGCATGGGAAGAGTCAACTCCTTCGGAACGCGCACGGCAAACGGATCCGGTGCGCCACGCCCGGGATTCCTGACGGGGAGGCGTCGATTTGGCGCAGTGAGAATCGCCGTGGCATACTTGAACGGTTGTCGCGGAACGGAAACATTCCGCCAGACGGCCCCATCGTATAGCGGCCTAGTACGCTGCCCTCTCACGGCGGTAACGCGGGTTCGAATCCCGCTGGGGTCACACAACAGAGAAAGCCTCCGGTTCGCCGGAGGCTTTCTCGTTGCCCAGGGTGGTCGTCGCTCATACAGCGGGCCTCAACGACAACGACCGGAATGCACGGTTGCTCAGGGGCAGGATCATCAGCGCCATCATGGCTCCTCCGAAGAGTGCGAACGGCACCCAGAGCGCCGTCGACGACGCGAGAGCACCGAATCCGGCCATCGCCAGCGGCATCAGACAGTCGTCGCCGAGGCGCGTGAGCGAACTCATCCGGCCGAGGTAGGCGGTGTCGACGGTGGCCGAGAACGTCGCGCTCAACAGCACCGATGCGTAACCAGCCGTCGCGCCGATGACGAAGGCCGCCACGGCGACGCTCCACGCCGGCCCGATTCCGAGCGCAATGATCCCGGCGCCTTGAAGCACCAGCGCCCGGAACCCGCCGCGGGCCTCGTGGCTCGGACGCCACTTCGCGACGGAGATCGCGCCGAGCGCTGCACCGAGCCCGAGCAGCGCTTCGAAGAGTCCGACGGCTTGCGCGCCCCACCCCTCCGCATGGGCGCGGAGGGCGAGTCCGATTCCGATCGCCGGGCCGACCGCCAGATTGAGCCCGGAGAGGGCGATCACGAGCGTGCGGGTCGTGGGATTCTCGGCGAGGTGCGCGAACCCGCGCGCGATCCCGCGCAGTGCCGACTCCTTCTCCGCTCTGGTGAGGCGGAAGCGCGGGCGGAGCCAGATCGCGATGAAGGCGACGACCAGTGTGAAGGTCAGGGCGTTCACGGACGCGCTTCCCGCAAGGCCGGCATGGGCCACGATGAATCCGCCTATCGCCGCCCCACCCATGGTCCCCAGCCGCGAGGCCGTCTGAGCTGCTGCGCCGTAGGAGGGAAGGTCGACGGCTCGCACGAGCTGACGGGCGATCGTCCCGGCGGACGGCTCGTAGAACGCGTCGCACACCCCGAACGCGATCGCCGCGAACAGCAGAACCGAGACGGTGGGCGGGGTGGCGAGTACCCACAGCGCCACCGCGACGAGCACGCCCACGCGCAGCACGTTGAACACGAGCATGATGCGGCGCGGGTCCGCGCGGTCGGCGATCACCCCTCCGAACAGCAGGATCACGGCACGCGGCACGGTACCGGCAGCGACGATCAGACCGGCGACAGCGGGGGAGGCCACCTGGACGGCCGTCCAGGCGAGCGCGATGGTCCACAGCGCATCGCCGGCATCCGACAGCGCCTTCACTCCGATCCAGGCGTGCACGAGACGATCGCGACGGAAAGGGGGAGGGGCGACGATCTCCTCCGGGTCGGTGACGGCGGACATCAGGGCTCCGTCGGGAACGCGTGCGCGAACACGAAGACGGGAGCACGGCCTCGGCCGTCGTCGAGATCGATGCCGTCCTGCCACTCCCTGATCGTCTCGAGCAGCCGCGCGGAGAGATCCCGTAGCTCGTCGGGTGAGGCCCACGCCGTGGTCTCCGTGTTGGATCCGTCGTACTCGGCGTAAGCGGGGTCATGGCGATGGCGATGCCAGCGCTGGAGCCGGCCGATCTGCATACGGATACCCTGACGCTGCGCCTCACGGGCGAGGAGGGCATCGGCGGGCGAGTCCGCGTAATCGTCTGTCGACCAGGTGAGACCCCGACGTGCCACTCTCCACCAGCTCGTGCGCTTGTCTCCGTCGGGATCAGGGGCGCGTTCGACGACGCCGGCGCGCTCCAACATGCGAAGGTGATGGCTGATGCTGCCGACCTGACTGTCCAGCGCGCGGGCGATCGCCGTGACCTGTGCCGTTCCGTACAGGAGCAGATAGTCGTAGATGCGGCGGCGCAGCGGATGGTGCACAGCGGTGATAACGGAGATGTCTTCCACGGAAGACGACGCTAGGCTCACGGCGTCAAACGCACAAGGGTTCTTGTATACCTTGGAAAATCAAGGAACAGGCCGGTTCCTCACGTCAGGAGAACCGGCCCATTCCACTTCGGGCGATCAGTTGCCTTCGGCGGCCTCGGGCTGGGACGGGACCTGCTGGTCGCGACGACGCCGGCGCCGCCGGGCGCGGCGGATGAGCCAGACGAGCAGCACGACGGCGCCCGCGATCGCGAGCCAGGGGAGGAGGAAGCCGACCGCGATCACCAGAGCATTCAGCGACACGACGAGTCCGTTCCATCCCGCCATCAGACCGTCCCCGAAGCCCGCAGGGTCGGCAGTCGTCGGTGCGGTCGCCTTCGTCAGCTGCACCTGCAGCGACGACATGGCGACCTGGTCGTCGAGCGCGGCGAGTTGCTGTTCGTACGATTCGAGCTGCGCCTGACGGTCGGTGAGCGCCACCTCGGCCTCGATCAGCTCGGAGACGCTGCCCGACTGCGCCATCAGCTGCGTGAGCCGCTCGACGGACGCCTTGGTGGAGTCGACCCTGGCCTGCAGGTCGATCGCGACGGAGGTCACATCCTGCTTCGAGGTGGAAGAGGAGAGTACTTCGCCGGTGTCGTCGAGTGCGGCGATCGCCTTCGGGAGGTCGGCGGATGGCACTCGGATGCTGATCCAGCCGTATGCCGAGTCTGCGGGATCTGGAACGGGCTCGGACGAGCCGTCGACGGCGACCGACTTCCCGATCTCGGTGCTCTCGACGTAGCCGCCGTGCTCCTCGGCGAGAGCGGCGATCTCAGCTGCTGCTTCGGAGATGTCCTTCACCTGAACGGTCGCCTGCGCCGTGGCGATGATCTCGCGACCGCTGTCGTTCGCCGCAACGCCGGGAAGCGCACCCGCGCTCGCGTCCGGGCTCAGAGCGCCGTCCGGTGCCGACTCGGCGGTCAGACCCGTGATCCGCTCGGGACCCGACGGTGCGGCATCCGTGGCGGAGTCTTCGGACATGCTGACGCCGTCGGCGGTGACGGAGCTCGCCCCGCCGACCGCGCTGAGGATGGGCGGGGTCACGAGAACTCCGACAGCGAAGGCTGCAGCGATACCGCCTGCCGTGAGCCAGCCGCGTCGCCGCGACCGCGTCTCTTTCGCGGTGCGCGGTGCCCGCGCCCGCTCTGCGGCGATCTCTGTGAACACGGCATCTTCGATGCGGGCGATGGTCTCGTCCGAGAGTTCTGGCAGGTCGCCGCTGGTGGTCTGGTCGTTCATGCGTCCCTCGCTTCGGTCACGGCGCCTCGCAGCTGCGTGCGCACTCGTGAGAGACGGTTCCGGACGACGGCGTGCGTCACCCCGAGCTCATCCGCAGCGACCTGGTAGGCGTATCCCTCCGTGGCGCACAGACGGAAGACCTCACGATCCAACTCGCTGAGCGTGCCCACCTCGCGGGTGATCCGCGCCGCGAGCTCCGCGGTGATGACCTGTTCCTCGACGCTCACCGTGTCCGCCAGCAGTGTTTCGTCGACGGCCTCGGCGGTGTGCGCCTGGTCTCGCCGACGCTGCCGGAGCCGATTCGCCGCCTGGAACCGGCAGATCGTGGCGAGCCACGGAAGGATCGACTCGCCCCGGAGTTCGAGGTCGGGCAGCTTCCCCCAGGCGACGACGAACGTCTCCTGTGTCACGTCCTCGGCATCCGCCGACGAGGCGAGGATTCCCTGAGCGATCCAGTACACGGGTCGCACGTGAGCGCGGTACAGCTCGCGGAAGGCGCTCTCGTCGCCGCCCGCGGCCTGCGCCGCCCATCTCTGATCATCTGTGTGCAGGGGCATCCTGGTTCCGTTCGGTGTCTCTCACGAGGAGAGTGTCGATCGCCGCCCCATCGTCTCAGATCGGTGGTCCATGCCGAGCGGGCGGATGAGATTCGAATGCAATCCGTTCCCGCTCGCCCCGTGCCTCGGGTAGCATTGCCCGGGCGAGAGGGAGTATCCCGCAAACGCGCGTCCGTCATCACGAGCACCGTCATCGTTGCTCCGGGCGCGCGACGCACATCCGTGCGGGGGAGAGACTTTCGACTCCTTCCCGACCCCTCCGCGAAAGGTCCAGTGCGCCCTTGGAAATCCCCGTCTGGTTCGAGATCACCTCGATGGTCGTCCTCACGATCATCCTGATCGGTGACCTGCTGCTCATCCGGCTTCGGCCGCACATCCCGTCGACGAAGGAGTCCACCCTCTGGGTCGTGTTCTACGTCGGCCTCGCGCTGCTGTTCGCGGTGCTCCTCGGCAACGTCGGCGGCTGGCAGAACGCGGGCGATTTCATCACCGGGTGGGCACTGGAGTACAGCCTCTCGATCGACAACCTGTTCGTGTTCGTGCTGATCATGGCGCAGTTCGCCGTACCGCGGCGCCTGCAGCAGCAGGTGCTCATGATCGGCATCATCATCGCGCTGGTGCTGCGCGGGCTCTTCATCCTGGCCGGTGTCGCGATCGTCGAGAACTTCTCGCCGATCTTCTACATCTTCGGCGCGTTCCTCATCTGGACCGCGATCCGTCAGGCGATGCCGGAGGGTGACCACGAGGGAGAGGTGCAACGCGAGAACTTCATCGTCCGTCTGCTGCGTCGTCGAGTCGACATCAGCGAGACCTATGACGGCTCGAAGATCCGCACGACGGTCGACGGCAAGCGGATGTGGACGCCCATGGTGATCGTCTTCATCACGATCGGTGTGACCGACCTGATCTTCGCGATCGACTCGATCCCCGCGATCTTCGAGATCACGACGAACGGCTTCCTCGTCTTCTCGGCGAACATCTTCGCGCTCATGGGTCTGCGTCAGCTGTACTTCCTGCTCGGCGATCTGCTCGATCGCCTGCGCTACCTCCATTACGGCATCGCCGTCATCCTCGGCTTCATCGGCGTGAAGCTGATCCTGCACGCCCTGCATGTCAACGAACTGCCGTTCATCAACGGCGGGGAGCACGTGGAATGGGTCCCCGACATCAGCAACATGGTCTCGCTCGGCGTGATCCTGGCGTCGATGACCATCGCCACGGTCGCGAGCCTCATCGCCTCCGCGCGTGAGAAGCGGGCGGCGAGGACCACGACCCCCGTCGAATGACGTGGCACGGTATCGCGCGACATATCGCGAGCAGACGTAGGGTGAGCAGA
This sequence comes from Microbacterium sp. Ag1, assembly GCF_001005635.1. NCBI lineage: Bacteria > Bacillati > Actinomycetota > Actinomycetes > Micrococcales > Microbacteriaceae > Microbacterium > Microbacterium sp. Ag1. Next base: position 263,422 of record NZ_LBCR01000030.1, read on the forward strand.
TGCACACGCCGCGCCCCATCGCCCCCGCCGCTGGGCAGGAATCCGTCTGGGACTACCCGAGGCCACCGCGTGTCGAGGCAGTCGTGGAGCGCATCACGATCCGGCTCGGCGGCCAGCTGATCGCCGACACGGTGGACGCCGTCCGCGTGCTGGAGACGAGTCATCCTCCGGTCTACTATCTTCCGATCGCGGACTTCGTCCCCGGTGCTCTCGTCGACGCCGCCGGCTCGTCGTTCTGCGAGTTCAAGGGCTCCGCACGATACTTCGATGTGCGCGCCGGCGACACGGTGCGCCCAGGAGCCGCCTGGACCTACCCGCAGCCGGCTCGCGGGTTCGAGATCCTGTCCGATCGGGTCGCCGTGTACGCGGGGCAGATGGATGAGTGCACCGTCGGCGACGAGGTCGCTTCTCCGCAGCCGGGCGGGTTCTACGGCGGCTGGGTCACCTCGTGGGTCGTCGGCCCCTTCAAGGGCGTTCCCGGCTCGCGGGGTTGGTGAGGCTCGGTCGGAATCGGTCAGAACTGGTGGAGGTTCGCCTGCAGGCCGCCCTCCGCGTACTCGCGCCGGAGGATGCCGCGTCGACGCAGGACGGGGACGAGCTCGTCGAGCGTTCGGTGGAGGGTCACCGGATGGAAGTCGCCCCAGAGCAGCACGCCGTCGTTGCCCCATTCGCCGAGCTCCTCGATCAGATCGGCGAACTCGTGCGCGGTCCCGACGAACCCCGTACGGTCCGTGATCCTGCCGGTGCGGGCGAGGGCTGTGAGGTGAGCGCGCAACGGGGCATCCTGGTCGCGATCGCCGACCAGACGCTGGATGCTTCCACGGGAGACGTGCGCTCCGAAGATGGAGATGTCGAGTGGCTCGTCGAGGTCGAGGGAGGTCAGATCGGTCTCGAGGTCGCTCGACTGCTTGCGCGCGATCTGGACGAGGGCGGAATCGTCGGGCTGCGCCGACGCCGCGACGATCCGATCGGCCTCCTCGCTCGACGACGTGATCACGGGCTGGATGGCGAAGAGGATCTTGATGTCCTCGGGTCGCCTTCCCTTCGCGAGCGCGGCATCGTGCACCTTGGCGCGATACTCTCGCACGGATTTCTCGTGCAACGGAGCGAGCGCGAGCTGCACATCGGAGTTGGCGCCTGCGAAGCCGAGCCCGCGGCCGGAACCGCCGGGTGAGACGATCGCGGGATCCCCGTCGGTGAAGGGCACGGCGTTCAGCGGCCCGTCGAAGGCGAAGTACTCGCCGCGATGCTCGGTGGCCCGCAGCCGGCTGCCGTCCGCGAAGACACCGGTCTCACGGTCGGCGAGCAATGCGCCGTCATCCCAGCTGCGCCACAGGGCGCGGATACCGGAGAGCCATTCCTCTGCCCGGTCGTATGCCTCGTCGTGGCCGAGCTGCGCCGCGTCGGAGAAGTGCCGTGCGCTGCCCGTGTCGGTGACGACGTTGAGGCCCAGCCGGTGTCCGCTCAGGTGTTGCAGCGTCGCGAACTGCCGCGCCGCGGTGTACGGGAGGTAGGCCGCCGGGTTGACGGTGGGCACCACGCCGAGGTGCCTGGTGGCCTGGAAGAGGTAGGGCGCGAGGAGAAGAGGGTCGTGTTTGGGGCCGCCGAACGCATGCCGCACGCGCAGGTCGATCGTCGAGGGCGATCCCAGCGACGGCGCATCCTCGATGATGACGAGATCGAACCCCGCCTGTTCGAGCGTGCGTGCGGCGTGCTGATAGACGTCGGGGCGCGTCCAGTCGTAGTCCCAATCGAGCGCGGGGTAGCCCCACCCCTGCGGCCCGAAGCCGCGCGCGAGGAACCAGCCGAAGTGCTGTGGGCGGCTCATGCCACCGTCTCCCGCACGTGCTGCAGCACGTGGGACAGGTCGGAGATGAGATCGTCCACGTCCTCGATGCCGATCGAGAGTCGCAGAGTTCCCGGACGGACGCCGAGGACCTCGCGCTCCTCTTCGGTCCGCTGGGCATGACTCGTCGTTCCTGGGTGCAGCACCAGAGAGCGCACGTCGCCGATGTGGGTCATGTGCGTGAAAACCTGCACGTGCTCGACGAATCTTCGAGCCGCCGGAAGCCCCCCTCGCAACGTGAACGTGAAGATCGAGCCGGAGCCACCATCGAGATACCGTCGCCCGAGTTCGTGATCCGGGTGGGAGGGGAGCCCGACGTAGTCCACGCTCTCGACTTCGGCGTGCTGCTCCAGCCACTGCGCGATCTGCAGTGCATTCCGTGACTGCCTCTCCACACGCAGCCCCAGGGTCTCCACGCCCTGCCCGATCAGGAAGGCGTTGAGAGGCGAGGGGGAAGCGCCGAATCGCGGGGCCACGGACTCTCGCGCGTACCCGATCCGTGCGCGTCCGCCGTGGCGGGCGAAGACGCTGGGCGTGTCACCACGACCGGGAAGGACGAGGTGGGGTGCATTGTGGCCGGCGAGGTCTGCGTCGAAACGGCCGTCGTCGACGATCACACCGCCGAGGACGGATCCGTGCCCGGCGAGGAACTTCGAAGCGGAGTGCACCACGATGGCCGCACCATGCTCGATCGGACGCAGCAGCGCCGGCGTCGCCAGCGTGTTGTCGACGATCAGCGGGATCGCGTGCTCGTCGCCGATGTCGCTGACGCCGCGCACATCGAGAACGTCGTTGCGGGCGTTCGCGAGCGACTCCGCGAACAGTGCCCGCGTGTTCGGGCGGATCGCGGCACGCCAGGCCTCCGGGTCGGAGATGTCGTCGATGAACGTGGTCTCGATGTCGAGTCGGGCCAGGTTGTCGAGGAAGAGGCCCCTCGTGCCTTCGTAGATGTGCGTGGAGGAGACGATGTGATCGCCGGCACCCGCGACGGTGAGCAGAGCCGTCGCCACGGCGGCCTGCCCGCTCGCGACCAGAACCGCGTCCGCCCCCGACTCGAGAGCGGCGAGCTGACGCTCCACCGCGCGCACCGTGGGGTTCCCCGTTCGGGTGTACCCGAATCCGGCACCGGTGCTGAAATGATCCGCCGCGTGGTCGAAGTCGTCGAACTCGAAGCCCGCAGTGAGGTAGATCGGCGTGGCCCGCGAGGCGGCCGTCTCTCTGCTCCTCGCCGCATGGACCGCGCGGGTGGCGAAGCGGGCGGTGTCGACGGTCATGCGGTGCCTCTCGGTCGGTCGATGCGCAGCTGGTGCGGGTGTCCTCAGAGTGTCATGACGGGTCGGGGCATGTCGGAGCGGTGGTAATCTGACGTCATGCGGACCGTGCTCCTTCTTCTTAGGCGCCGCGACGAGACCTCGTTCTGAGCCCCTCCTCGTCGCGGAGTCCATCGTGGGCCGAACCGCCAGCCACAGGAGACACGCCATGACCACCACCGCCGGTGCGGATTCCGCACGCCCCAGGACACTCGCCGAGAAGGTCTGGGACGACCACCTCGTCGTGAAGGGCGAGGACGGGGAGCCCGACCTCATCTACATCGACCTCCACCTCGTGCACGAGGTCACCAGCCCGCAGGCGTTCGACGGCCTGCGCAGCGAGGGGCGTCCACTGCGGCGCCTCGACCTGACGATCGCGACCGAGGACCACAACACCCCGACGTGGGAGATCGACAAGCCGATCGCAGACCTGACCAGCCGGACGCAGATCGAGACGCTCCGGCGCAACGCGGCCGAGTTCGGTGTGCGTCTGCATTCGCTCGGCGATGCGGAGCAGGGGATCGTGCACGTCGTCGGTCCTCAGCTCGGATTGACGATGCCCGGGATCACCGTGGTCTGCGGTGACTCGCACACGTCCACCCACGGCGCGTTCGGTGCGATGGCGTTCGGCATCGGCACCAGCGAGGTCGAGCACGTCATGGCGACCCAGACGCTTCCGCTCAAGCCCTTCAAGACGATGGCCATCAACGTCGAGGGCACTCTGCGTGCCGGCGTCACGGCGAAGGACATCATCCTGGCCGTGATCGCGAAGATCGGGACCGGAGGCGGTCAGGGCTACGTCCTCGAGTACCGCGGCAGTGCGATCCGAGCGCTCTCCATGGAGGGTCGCATGACGATCTGCAACATGTCGATCGAGGCCGGTGCCCGCGCCGGGATGGTGGCGCCGGACGAGACGACCTTCGCCTACCTCGAGGGCCGCCCGCACGCCCCGAAGGGCCAGGACTGGGACGATGCCGTCGCTTACTGGCGCACGCTCCCGACCGACGACGGGGCGACGTTCGACGCGGAGGTCTTCATCGACGCCGACGAGCTGGAGCCCTTCGTGACGTGGGGTACCAACCCCGGACAGGGGAGCTCGCTCTCCGCCGCGGTTCCGAATCCCGCCGAGATCGACGACCCGAACGAGCGCGCGGCCGCCGAGCGCGCCCTGGAGTACATGGATCTGATTCCGGGCACTCCTCTCAAGGAGGTGCCGGTCGACGCGGTCTTCATGGGGTCGTGCACCAACAGCCGCATCGAGGATCTGCGCGCGTTCGCATCGATCATCCAGGGCAAGAAGAAGGCCGATGGCGTCCGCGTCATGGTGGTGCCCGGATCCGCCAGAGTGCGCCTGGAGGCCGAGGCCGAGGGCCTGGACAAGGTGATCAAGGACTTCGGTGCGGAGTGGCGCTTCGCCGGCTGTTCGATGTGCCTGGGCATGAACCCCGATCAGCTGGCCCCGGGGGAGCGCTGCGCATCGACATCGAACCGCAACTTCGAGGGTCGTCAGGGCAAGGGAGGGCGCACTCACCTCGTGTCGCCCCTCGTCGCCGCTGCGACGGCGATCCGCGGCACCCTGTCCAGCCCGAGCGACCTGACGGAAGGGTTCTGACCCATGGAGAAGTTCACCACCCACACCGGCATCGCCGCTCCGCTGAAGCGTTCGAACGTCGACACCGACCAGATCATCCCTGCGGTGTTCCTGAAGCGCGTCACGAAGACCGGCTTCGAAGACGCACTGTTCCACGGCTGGCGGCAGGACCCCGAGTTCGTGCTCAACCAGGCGTCTTTCCAGGGTGCCTCCGTGCTCGTCGCCGGTCCCGATTTCGGCACCGGTTCCAGCCGTGAGCACGCCGTGTGGGCGTTGCGCGACTTCGGCTTCAAGGTCGTGCTCAGCCCGCGTTTCGCCGACATCTTCCGCGGCAATGCGGGCAAGCAGGGCCTGCTCGCCGCGACGATCTCGGAAGAGGATCTCGAGCGTTTCTGGGCCGAGATCGACCGGAATCCCGGTGCGAAGATGACCGTCGACCTCGAGGCGCGCACCGCGTCGATCGGTGACGTCCAGGCCGAGGTCGGGATCGACGATTACACTAGATGGCGGCTCCTCGAAGGGCTCGATGACATCGGGCTCACGCTGCGCAACGAAGACAAGATCGCGCAGTTCGAGGCCCGTCGCGAGTCGTGGCGGCCCCGAACCCTTCCCGTTCAGTAGACGGTGGGGGCGGGGGAGCCAGGGGCAACCCGCCCCCGAAATCCGTAGATGAAGTGAGGCTCCGAATGACGACACCTGTGCGCGACGCTCTTCCGGACGGAGTCCCTGCACTCACCGGAGACGTCCTCGCCATTCGCGGCGGACGCCCGCTCCGGGGACGCGTCGACGTCAAGGGCGCGAAGAACCTGGCCACCAAGGCCATGGTCGCCTCGCTCCTCGGCGAGACCGTGAGCACCCTGCGCGATGTGCCGGCGATCAGCGATGTGGCCGTCGTGCGGTCGTTGCTCGAAGTGCACGGCGTCCGCGTCTCAGAGGGCGATGAGCCCGGTTCGCTCGTGTTCGACCCGAGCGATGTCGAGTCCGCGCACTTCGAGGAGATCGACGCGCACGCGGGGGCATCGCGCATCCCGATCCTGTTCTGCGGCCCGCTGCTGCACCGGCTCGGCCAGGCGTTCATCCCCGACCTCGGCGGCTGCCGCATCGGCGACCGTCCGATCGACTTCCACCTGGACGCACTGCGCAAGTTCGGCGCCATCGTCGAGAAGCTCCCCAGCGGCATCCGCCTCTCGACCGGGGGAACCCGCCTGCACGGCGCGAACATCCACCTCCCGTACCCGAGCGTCGGCGCGACCGAGCAGGTGCTGCTGACCGCGGTCCGCGCCGAAGGCGTCACCGAGCTGCGCAACGCGGCCATCGAGCCCGAGATCATGGACCTGATCGCCGTGCTGCAGAAGATGGGCGCGATCATCTCCTACGAGCCGAACCGGGTCATCGTGATCGAAGGCGTGGAGAAGCTCCGCGGCTACGACCACCGCTCGATCTTCGACCGCAACGAAGCCGCATCGTGGGCATCCGCAGCGCTGGCCACCGACGGTGAGATCTTCGTCGGCGGCGCCAAGCAGCAGGAGATGCTGACCTTCCTCAACGTCTTCCGCAAGGCTGGCGGCTGGTTCGACATCCAGGAGGACGGCATCCTGTTCCGTCGCGACGGCGACATCAAGCCGGTCGTGATCGAGACGGATGTGCACCCCGGCTTCATGACCGACTGGCAGCAGCCGCTCGTGGTCGCACTGACCCAGGCGCACGGTCGCTCGGTCGTGCACGAAACGGTGTATGAGAACCGCATGGGCTTCACCGACGCGCTCGTGAAGATGGGTGCCGACATCGTCGTGCACCCCCGGGGTCTGCAGGACGGACCGCGGCGCGTTCCTCGTCGCGACCTCGAACAGGCCGCCGTCATCACCGGCCCCACACCGCTGCACGGTGCCGACATCGTGGTCCCCGACCTTCGCGGGGGATACAGCCATGTGATCGCAGCCCTGACAGCCACGGGCGAATCGAAGGTGTCGGGTGTCGACATCCTGAGCCGGGGGTATGAGAAGTTCCTCGCCAAGCTCGACGCGCTCGGCGCCGACTTCGACGTCATCCGGTGACCGCCGTGACGTCCCGTTCATCGGAGACGAAGCGTCCGAGCATCTTCTGGCCGCTCGCGGCGCTCGTCATCCCCCCGGTGTCGCTGATCGCGAAGATCCGGATCCGCGGGGCCGAGAAGCTGCCGCAGCAGGGTTCCTACATCCTGGCGCCCAACCACTACTCGGAGTTCGATCCGCTGATCGTCGCGGTCGCCGTGTGGCGTGCCGGTCGTGCGCCGCGGTTCATGGCCAAGGAGAGCCTGTTCAAGGTTCCCGTTCTCGGCTGGTTCCTGCACCGCACGGGCATGATCCCCGTCGCCCGGACGTCTTCTGCGGCGTCCGCGCGTCAGACGATGAAGCAGTCGGAAGAGCTCGTGGAGCACGGCCGCGGCGTGATCGTCTATCCGGAAGGCACGCTGACGCGGGATCCCGACCTGTGGCCGATGCGCGGCAAGTCGGGCGCGGTGCGACTGGCACTCGCCGACGGCATCCCGCTGATCCCGATGGCACAGTGGGGCACGCAGGAGATCATGGGGCGCTACCAGAAGGGTCTGAGCCTCTGGCCGCTGCGCAAGCCCGTGACTGTGCTCATCGGCGACCCGGTCGACGTGTCCGATCTGCGAGGGCGCGCCGGGGAGCCGGCAGCCCTCAACGAAGCGACCACTCGGCTCATGAACGCGATCACGGCGCTCCTCGAGGAAATCCGCGACGAGAAGGCACCGGCCGAACGTTGGAATCCCGCAACCCACGGCCAGAAGGAGACGGGACGCCTTGACTCCTAAGAGAACCGCGCCGGTCGGTCCACGAGTCGCCGTGATCGGCGCGGGCAGCTGGGGCACGACCTTCGGGAAGATCCTCGCCGACGGCGGCGCGCAGGTGACGATGTGGGCGCGCCGAGCCGAGCTCGCGCAGGAGATCAACGAGGGCAAGCGGAACTCCCGCTACCTGCCAGGGATCAACCTTCCGCGCACCATGGCTGCGACGCATGAGCTCGCGACCGCGCTCGACGGCGTCGACCAGGTCTATCTTTCCGTGCCGAGCCAGTCGTTGCGGGAGAACCTGAAGGCGCTGCGGCCGCTGATCGCCGACAGCGACACGAAGATCATCAGCCTCATGAAGGGTGTCGAGCGCGGCACCGGGCTGCGGATGAGTCAGGTCATCCAGCAGGAGCTGCGCTGCGACCCCGATCGCGTGGCCGTGGCGTCCGGGCCGAACCTCGCGCTCGAGATCGCCCGTGAGCAGCCGACCGCAGCCGTCATCTCCTCGCGGAGCCAGGAGACGGCGGAGATCGTCGCACGCGCAGCACGGAACAGCTACTTCCGCACCTTCGTGAACACCGACGTGATCGGAACCGAGTTCGGCGGCGTCCTGAAGAACCTGATCGCGGTCGCGATCGGGATCGTCGACGGCGTGGGCTATGGCGAGAACACCAAGGCGTCGATCATCACCCGCGGACTGGTGGAGATGACCGACTTCGCCGTGGCGAACGGCGCGCATCCGGAGACTCTCCAGGGTCTCGCGGGTCTCGGCGATCTCATCGCCACATGCCAGTCCCCGTTGAGTCGCAACAACACCGCCGGGCGTCTGCTCGGACAGGGGTACAGCTTCCAGGACGTGGTGAAGCAGATGCAGCAGACCGCAGAGGGGCTCGCGTCCGTCGCGCCGATCCTCCAGCTGGCGCGCGAGGCGGAGATCGACATGCCCATCGTCGAGCAGGTGAAGATGGTGCTCGACGGCAAGATGGATCCGCGGGACATCGCACCCCACCTGACGACGGACGACGACACCCCGCAGGGTGAGAGGACCAACCATGGACAAGCAGACGGTGGTGGTGCTCTTCGGCGGGCGCTCCAGCGAGCATTCGATCAGTTCCGCAACGGCGGGGGGCGTTCTGGGGGCGATTGATCGCGACCGATACGACGTGATCCCCGTCGGGATCACTCGCGAGGGCGCTTTCGTGCTCGAGGACGACGACCCGGCGAAGTTCCCCCTGGACGCGGAGCACCTCCCGGAGGTCGTCGACAACGGCACGCGCGTCCTGTGGCCCGAGCCGGGAGGCGATCGCACACTCCGTGTGGTGCAGACCGACGGCTCCGTCGCGGGCCTCGGTGAGATCGATGTCGTGCTCCCGATCCTGCACGGACCGCACGGCGAGGACGGGACGATCCAGGGATACTTCGACACGCTCGAGGTTCCCTACGCCGGTGGTGGCGTGCTCGATTCCGCACTGTGCATGGACAAGCACTTCATGAAGATCGCCCTGGAGGCGGCCGGGATCCCGGTCGCGCCCTGGGTGACGGTGCGGCGAAAGGACTGGGACCGTGACGCCTCCGACGTGCGCACGCGGGCCGCAGGCCTCGGTCTTCCTGTGTTCGTGAAGCCCGCGCGGGCGGGCTCGAGTGTCGGCGTCTCCAAGGTCGAGAATGCCGACGAGCTCGATGCGGCGCTGGCCGTGGCGTTCGCCGAGGACGACAAGGTGCTGATCGAGACCGGCGTGAGCGGCCGCGAGATCGAGGTCGCCGTGCTCGAGGGCGTCGACGGCGTCCGTGCATCGCTCCCCGGGGAGATCGTGCTGACGTCGCGGGGTTTCTACGACTTCGAGGGCAAGTACCTCGGTGGGGACGGTGTGGACGTCGTGTGTCCTGCGGACCTCACTGAGGCGGAGCGCACCGCCATCCAGGAGATCGGCGTCCAGGCCTTCGAGGCGGTGGACGGGCGCGGGCTCGCGCGTGTCGACATGTTCCTGACACCCTCCGGCGAACTCGTGGTGAACGAGCTCAACACGATGCCGGGGTTCACGCCCATCTCGATGTTCCCCAAGTGCTGGGTCGCGTCGGGTCTGAGCTACGGCGATCTCATCACCGAGCTCGTCGAAGCCGGCCTTCGCCGCTGAGCGTCCGGTTCCCCGGGGGATCAGCCCGCGGGGAACTCGACGCGATCAGTGCACTGCCCGGTGGCAGGCTGAAGCCCCGACTGGATGCTGGCCGAGATCTTGTCGACGATGGTCTGGAAGTCGATCTGCTCGCCGCGCTTGATCGTGACCTCCACCGCAGGGTCGCGACCGAACGTGACGAGGCGCTGACGCTCCTCCTCCTGGTCGAGGACCAGCCAGTCGACTCCTCCGATGGTCGTGCACACCAGCGCGGACGGAGCAGGGGGTTCTACGCCGCAGCGCAGAACGACCGTGGGGTCTCCCCACGCACCTGTCGCCTGCGCATCGGTGAAGACGCGATCGAGACCGCCGACGCTCTCCGGGAGCAGTACAGACACGTTCGCGCATGCGGGGTTGTTCGCATCCGCTGCGGGCTCGAGATGCACGGTGGTCGCACAGCCGGCGAGCACAGCGCTGAGTGCCGCTGCTCCGGCGAGGGCAGCGAGGCGACGGGAACGGGGCATGCTTCCAGGCTACCTTTGACAGCATGCCCTCCCGACCCGACGCCGACGATCCACGCCTGGGAGATGTGCCCGAAGGGCGCATCCTCCGCGCGATACTGTCACGCACGCCGGCCGCCTCGCACGCGCTCATCGGGCCGGGCGATGACGCCGCAGTGATAGCGACCCCGTCGGGCTCCGTGGTGGCGACGACCGACACGCTGGTGCACGGCCCCGACTTCCGCCTCGCCTGGTCCAGCGGATACGACCTCGGCTGGAAGTCTGCGGCGGTGAATCTCGCGGACGTCGCTGCCATGGGCGCGCGCCCGACGGCGCTCCTGGTCGCACTCGCGGTGCCGCGCGAACTACGAGTCTCCTTCGTCGAGCGACTCGCCGACGGCTTCCGGGATGCCTGTGCCGCGCTCGCGCCGGGCTGTGCGGTCGTCGGTGGTGATCTCACCGTCTCCGACACGTTGACCGTCGCGGTCACGGCCCTGGGCGACCTGGAGGGACGCGCAGCGGTGACGCGGAGCGGCGCACGTCCTGGTGACGTGGTCGCCGTCGCCGGGGAGCTAGGTCACGCGGCACGCGGTCTCGCCGTTCTGTTCGGGAGGTTCCGGGATGGGGATGTGCCGGTGCCCGTCGACCCTGGCGCTCTCGCAGCAGGCGAGAGCGAAGCCGTGAAGGCGCAGTTGCGCCCGTCGCCCCCGATCGGTCTCGGCGCGGTGGCGGCGACGGCCGGCGCGACCGCCATGATGGACATCTCCGACGGGCTGGCTCTCGATGCGCGACGGATGGCTGCCGCGTCCGGCGTGACGATCGCCCTCGACAGTGCGCTCCTCGGCACCGATCCGGCGCGAGCTCTCGCCGGGGGAGAGGATCACGCGCTGCTCGCCACCTTTCCCGAGGGGCTCCTGCCGCCGGCGTTCCGAGCCATCGGCAGGGTGCGCGCCGCCGGCGATGAGGACCTGCTGTGCGATGAGCAGCCGGTCGACCTCAGCGGTTGGGATCCCTATCGGGACTGGGACTCGGCCGCGGGCTGACCCATGGGGCCAGGGTCCTCGTCCTCCGTCGCCGGCTCGGCCCACCACAGGTTCGTGTCGCCGTACGACTTCTCGCGGAACTGCTCCAGGTTCGCGGCGCCGAAGTCCGGAGGCGTGGACCGACGAGCTCGTTCCACCACCACCACGGCGTCCGAGGACAGCAGCGGTGCGAGCGCGACGAGGTCTGCCGTCATGGCCGCGTCGTCGAGGTCGTAGGGCGGATCGCTGAACACGAGGTCGTAGGGTCCGACGGCGCGATGCAGGAAGGCATGCGCCGTGCTCTCGTGAACGCGCCCGAGCGGGAGGCTCCCCGCCTTCGCGACGACTTCCGCGTTGCGTCGGACGATGGCTGCGGCCTGGCGGCCGCGTTCCACGAACTCGACGCTCGCTGCTCCACGGCTGAGCGACTCGAGTCCGAGGGCGCCCGAACCGGCGTACAGGTCGAGGACCCGTGCGCCGGCGATGGCGCTCAGGGACTCCAGCGCGCCGAACAGCGATTCGCGTACACGGTCGCTCGTGGGTCGGGTTCCCGAGCCCGGAACCTCGAGCCGGGCCCCTCTGGCGCTGCCTGCGATGATCCTCGTCACCCGTTCACGATACGACAGCTCGAGTGCCTGCCGTGTCCGTCGTGTTCCCTAGACTCGGAGCATGTCGCTCACGCTCGATTCCTCGTTGGAGGACGCCATCGGTGCGGCGTCGTCCAAGACGCTCGGTCGGGCCTTCGGCATGAAGAGCGTCGGCGACCTCCTGTCCCACTACCCTCGCCGCTACGCCGATCCGGGAGAGCTGACGCCCATCCGTGACCTCCCGCTCGGCGAGACAGTCACCATCGTGGCCGAGGTGCTCTCCTCGAGCTTCCGACGGATGCGGAACCGTCCCGGTGCGATGGTCGACGTCGTGATCGGCGACGGCATCGGACGCATGTCTCTCACGTTCTTCGCGAAGAACGTCGGCGCGGCGGAGTGGCGCTCGAAGGATCTCGCAGTCGGTCGTCGCGGTGTGTTCTCCGGCAAGGTCGGGGAGTTCAACGGCGTGACGCAGTTCGCCCACCCCGAGTACGAGCTGTTCGATGATGAGGACGCCGCCCGTCGCAGCGCCGACGCGCGCGCCACCGTGCCGATCCCCATCTACCCCGCCACGTCCGCGATCCAGACATGGCAGATCGCCCGACTGGTCGGTCGGGTTCTCGACGACCTGGTGGACGCGCCCGATCCCCTGACCGCGGAGATCAGGGAGCGCGAAGAACTGCTCACCGCGCGCGAGGCGCTGGAGCTCGTGCATCGACCGCGGACACGGAACGACATCGATCCGGCCGTGCGGACGCTGCGAATGCATGAGGCCCTCACCCTGCAGACGGCGCTCCTGCAGCAGCGCGACGCGATCCGGGCGCTGGCCGCCACGTCTCGCCCCTCGATGCCCGGCGGGTTGCTCGAACGTTTCGATGCAAGCCTCCCGTACACGCTCACCGCCGACCAGGAGACGGTGGGACGACAGATCGCCGCGGACCTCGTGGGCGCCTGGCCCATGAACCGTCTGGTCCAGGGAGAAGTCGGCTCCGGCAAGACCCTGGTCGCTCTGCGGGCGATGCTGCAGGTGGCGGAGAGCGGCGGCCAGGCCGCCTTGATCGCGCCGACGGAGGTGCTCGCGGGGCAGCACCTTCGCTCGATCACCAAGATGCTCGGTCCCGATCTCGCGCCGCTGTTGATGCCGACACTCCTGACCGGTCAGATGCCGGCGGCCGATCGCCGCAAGGCAGCCCTGCGGGTCGCTTCGGGTCAGGCACTGATCGTCGTGGGTACTCATGCGCTGCTGGGCGAGAAGACCACCTTCGCCGATCTCGGTCTGGTCGTCGTCGACGAACAGCATCGGTTCGGCGTCGAGCAGCGCGAGGCGCTGCGCGCGAAGGGATCGAGTCCGCACGCGCTGGTGCTGACCGCGACTCCGATCCCGAGGACGGTCGCGATGACCGTCTTCGGCGACCTCGACACCTCCGTGATCCGCACGATGCCGGCCGGGCGTGCCGGCATCGAGTCCTTCGTCGCCCCGCTCGCAGAGCACCCGGGGTGGTTCAACCGTGTGTGGGAGCGCGCCGCCGAGGAGATAGCCCAGGGACGGCAGGTCTTCGCGGTGTGCGCCGCGATCGACACGGCCAAGAAGACGACGGAGGCGGGGGAGCAGCAGGCACTCGCTCCGGAGGGAGCGTCAGGGCCGCGCTGGGGCGTGGTGCAGCTCGATGAGGCGTTGGCGACCCATCCGACGCTGGGTGGACTGCGGCGTGCCGTGCTCCACGGTCGTATGCCAGCGGATGAGAAGGATGCCGTGATGCAGTCGTTCGCACGCGGTGACATCGATCTGCTCCTGGCCACGACCGTGATCGAGGTGGGCGTCGACGTGCCGAACGCGTCGACGATGATCGTCCTCGACGCGGACCGGTTCGGGGTCTCTCAACTGCATCAGCTCCGCGGCCGGGTCGGTCGAGGCGGCGTGCCAGGGCTCTGCCTGCTCGTGACCGAGGCTGAGGCGGGCACGCTGGCCCGTGAGCGCGTCGACGCGGTGGCGGCGACTCTCGACGGGTTCGCCCTGGCGGAGGTCGATCTCGAGCTGCGCGGCGAAGGCGACGTGCTGGGCGCCGCCCAGGCGGGCGTTCGCTCCTCTCTGAAGCTGCTCAGGGTGGTGAAGGACGCAGGGCTGATCACCCGCGCACGCGAGGTCGCGGAAGGTATCCTCGCCGCCGACCCGCAGCTGGCTGATCACCCGGGTCTCCGCGAGGCCATCGGGCGCCGGGTGAGCGACGAGGATCGGGCGGCGCTGGCGAAGAACTGACGGGGAACCGGCGTGCCCTAGGCTGGAACCATGAGCAGCCGGATCGCCGTCGTCCCGGGTTCCTTCGATCCGCCTACCCTGGGTCACCTCGATGTGATCCGGCGCGCCGCGGCCCTCTACGACGAGCTGCACGTGCTGGTCGTGCACAATCCGGGCAAAGAGGCGATGCTCCCCATCGCGCAGCGGCTCTCGTTGCTGGAGAGGTCGATCGCCGACGACGGCATGCAGGGCGAGATCGTGATCGGTTCGTGGAGCATGGGGCTCTTGGTCGACTACGCCCGTGACGTCAACGCGGGAGTGCTCGTGAAGGGCATCCGCTCGCAGATCGATGTCGCGTACGAGTCGCCGATGGCGATCGTCAACAGACACCTCGCCGGCATCGAGACGGTTTTCCTCCTTCCCGACCCCTCGCACGCCATGGTCTCGAGTTCCCTCGTCCGCCAGGTCGCGTCTCTCGGTGGCGATGTGAGTCCCTTCGTTCCGCCCGCGGTCGCTGCATTCCTGGACACGGGATCCCGAGGGATCTGAACCTCTCGCCTGGACGCGGAATCAGGACGACAGCGTGCAGCGGCCGGTAGCATGGGAGTGTGCGCTCTCGAATGAACGGCCCTTTCGTGCTCCCCGTCCGTGACATCGTCCGGCGTCCGGGGGAGATGCGGGAACACGAGTTCACCGTCGCCCTCGCCGAGTCATGGGGTGAGGGGATCGTGTCGTACGAGGCCGGCTCCGAGCTCGATCTCGATGTCCGCCTCGAGTCGGTGCACGAGGGCATCCTCGTGTCGGGAATCGCCGAGGCCGAGTACGCCGGCGTGTGCGGAAGATGCCTGATGGACATCACTCGGCCCGTCGAAGTCGAGTTCCAGGAGCTTTTCGCGTATCCTGGTGAGGAAGAAACTGACTTCGAGGTTCAAGACGACCACGTGGATCTTGAAACTCTCGTCAGGGATGCGGCCGTACTGGCACTTCCTTTTCAGCCGGTGTGTCAGCCGGATTGCCCGGGTCTCGACCCGAAAACGGGTGAACGACTGACCGTGAGCACCGGAACGGAGCAGGCCGCTCCCATCGATCCTCGGTGGAGTGCGCTCCAGAACATCACAGACCAAGACGGCACGGAAGAATCTCGTGCCGCCGAGAAAGAAGAGAGCTAGTCATGGCTGGTAACCCCCCGAAGCGCAAGGTATCCCGTTCGAACACCCGCTCGCGTCGCGCGCAGTGGAAGGCGGCGCCCGTCGCGCTCGTCAAGACCATCGAGAACGGCCAGGTCGTCTACAGCCGTCCTCACCAGGCCAAGGTCGTCACCGACTCGCAGGGCACCGAGCTCTTCCTGGAGTACAAGGGCCGCAAGGTCGCCGACGTCTGAGTCGCGTACCGTGACGGAGGTCCCCGGGGGGACGAGACCTCTCCCAGAAAAGCTCCGCGTCGATATCGACGCGGAGCTTCTGGAGTTGGCCCTCACCCACCGCTCCTACGCGTACGAGCACGGCGGCATCCCGCACAACGAGCGGCTCGAGTTCCTCGGTGACTCGGTGCTCGGGCAGGCGGTGACCGTCATGCTCTTCACCACGCATCCTGATCTCGATGAGGGCGAGCTGGCGAAGCGACGAGCCAGCGTCGTGTCGACCGTCGCCCTCGCCGAGGTGGCTCGGGGCATCGACCTCGGCAGCCATCTGCTGCTCGGCCGCGGCGAGGAGCAGACCGGCGGTCGGGACAAGGACTCCATCCTGGCCGACACCATGGAAGCCGTCATCGGCGCGACCTACCTCTCGGCAGGTCCTGACGCTGCCACGGAACTGGTGCTCCGACTGACGGAGCCCCTGCTGGCTGACCCGGAGCGCTACGGTGCGGCCATGGATCCGAAGACCAGCCTGCAGGAGCTCGCCGCCCGGCTCGGCGCCACCCCGCCTCGCTACTCGGTCGAGGCGAGCGGACCAGACCACGACCGTCGTTTCCTGGCCACGGTCAGCGTGGGCGACGTGAGCATGACGGGTGCCGGCAGCAGCAAGAAGACCGCCGAGATGGCAGCAGCCCTCAGCGTGTGGCGTACCCTCAGCGAGCGTGCCTGAACTTCCCGAGGTCGAGGTCGTCCGCGCAGGCCTCGCACCGGCCGTGATCGGATCGACCATCACCGCGGTGAGCGTGTTCGACGAGCGCGCCCTCACTCGTCACGTGGCCGGTGCCGCTGACTTCGTCGCTCGCCTCGAGGGACGCATTTTCACCGACGCATCGCGCCGCGGGAAGTTCCTGTGGCTGCCGCTCGATGACGAGGATTCTGCGCTGATCGGGCATCTCGGAATGAGCGGTCAGATGCTGTTGCGCGCGCCCGACGCGGGGGCCGAACGACATGAGCGGGTGCGGATCGGAATCGAGCATCCCCGGCACGGCGAGCTCGCGATCGTCTTCGCCGATCAGCGGACCTTCGGATCCCTCGCCGTCGATGCGCTGATCGACGACGGCGGATCGCGGATCCCGACTCAGGTGGCGCACATCGCTCGTGACCCCCTGGATCCGGCATTCGACGACCGTGGCTTTCGAGCAACTCTGGGGCGACGGGGGAGTGCGATCAAGCGTGTTCTCCTCGATCAGGGTGTCGTGAGCGGGATCGGCAACATCTACGCAGACGAGTCGCTGTGGGCAGCGCGGATACACCCCGAGACGCCGGCCGATCGTCTGTCGACGCAGGCCGTCCGCAGGCTGCTCGCCGAGGTCCGGCTCGTGCTCGCGAAAGCCCTCGCCGAGGGCGGAACCAGCTTCGATGCGCAGTACGTCAACGTCAACGGCCAAGCCGGCTATTTCGCGCACTCGCTCAACGCCTACGGGCAGCAGGGCAAGCCCTGCCCGCGGTGCGGAACGCCCATCGTGCGCGAGAGCTTCATGAACCGCGGCTCTCACTTCTGCCCGCGCTGCCAGCGGCTGCCGAGATAGCTGCTCCGGACGGTTTGCGCTCACGCAGACACGAAGGAACGCTGCAGGAGCGGACGGGTCGCCCACGTCGTCGCCCAGACGACACCGATCCCGACGGACACCACGAGCGCGATGGTCAGCAGCGACTCTGGTGCCGTGATCAGCGCGATGCCGACCAACGGGAACACGAGGATCGCGGCCACGAGCGCGGAGCCGGTCGCGGTCACGAGCAGCGGTGACATGATCGCCCGCCGTCGCGCCCTGTCCACGGTCTCGAGAGGCATGCCGAGGTGATGCAGACTGCGGTGCAGCTCGCGCTGGTCGAGGACGTCTGAGGCCTGGTTGACCCCGACCGACGCCGCGACCATCAGGAAGGAGCCGATGAGCGTGATGATGAGACCGGTCCGGATGTCATCGGCGAGCGCGATGTCGGCGGCAGCGGCATCGGAGGTGCTCATCATGCTCAAGAGCGCGACTCCGGTACCGGCGAAGACGGCCATGAAGCTCGCCGTGGCGATACCACCGACCTGCCGCCAAGCCGCTTTCGGCGAGTCCAGCACGATGCGGGCTGCGAGCAGTCGCTCCGGTCGCTCGGCTCGACGGAGTTGCCCTGAGGCGACCACCTTGAGCACCCACGGCCCGACGAGGTTCAGCACTGCCAGCACGGCGCCGAAGAGGCCGGCGAGTACGACGATCGTGAGGACGAGTCCGCCCACGGAAGGGAAGACCTTGATCAGCACGAACGCGACGGCGATCGCACAGACGGCGAACACCGCCCGGATCCAGTGCACCTTGGGAACATCGGTGCGTGTGCGCACGCCGAGCGGTGAGATGACGACACGACGCAGACCGATGATCGCACTCGTCGACGCGAGGGCGAGCACGGCCGCCACCACGAGGGCCGTCTGCGCCGGCGGGAGGACGACGGCACCGAATCCGAGGGCTTCGCCGCGGAACGGGATGAGTCCGATGAGGGGGCTGAGGGCGACGTGCGCGACGACACCGACCAGGGCACCGGCCGCGGCGACGAGCACGGATTCCGCCACGGTGGCGACGGTCACGCCCGCCGGCGACACACCGAGCAGACGGAGCGTGGAGAGACGCTCGTCGCGTCGACGCGCGGAGAGTCGAGCTGCCGCTCCGCCGACGGACATCAGCGGGACGACCAGCAGCACGAGGGCGATGGCCGCAAGGGCTTGATACAGAGGAGCGAACTCGTCGGTCCATCCCCAGAACGACTGCGCCCCGCCGATGACGGTGAGAACCAGCGTCGTGACCACGGCGAATGCGACGACCGGCAGAGCGATAACGCTGCCCTGACCGGGAGCGGGGCGAAGCAGGAGGGCGAGCACATTGCGGTTCATGCGGTCACCGCCGACGAGATGATCCGTCCGTCGCGCACTGCGATCGTTCGCGTGCACCGAGCGGCGACCTCGGCGTCATGCGTGACGACGACGAGGGTGCGGCCCTGTCCGGTCGTGGACCACAGGAGCGCGTCCATGACCTCCGAGGACGTGGTGGAGTCCAGCGCTCCGGTGGGCTCGTCAGCGAAGACGACCTCCGCGCCGGTGGCTTGGGCGCGTGCGATGGCGACGCGCTGTGCCTGCCCACCCGACAGCTCGCCGATCCGGCGGTCCTCCATCCCGGCGAGTCCGAGAGCCGCCAGCCAGGATGCCGCGTGCTGCACGGCGTCCTGACGTCGGATGCCGTTGATCATCGAGGCGAGGGCCACGTTCTCCACCGCGGTCAGCTCGGGGATGAGAAGGCCCTGCTGAAAGACGAACCCGAACTTCTCGCGTCGCAGTCGTGACCGCGCTGACTCTCCGAGCGCGGTGACCTCGATGGCGGATCCCTCGGCAGGGCGGAAGACGACTCCGCCAGCGTCAGGTGCGGTGATCCCCGCCAAGACGTGGAGGAGAGTGGTCTTCCCGGAACCGGAGGCTCCCATGATGGCGACGGACTCACCGCGATGGATGGCGAGGTCGACGCCGGCGAGGGCGCGTGTCGACCCGAAGTTCTTGCTGAGGGCGTGGGCTTCGATCACGGGGATGTTCATGATTCCAGCCTCGCCGTCCCGCCCGGCTCGGTCGTCGCCCGGGCGGATGACGGTGCGGGCTCGACGTCATCCCGGAGAATGAGATCGGGCCCGCACCCTCGTCAGAGCTTCTTCTGCCATGCCCCGGCGTAAGAGACCGGCACGAAGCCGATGGCCTCGTTGATGTTCAGCATCGGCCGGTTCTCCTCGGCGTTGAAAGTGGAGACGACGGTCGACTCAGGCATCAGCTCGCGCCAGCGGAGCAGGTTGGCGCATTTCACGATGGTTCCCAGACGATGGCCACGGTGGTCCTTGCTCACCAGCGTTCCGAACTGGTGCGTCACACCCGTGCGATCGGCGGCGATGAGGAGTTCGTTGTACGCGACGATGGTCCCGGACGGGACATGACGCACTGCCGCCACGGAGACAGCCTGCCCCGCGCCGAGCAGTCGCGCCTCACGCCGCACCACCCGCTCGGCGTCCCAGACCTCTTCGACGAAGTCCATGTCGCCGCTGGGTGCGTCCGTGGACAGCCGGGCGAGCACAGCGGCGAACCCTGCCCTCAGCTCCGGAGGCGTGGGCATGTCCCATTCGAGCAGCGCGTAGTCTTCGCCCGCCAGAGCGATAGCGTCGCTCAGAGCCGTGCGAAGCAGGTCCGAGTCGCCTCGGAGGTCGTACTCACTGTTGCGCTCCACCTGTTCGAGGACGAAACCGCGTGCCTCCAGGAGGTCGGAGAGCGGCGTCGCCGGTACGCGTCCCCAGCCCGTGCGGGGAATCAGCATCCGTTCGCTCTCCTCGGGACGGTGCAGGCTCCAGATCTGCAGGACACTCCGACCGTGCGCGCGCGCTTCCGCCTCCGCTGTGTCGAGGAGCGCCTCTTCGACGCCACGGCCCCAGTGGGCCGACGGAACCAGCAGGTCGATCTCCGCGGCGTGAGCATCGGCTTCCTGGGCGAAGGAGATCGTCACCATGCCGACGATGCCGCCGTCGATACGGGCGACGAAGCCCACGTCGAGTGCGTCCGTGTCATCCTGCCAGTTCGGCAGCATCTGAGCGGCGTCAGGCGCGAGGTCCGGGAGGCCCACCTGCTCATCGCAGACGAGCCTGTTGAGCTCGCCGAAGGCGAGGAACTCGGCGGCATCCTCGCTCTGCAGGTTGACCGGGACGATCAGCGGCGTGATCGTGGTTTCCATGGTCTTCATGTCTGTTCTTCCGTGCGGGGTGTGTGGAGGGGATTGTGATGGGACGGCGCCCGCTCGCGGGTGAGGCGAGCGGGCGCCGTCGCAGAGATGCCCGTCATGGACTCGACGGCCTCAGCGCATGCCGCGCTGCATGTCGTACGTGAGCAGGGCGTACGACTCGGCGGCGGAGCGATGACGCTGCTCGCCGAGGAGGAACAGGTCGGCCGGATCGATGCGCAGGCCGCGACGGGCGTGCCGCGGACGCTGTGCCCTCTGGAAGAGCCAGAGGCCGATCCTGAGGGAGAGACGATCTGCCATCGAAAGGCGACGCAGTTCATCGGGGCGGGGAATCTGGAGGACCTCGTGGTCCTCGATATCGGGCGGGTGGATATCGCTGCGGTGCAACGTGGTGTTCACGGTGGTTCCTTCGGAAGTGATGGTGATGATGGGTGCGGAAGCACCGCACGTCGGCTGCGGATGCAGCTGCGAACGGTGCGGGAGAGCAGGCGTCGACGGAGGCCGAAGAGGCGGTCAGCGGATGCGGGAAGTGCCGAGATCTGCGGGGCAGATCTCGGAGGGGGCGCGAGAGAAACGGCCGGACTGGACCTACGGGAGGTCTGGAGAGTCGGGTTGCGGTTCTACGAGAGAGCGCTCATGCGGACGCCGGCGGTTACCGAGAACGCAGGGCGCGGCGCAAAGTGCGCGGGCGCGGCGAGGCCAGTGGCCTGTGCGTTGAGCTGAGTCGTAATCATCGGTAACCTCCTTTCGTGTGGCGATCCGGAGGCCACCGTAGCGAACCCGCGAGAGCCACGTCAAGCACATACTGTTCCGCTCGGCGTGTCGCCGGCCTCTCGAGTTCGCCGTCGACCCGCGCGGGATGAGGCTCCAGGCCCGGAATTCCGGTAGCGTAGCCGCGTGATTCTCCCCGGACGAGCGGTGCCCGTATGCATCTGAAGAGCCTGACGCTCAAAGGGTTCAAGTCGTTCGCGCAACCGACGAGCTTCGTCTTCGAGCCCGGGGTCACCTGCATCGTCGGGCCGAACGGTTCCGGAAAGTCGAACGTCGTCGACGCGCTCGCCTGGGTGATGGGCGAACAGGGTGCGAAGACTCTCCGCGGCGGGAAGATGGAAGACGTCATCTTCGCCGGCACGTCGACACGCGGTCCTCTCGGTCGGGCCGAGGTGCAGCTGACGATCGACAACTCCGATGGGGCGCTGCCGATCGAGTTCGCAGAGGTGACGATCAGTCGCACCCTGTTCCGCAACGGTTCGAGCGAGTACGCCATCAATGGCGAGGGCTGTCGTCTCCTCGACGTTCAAGAGCTTCTGAGCGACTCGGGACTCGGACGCGAGATGCACGTCATCGTCGGCCAGGGACGTCTCGACACCGTGCTGCAGGCGTCGCCCGAGGACCGCCGAGGATTCATCGAGGAAGCGGCGGGAATCCTCAAGCATCGACGTCGCAAGGAGAAGACGCTCCGCAAGCTCGATGCGATGGAGACGAATCTCACCCGATTGAGCGATCTCGCGGGCGAGATCCGGCGGCAGCTCAAGCCTCTGGGAAGACAGGCCGAGATCGCGCGCGAGGCGCAGACCATCGCCGCCGTGGTGCGTGATGCCAAGGCGCGCCTCTTCGCGGACGACGTGGTTTCTCTGCGTGCCGCTCTCGCTGACCACACTCGGACCGAGCACGAGCGCCACACCGAGCGTCTCGTTCTGTCCGACCAGGCGGAGACGGTTCGCGCGAGCATCGCGCGGCTCGAACAGGATCAGAATTCCGTCGCCGTGGACGAGGCGCGCAGCGTGGCGTTCGGTCTCGAGCAGGTGCAGGAGCGGATGCGCGGGCTCTACACGCTCGCGAATCAGCGCCTCGCGCTGCTCGGCACGGACGACGACGATGCCGCGGTCACCGCGATCACCGTGACACAGGCCACGATCGACGAGGCGAGAGAAGAGATCGACACGATCTCTGCGGGACTGGGTGACGCGCAGGACGCGGCAGCCGCCGCGAGCCGAGAGGTCGTGCACGCGCGCGCGGAACTCGACACCCTCGATGTCGACATCGCCGAGCAGAGCGCGCTCGTCTCCCAGTACGACATGCGACTGTCTGCCTTGCGGGGATCCGCCGAGGCTGCGGCGTCAGCTCTCGCCGCGGTCCGAGGGGCGGTTCTCCGCCAGGAGAACGCCCTCGAGGCCGCGAACGCTCGTCGGCGGGAAGCGGCTGAGGCACTGGAGTCCATCGACGACGCCGAGGCACCGGAGGGTACGGCCGTCGAGCATGCGGCGGCATACGAGAGCGCGCAGCGGGCCGCCACGGCGGCGGAGACCGAGCGCGAGTCGCTCCGGGAGCGTCTGCACTCGGCTGAGCGTGAAGTCGACTCCTTGACCGCCAAGACATCCGCGCTGAGCAGCGCTCTGGCGCTCTCCGGCGGTGCGGCGGAGATCGTCAGCGCCGGAGGACGTGGCGTCCGCGGCCTGGTCGGCGATGCCGTGCAGGTACGTGCCGGCTATGAGGCGGCGGTGTCCGCGGTCCTCGGGCCGCTTGCGGAGGGCGTGCTCATCGACACGGCGTCTGACGCCTTCGCGATGGCCGTCGAATCGGCGCAACAGCGCAGGGGAGTGGTGGACTTCGTCATCGCCGACTCGCCGCGACCGCACGCGGCGTTGCCGTCCCTGGCAGGCGTCGTGCCCGCCGTCGACGTCGTTACCGCCCCCGAGGGAGTGCTGGGCATCCTGTCGCATGTGCTGATAGCGGATGACCTCGACTCGGCCAGAGCGGCGCGGTCTGCACTCGATGCGAAGGGGGACACCGGGACCACCATCGTCACCCTCGGCGGAGACGTGATCACGGCTCAGACCCTTCGCACCGGCTCGGGCGGTGAGCGCTCGCGTCTCGAGCTCGCGGCTGAACGCGATGCCGCAGCCGAACGCTTGGCGGAGATCCGGATCGTGGCGGACTCGCTCCGTGAAGCGCGTCGGGATGCCGACGAGGCGGTCGAGACCACGAGACGGCAGGCCAAGGAGGCTCTTCGAGCGCTCCGCGAACACGACGCTGCCCTCGCCACGCACGCGGAGCAGGTCAACCGGATCACCGTGCGACACGAATCCGCCGTCGCGGAGTGCGAGAGGCTGGAGACCGGGCTCGCGCAGGCGCAGTCCACCGTCTCCGAGGCGGAGGAGAAGGCGGAGGCGGCGAAAGCGGCATTGGACGAAGCGATCGCAGCGCCGCGGCCGGTTCTGGATGCATCCGCACGGGACGGGCTCCTCGAAGCTCTCGAGCTGGCACGTGAGGGCGAGGTGCGGGCTCGACTCGAGATCGAGACCCTGCGCGAGCGCGTCCGCGCCGCGCAGTCCCGGGTCGCGAGCCTGGAACGGCAGCGCGAGCAGGAACGTGACGCTGCGGCTGAGGCGGCCCGACGCGCGGCCATCCGCCGCGCGCAGCGGGAGTCGGCCTCAGGCGTTGCGGACGAGTTGCCGCGCATCCTCGATTCGCTCGATCGTTCCGTAACCGAGGCACGCCTCGCGCTCAAAGAGGCCGAGGCCGCTCGGTCGGCCCAGAACCAGGAACTCGTCGGTCTCAGGGCTCAGGAGGCATCGCTGCGCGAACGTCTGACCGGGCTCACGGAGAGCGTGCACGGGCTCGAGCTGCAGATACACGAGAAGAAGCTGCACCTGAACAGCCTGCTGGAGCGGGTCTCCTCTGAACTGGCCCTGGAGGAAGATATTCTCATCGCGGAATATGGTCCTGACCAGCTCGTCCCGCGCGATCCCACCACGACGACAGCGGCGGACCGAGACGCCGGAGACGGCGCCGCGGCGATTCCTTTCGATCGCCGCATCCAGCAGCGCCGTCTCGCAGAGGCGGAGCGCAAGCTGGCGCAGCTCGGACGCGTCAACCCGCTGGCCCTCGAGGAGTTCGCCGCGCTGGAGCAGCGCCACGCCTTCCTCACCGAGCAGCTGGCCGACCTCACTCAGACGCGACAGGACCTGCTGACGATCATCGCCGACCTCGACGAGCGGATGCAGACCATCTTCGCGAGCGCCTTCGAGGACACGAAGGAGGCCTTCGGCCAGGTGTTCCCGCTGCTGTTCCCGGGGGGAACGGGCAGCATCTCGCTCACAGATCCCGACAACATGCTGACCACCGGCATCGAGGTGTCGGTCCGTCCTGTGGGAAAGAAGATCGAGCGCCTGTCGCTGCTGTCGGGTGGCGAGAGGTCGCTCGCGGCTGTGGCTCTGCTGGTCGCGATCTTCAAGGCTCGGCCGAGCCCGTTCTACATCCTCGACGAGGTGGAGGCAGCTCTGGACGACGCGAACCTCGGTCGTCTGCTGACCGTGTTCGAGCAGCTGCGGGAGAGTTCGCAACTCCTCGTCATCACGCATCAGAAGCGCACGATGGAGATCGCTGATGCGCTGTACGGCGTCTCGATGAGGCAGGACGGCGTCTCGGCGGTCGTAGGACAGCGGGTCGGCGACCGAGCTGCGGCCGCGGTCTGACCGAGACCATCGGTGCGCACGCCTTCCATCCGCTGAGCACCCCGTAGGCTGGTGGGATGGCGGAGAAGTCCTGGTCTCTTGGTCGTGCACTGCGCGGCATGTTCGTCAAGCCCACCATCGATGAGACGACCTGGGAGGATCTCGAGACAGCGCTCATCACGGCTGATTTCGGCCCTGACATCAGCGAGCGCGTCGTCGACGAGCTGCGCCAGAAGGTAGACCGTTACCGGACGACCGACCCCAAAGACCTCCAGCGCATGTTGCGGGAGACGCTCGAGGAGCACTTCGCGAAGTTCGACACGACGCTGAAGCTCACCGAGCGTCCCGCAGTGGTCCTCGTCGTCGGCGTCAACGGCGTCGGCAAGACCACAACCATCGGGAAGTTCACCAAGTTCCTCCGGGGGTACCAGCGCAGTGTGGTGGTCGGTGCCGCCGACACGTTCCGCGCAGCAGCGGTCGATCAGCTCGCGACCTGGGCGCAGCGCGGTGGGGCGGCGATCGTCCGTCCGCAGCAGGAGGGTCAGGACCCTGCCTCAGTGGCATTTCAGACGGTCGAGTATGCGAAGCGCGAAGGCATCGAGATCGCGATCATCGACACGGCGGGCCGCCTGCACACGAAGGGCGGCCTCATGGACGAGCTCTCGAAGGTCCGGCGCGTGATCGAGAAGCAGGCGCCCATCAGCGAGGTGCTGCTCGTGCTCGACGCCACCACCGGACAGAACGGCGTGATGCAGGCGGAGGCATTCCTCGAACACGCCGGCGTCACCGGACTCGTCCTCACCAAGCTGGACGGGTCGGCCAAGGGGGGCTTCGTGCTGGCCGTGCAGGAGCGCACGGGCATCCCGGTCAAGCTGCTCGGACAGGGCGAGGGGATCGATGACCTCACCGGTTTCACCCCTCATGTCTTCGTCCAGTCGCTGGTCGGTTGACGACGGGACTACCGCAGTGAGCACGAGGCTGGTTTCATAGCGTTATGGCGATCGAACACGACTACTTCGGACTCCTGTCCTCGGGCCCGGACGGATCGATCTTCTGGTCGGAGACCGTGGAGCTCGGTGATCAGAGTGTGACCGTGGACCTGACCGCTCCGGACCAGGACGACGTCTCGTCCGATGCGCTCGATATCGCCGCCTCGCTCATCGCGGGCCTGGAGAGCGTCGACGACACGGCGCGTCGAGGCATGCTCGCAGAGGTGGACGACCGCACCAGCGAGGTCACCGAGTACATCCTTCAGCAGCAGGAAGCGTACGGCGATGACTTGCCCGACGTGCTCGTCGACGTGTCGGGAGACGCCGCCGTCGACATCATCCGCTCGCTCCGGCTCATGAGCATGACGATCCTCGCCGACGAGCATGGGGGCTCGGAACCGTTCGCGGTGCTCGAGTACGCGCTCGACGACAGCTCGTCAGATGACGTCCTGCTCGTCAACCTCGGCTCGGACGGCAGCGTGCAGTCGGTGATGAGCGCGGACTAGCTGTGATGTCCAGGCAGGTTG